>CANJTH010000025.1:0-14375 GCA_947477185.1 Actinomycetota bacterium
ATACCTGCAGCCTGTCCCGTACCCATAACGGTGCGAACATTGTGTTGAGCAAATACGCGCTCTACTGCAATAACATCTGGGTTCCAGATTGAAACCCATTCATTAATCGCTCTATCTAATTCAAGTAAGCGCGATTCAAGGGCGAGATCACTGGGGGTGAGAATGACTCCGACACCCACCATCGAGAGTGGTTTGCCCACGGAGCCTTCAACGATGCCGATGCCACAGCGCGTTAAGCCTGGATCAATTCCCAAAACTCGCATCGCACCACCCTAACTCCACCGCCTGACAAGGAATCTAGCCTAAGGTTTTTACCGAGAATTTAATCCAGGCTCGCCATAACTTCATCTGATACATCAAAGTTACTAAAGACGTTCTGCACATCATCGAGCTCTTCTATTGCATCGATGAGTTCGAAAACCTTCTTGGCCCCATCGGTATCTAGTTGTATGTGCATTGAAGGAAGGAAGGAAGAGTCGGCAGATTCGTAATCGATTCCAGCGCCTTGAAGTGCTGTACGCACCGGAACTAAATCACTGGATTCGCTCACAACTTCAAAGGCCTCACCTAAGTCATTTACCTCTTCGGCGCCAGCATCGAGCACCGCTTCTAGAATCGAATCTTCTGTAACTCCATCTATTTTTTTTACGATGACAACGCCTTTTCGGTTAAAGAGATAGGCAACTGAGCCTGGATCGGCCATAGTTCCACCGTTACGAGTGACTGCAACACGAACTTCCGAGGAAGATCTATTGCGATTATCGGTCAGACACTCGATCATGATTGCAACACCGTTGGGACCATAACCCTCATACATAATTGTTTGATAGTCGGCTGCGCCAAGCTCGAGTCCTGCACCACGCTTGACCGCACGCTCGATATTGTCGGCCGGCATCGAAGATTTTTTTGCCTTCGTTATTGCATCAAATAAAGTTGGGTTGCCTTCGAGATCGGCGCCACCGTTGCGCGCGGCGACTTCGATTGCACGAATCTGTTTTGCGAATACCTTTGCACGGCGGCTATCAATGATCGCCTTCTTGTGCTTAGTCGTCGCCCATTTGGAATGGCCAGACATTACTTAACCCCTTTGCCCCTTTGTATTAATTCGAACTACTGTACCTGTTGAAGTGCGCCTCGTGCTACTTCCTCAATAAAGTAGCGGTGAATGCGATGATCCCCCGTGAGCTCTGGATGAAAAGATGTTGCCAAAATACTCTTAGAACGCACCGCCACTGGATGTGAATCTACCTCTGCCAAAATTTCAATTCCACTACCAACCTTTTCCACCCATGGAGCACGAATAAATACTGCACGCACTGGCGTTGCTGTTCCATCGTTAAAGGCAATATCGGATTCAAATGAATCAACCTGACGACCAAATGCATTACGGCGAACCGTAATATCGAGGCCACCAAAGCTTTCTTGATCGGCTTTGGCATCAAGAATGTGATCGGCTAACAAAATCATTCCGGCGCATGAGCCATAGACGGGCATTCCATGCAAGATTCGATCACGGATTGGTTGGAATAGAGCAAAGCTCTTGGCTAATTGGGAGATAGTCGTTGATTCACCCCCTGGAATCACAAGTGCCTCAACGGCATCTAACTCGGCCCGGCGGCGAATGGTTGTCGGATAAACACCGCAAGCAATGAGCGCGCTAACGTGCTCGCGAACATCGCCCTGTAGTGCAAGTACTCCGACCTTCATAGCGCCTACTTACTACCAGCCACGCTCTGCAAGACGATGTGGTGCTGGAAGATCAGCGACGTTAATACCTACCATTGCCTCGCCGAGGCCGCGAGATGCATCGGCGATAACCTTTGGGTCATCCCAGAAAGTCGTTGCACGTACACATGCGGCGGCGCGTTGGGCAGGGTTACCTGATTTGAAGATTCCAGAGCCGATGAATACTCCATCTGCGCCCATACTCATCATTAGCGCAGCATCTGCAGGAGTGGCGATTCCACCGGCGGTAAAGAGAACAACTGGGAGTTTGCCTTTTTGGGCGACCTCTTTAACTAACTCATATGGTGCTTGCAACTCTTTTGCGGCAACATATAACTCATCTTCGCGAAGTGATGACAGGCGACGAATCTCTCCATTAATTTCACGCATGTGCTGCATTGCATTTGAAACATCGCCAGTACCGGCCTCACCCTTTGAGCGAATCATTGCAGCGCCTTCGTTTATGCGCCTCAGTGCTTCGCCGAGATTTGTTGCACCACATACAAATGGAACAGTGAAGTTCCATTTATCGATATGGTTTTTGTAATCAGCAGGTGTAAGAACTTCAGATTCATCTATGTAGTCAACTCCGAGTGACTGCAAAACCTGAGCCTCAACAAAGTGTCCGATACGCGCTTTAGCCATGACAGGAATGGACACTGCCGCCTTAATCTTTTCAATCATGTCAGGATCTGACATGCGAGCAACGCCGCCTTGGGCGCGAATGTCTGCAGGTACGCGCTCTAGCGCCATCACAGCAACTGCGCCAGCATCCTCGGCGATCTTTGCCTGTTCAGCGTTAACGACATCCATGATGACTCCACCTTTGAGCATCTCAGCCATGCCACGCTTTACTCGACCAGTTCCTGTTTCTTGCGCCATTACCGTTCTCCCATGTACTTCGTCGTTAGTTAGAGGGATATCCTACTTTGTTGTTGAGGCCTTCGCGCTCGCAGTTATCAGCGTGAAATCAGGTTCTGTATCAATGAGTGCAACCCAGACTTGGCCAGGGGCGAATGTGATCTCACTGCCATCTAAGGCCGTCCAGCTTGTTCCCACATCGGCCGTTGGACGGCTCCACGTCGCTGTATAGCTCTTGCCATCACGCAAGATGTAGCCAGTGCCTGTGCCAACGGTATTTGAAAATGGAGTGTTTCCTCCAAACTTATCGCTATAACTCGAGGGTGTGATCGATACCATCTGAATCACTAATGTTGTGGGTCCAAGTGTTTTACCGGTTTCAGATAGATCTGGTTCATTGTTGTGCGTTAAGTGCCAGCGGCTCTCACTGCCAGACCAAATTGCGCTATAGGTTGCAGCGGGCCAGTGGAGGACAACGCGTTCAATAGGAACTCCTACGGATTTAATATCGCCAAAGCTCCAGCCGACAGTTCGTGCCGAATCGATTACATAAGCCTTATCAATGATCTTTTGCATCAGAAGATCTGCTCGAAGCACCATGGCAAATGGCTGCTTTCGCGCTGGATCGGTGGTGTAAATAGTTGGTGACTGTGCCTGTGCACCTAAGTTTTGTAGATTAGCTGCAGCGATTAATGGTAAGAGTTTCTTCTGCGCACCGCTATATGCAAATGCAACTCGTCCGTATTGACTCATTATTTCAATATCGGAGATTCGAGCGCTTCGCACAGGTCCAATACGCATGGGAATCACGGAGGAGAAAACCGCGGCGATACGCGTTAGCCCGCCCTCTACCTGTTCGATATAAACAACATCGGCATCTTCTAGACCTATCTGGGGATGTGCACTATTTGTATCGTCGATCTTTACAACGAGCACGGGTCCGTTAACACCTTCCCGACCACTCAATACGTTTTTTTCGACAGCCTTTGGAATCAACGTTGTGAATGTCTGGGCCAACGTTGCACAGCCACTCAGAAGTAAGACCATGAGTGTTATAAGAATGAGGTTTCTAGAGCGCATCGGACTCAAACTCGTATGTGACTGGCAGTGGAGCCGTACCAGCAAGTCGAAAAAATCGGATTGCAGATTTCTTTCGAACCATCTGCGTTGAGGAAACTGCATCGGTATGAATTGCAATTGCGACTTGAATTTTTGCACTCAACAATCGCAACTCTTCAAAAAGTGATTGCTCTGCACCTCCTGCATGCATGTGGCCATCCACAGTCAATAAACCCAAGGCTCCAGAGAGTGCCATCTCAGCCGATGAGCGCTCTTGAACACTGGCCTCGCGCGCTTGGTAGGCCGCAGATGTTAGGAGTAGCGATGATGCTGGATCACATGATTCACTTCGCGCAATTTCAAGTGCAATCGCCGCTCTCCTTTGCAGCAAACCATCTAGATTTGCCCAACTTGTTTCAACACGGTGATGGAGCCGATCTAGACGCGTAGCTAAGAAAGATAAGTACCAAAGAATGCTCAGTAAAAGAAAGAGAACAAAAATGGTTGTTTTCATTTTTTATCACCATCCTTAGAAAGAAAGCGATTCCACCCACGATTCTCTGATGAAAGTGTGATCTCTTGGCCACCGACCAGGGCCATCTCATAAATTGAGAAGATCTGCTCTGCTACAACATCCCAGTCGAAGATCTGTGCATGCTCTTTACCTTTACGGGCAAGTGCGCTGCGCTTGTCGCTATCGCGCAATAGCTCTATTACTACCTTGGCTAATTCAGCTGAATTCTCCGATTCAAAAAGAGCACCAAACTCGCCACCTCCGAGCAGAGAATCAAAGGCTGGAATATCACTTGCTACAACGCACGCGCCGCCTGCAAGGGCCTCGGCCAAGATAATTCCGAAGGACTCTCCCCCAGTATTAGGTGCAACGTAGAGTGCTACCGAAGACATGAAATCGGCCTTTTCCTCTTCACTAATGCGCCCTAAAAATTCAAATCTATGGCGTAATTGGGGATCAATCGACTCTTCTACCTCTTTAGAATCCCCGGGACCGGCAACAAGAACTCGAACATCAGGTGCAAAGCGCGCGATTATCGGAAGTGCATCGAGTAAAACCTGGAGACCTTTACGCGGCTCTTCGAAGCGTCCAATAAAGCCAATCGTGTTACCCGACCATCTCTCTTGAGGTTTTCCATTAGCGTAACGCTTTGCGTAGATGCCATTAGGAATAACAACTGCGTCGGTCTCTAAGTGGTTGGTAAGAGTTAATCTGGCCGCCTCTGAGACAGCTATGCGGGCTGAGAGTTTTTCAATAGCAGGTTCCAGAATTGGGCCGATCGCATAAATCACCTTCTGATGCTTAGCTGCGGCATGGAAGGTGCCGACCATTGGGCCTTCGGCGGCCCAACAGGCAAGAAGTGATATTGATGGAATCGCAGGCTCATGTAGATGCAAAATATCGAAATCCCCCGCGCCAATCCATTGGCGCACATGTGCAAATGCCTTGGGGCCAAATAAAATACGGGCCACGGCCCCGTTGTATGGAATTGAAATAGGTTTCCCGGCATTAACTACATAATCAGGTAATTTCGTCTCATCTAGGGCCGGTGCCAATACTGAGACGTTGTGTCCTGCGTTAATAAGAAACTCTGCTAAATCGCGGACATGGTTTTGGACACCGCCTGGTGTATCCCACCCATATGGACAGACGATTCCAATTGAGAGCTTCTTAGTAAGCATTAGCTACGCTCCTTGAAATCCCCATCGATCCAGATTCGCTGCATCATGTGCCAGTCCTCTGGGTGTGCTGCAATTCCCTTTGCAAAAAGATCGGCGCTACTTTGAATAATCGCCGAGATCTTCTCTGCCTCACTTCCATGCGATGGAATGGGAACTGCGTCAAAATCTATATGTATTCCACTATTAGTGTATGAAACCATTGCAGAGATTAAAGCTGCATCTGACCTGAGTGCAAGCACGGCTGGGCCTGCCGGCATGCGAGCAGGAGCGCCAAAGAAAGTTACATCGATACCTGAACGAGATAAATCTCTATCGGCTGCTAGCGCAACAATGCAGCCCGCTCGAAGACGCAGAGCCAACGTAGGAATAACTCGGCCATCAAGTGGCAATGCCTCCATACCAAAAGCGGCTCGATACTCCATGAATTTTTTAAACAATGCTTCAGGTTTCAAGCGCTCTGCTACGGTCACAATCTTTGCGCCTTTGCTGCAGAAATATGCCGCAGCATGATCGTAATTACCAGCATGGGGAACAGTGATGATTCCACCATTTCCAGAGTTCAGAGCGTCAAAGAATAAGTGCTCATTTGTGACAGTGACAGTATTTTGGATTCTTTCAATAGACCAATCTGGCAATCTAAAGGTGTCACACCAATATCGAACTGCAGAGCGCATACCTTTATACACGAGAAGATCTAAATCCAGAGCCGTCAATTCTGGTTGCGTTCGACCAAGATTAGATCGCAGTCGTTGAACGCTTGGACCATTTCGCTTTGTTAGTAGATCAGAGAGTTTGTAGGCCAGCGAATAAACAAATCGCTCAGGCAGCCATCGCAGTACGCGCCAAGCGGCAAAATATCCCGATGCTGTGATTGTCGCAAGCATTTACTTCAGGGCTCTTTTAACGATCATCATTCGTTGAAAGACTGTCACTAAACCTAAGATTGCTAGAAGCCACATTCCTGCCGCTAAAACATAGGGAACACCCAATCCATCAAGGGCTATTGCAGACATTGAGATCATAAGACGCTCGGTGCGCTCGGCGATTCCACCGCTGCATTCGATTGCAAAGCTTTCAGCCTTTGCACGAATATATGGAACAAGTAAGCCCGTCACAAGAGTGACTAATACGACGGTACTTAAGCGATCATCGGCATCGATCAGGTAGATCGTGATACCTATTAATATCGCTGAATCTGTAATCCGATCGATTGTGGAATCGAGAAACCCACCCCAGCGGCTGGCACCGGTTTTTGATATACGTGCCATTGTTCCATCAAATAAATCACTGAGCGCAAAAACAAAAACTACAGCGCTACCAAGAAAGAAATCCCCGCGAGGATAGAAATAGAGTGAGGATACGGTTACGCCGATGGCACCGACCCAGCTCACCGCATTTGGAGTAATGCCGATGCGCAGTGCAAATTTGGCTACGGGGGTTATAAAGCTCGTAACCGCAGGTTTGAAAATGCTACTAATCATCACCTCCCATCGTAGGCTGAGCAGGTGAATTCCACCTCATCCCCCCACACCATCGCTATCTATGGCCATGAAAGTGCCGACCCTGAAGCCGTTGCGCACACCTTCGGTGGCCGGGTTATGGACTCAATAGATCCGCAGATCTCTTGCGCCATCTTTGTTATTAATCCAGCGGCCGGAATCGATCAAGCCACAATTGACTTATGGCGATCAATTGATGAATACCAAACTCCACGCATAGTTGTTGTAAGTCAGTTAGAAAATCAAGTGGCGGATTTCGATGACGCCGTGATGCTGGCTAACCGCGTCTTCGATCACGTTGCAACACCGTATTTAGTATTACATGATGATGCAGGCATACCCTGTGCGCTGATTTCTCTTGAAACAATGCGGGTTAGCGATTACACCACTCTCCCACCAATAGAAAGTGCATGCGAGCCTGAGCATGAAACATTAGTTCAAGAGTTTCGCGATGAGTATCTCGAGCTATCAACATCTATGGGAGACGGCGCATTTGCTGCGGGATTATTATTTCCAGCGATCCCTCTGTGGATCCACAAGGGAATCGGCGTAGATATTGTTAAAGAGTATTTGAATCAGATTAAGGATTAGCTACCAAGCCGCTGCGATCTCATCACGTGTGAGAGTGAGTAACTGTGGCAGGACTTTAGTACGTCCAATAATCGGCATGAAGTTAGCATCTCCGCTCCAACGTGGCACCAAGTGCTGGTGAATATGTTCGGCGACACCGGCTCCAGATATTGCTCCTTGATTCATTCCAATATTAAAGCCCTCTGGAGATGAAACCTTTCGAATCGTTCTCATGGCATGCGCAGTCAGTGCCGATATCTCATCTCGCTCGGCGGTAGTTAGATCTGTTAGATCAGCAACGTGACGATAAGCGCACACAAGTAAGTGACCAGGGTTGTATGGATACAAATTCATGACAACAAATGCATCTATTCCACGATGAACAACTAAGCCCTCATCATCACTCAAACTTGGAATTCGACAGAACGGGCACTCCACATCATTTCCATCGAGAGGGCGGTTTTCACCACGTAGATACTCAAGACGATGCGGTGCCCATAAGCGGTTCCAGCCATCGGGCATTCCCAAGCCATCAATGCTCATATCTGAGTTCGCTCGTTGATTATTTTCTTGATCTCAGCGATTGCATCGGCAACTGGAATTGCATTCTTTTGCTCACCGTTGCGATAGCGGAATGAGACAGCTCCTGCGGCTTGATCTTCTTCACCCGCTATAACCATAAATGGAACTTTCTGCATCTGCGCATTGCGCACCTTTTTTTGCATGCGATCATCAGAGCTATCTAGCTCGGTACGGATACCAGCTGAGCGCATCTGCGACATGACATCGGCTAAGTAATCGATGAAGGCATCGGCAACTGGAATACCAATGGCCTGTACGGGGGCAAGCCATGGTGGAAAAGCCCCGGCATAGTGCTCGGTTAAAACGCCAAAGAAGCGCTCGATTGAACCAAAGAGTGCACGGTGAATCATGACTGGGCGCTGACGGCTTCCATCGGCGGCGGCGTATTCGAGTTCAAAACGCAGTGGTAGTTGAAAATCAACTTGGATGGTCGACATTTGCCACGTACGACCGATCGCATCCTTTGCCTGCACTGAAATCTTCGGTCCGTAGAAAGCCGCACCCTCTTCATCTAATACCAGCTCAAGTTTCTGAGCATTTGCAGCCTCTCGCAGCGCCTGCGTTGCTTCTTCCCAATCACTTTCTGCTCCCACAGATTTCTCTGGATTTCGAGTTGAGAGCTCAAGATAAAAATCATTAAGACCGTAGTCGCGCAGTAAGTTAAGTACAAAAGTAAGTAGTGAATCAAGCTCACCAACCATTTGATCTTTGGTGCAGTAAATATGCGCATCATCTTGCGTAAATCCACGAGCACGTGTGATTCCGTGAAGTACTCCGGATTTTTCATAGCGATAGACCGTACCGAATTCAAATAAACGCAAGGGTAGTTCGCGATATGAGCGACCACGTGATCTATAAATCAGATTATGAAAAGGGCAGTTCATGGGCTTCATGTAGTACTGCTGGCCCGCACGTTTGATGGTGCCATCGGCATGAAACTCTTCATCTAAAATCATCGGCGGATACATGCCATCGGCATACCACTCTAAGTGGCCCGAGGTTTCAAAGAGTGCGGCCTTAGTTAAGTGTGGTGAATAAACAAACTCGTAACCCTCATCCTCGTGGCGCTTGCGCGAATAATCCTCCATCGCCCTGCGAATGATTCCGCCCTTTGGATGAAAAACTGCAAGACCTGAGCCAATCTCTTCGGGAAATGAAAAAAGATCGAGTTCGGTACCGAGCCTTCTGTGATCGCGCTTTTCGGCCTCTGCTAAGAGTTCGAGATATCCATTGAGTTCATCCTGGGATGGCCACGCAGTGCCATAAATGCGTTGCAGCATTGGATTTTTTTCAGAGCCGCGCCAATATGCTGCCGCTGTACGCATCAATTTAAATGCTGGAATATGTTTGGTCGATGGAAGATGCGGTCCTCGGCAGAGATCGCTCCACACTGGATTTCCATCTCTGCCTAAGTTCTCATACATAGTCAGTTCGGCGCCACCAACTTCTACGCTTGCCTCATCGCCAGCTGCTCCCTTAATGCCAATTAGCTCACATTTATAGGGCTCGTGTGCGAGCTCTTTGAGAGCATCGGCTTCGGAGATAACGCGCCTGCGAAAACGTTGACCCTCCTTTATGATCTTGCGCATCGTACTTTCGATCTTTACAAGATCATCGGGATTAAAAGTATTTGTTGGATCAAAGTCATAATAAAAACCATCTTTAATCGGTGGACCGATTCCAAGACGTGTATTGGCATATAACTCTTGAACGGCCTGTGCCATTACGTGTGCCGTTGAGTGACGAAGAACTGCAAGACCATCAGGGGAAGAGATTGAAACGCCTTCAACTACATCTCCCTGACTTAAATCGCTCCAAAGATCTTTAAGAAGTCCATTAATGCGCGCAACCACGATATCTTTATTATCGGCAAAGATATTGGTTGGGCGAGCATCGGATGCAACCGAGCAGGCTTTGCCATCTACCGTAATATCGATTGTGGACATATGCCTACTCTACCGAATGAAGTACGGCCATCGCGTGAATTTCATCGCAGAAGGCATGTGATAGCTCTAATTCGCGGCCATCAATGGATTGTATTGACTGAGCTATACGAAGACTGCTGAGCAAGATCGCACCCGATATATCCTGAATCTGTGATAACCCAACTGATTCAACACCAACCCCACAGTAGTCAATTACCAATCCGCGCATAATGCCCGGCAATACCCCATCACTAGTTGGTGGTGTTACCCAACGACCATTGATATGAAAAATAATATTTGACACTGCGCCTTCACAGATTTTGCCCTCAGTACTACATACGATCGCCTCATCAAAGCCCAGGATCTTTGCTTCATCCACAATCGCTAAGCGATTCTCATACGGGTAGCTCTTAATCGTCTCCCCCTTTGAAATTAAATAATCGGGGTGGATGCGCACTCTGGCAGCAGTTGTTAAGGGTTGATAAGGAAAATGAACCGCAGCCCATTGGCCATTTTCATCAAAAGAAATTCTCAGGAGTCCATTAGGCCAAGGTTCTACAGCCAATAATTGCGCAATCGATGATGCGACTAAATCTAAGGATGGCAAAGTTACGTTGGCAATTGCTGCACTCTTTAGGGCACGATCCATGTGGCGCGAATATGCATAGGCAAGATTGTCTACAGTGCGCAGCGTTTCAAAAATCCCAGCTCCTATTAGCCAACCAGTTGATGTAATCGGAGCATTCTCTAGTTCCATCAACGAAGCATTCAGTGAAACTTTCATGAAAGTGCGCCTCCTGCGATGGAGATCAAACGCCTCGCCTTCAACTGCGTCTCTTCCCACTCATCGCCTGGATCACTCCCCCATGTTATTCCAGCACCTGTGCCAAATCGCAGAGCATTATCTTTAAAGAAGATTCGTATAGCCACCGATAGCTCACATTGATCACCCTGAACCCAACCCAGTGCCCCGCAATACGGTCCGCGTGGGGATTCATTCTGAGTAATTACTGAAATAGCCGACGACTTCGGCGCCCCGCATATCGATCCCGGGGGTTGTAGCGATGAGAAAATCTCATGCCACGAAATTCCATCCTTTAATACGCCTTCAACATCAGAAACTAAGTGCACCAATCCCGGATGGTGCTCTGATGCTAATAAGCGCGGGACTGTTACCGAACCGTTGGCACAGATTGCACCCAAGTCGTTTCGCATTAAATCAACGATCATTACATTTTCAGCCACATCTTTTGCACCAAAATGGCTTTGTCCTGGACGCTGAGTACCTTTAATTGGTGAGGTACGAACCCGGTTTCCCGTACGCTTTAAAAATAGCTCAGGTGCGGCCGATGCGATATTGATGCCGGGCAACTCCAGATAACTTGCCCATGGCGCTGGATTGTTAATAAGAATCTCTGAAAATAAACCGCGTAGATTTCGAGTTTTTTCAATCGGAGTAGATAGCTCTCGGCAGGCATTTACTTGGTAGACCCAACCATCTGCAATGGATCTCTGTATCGACTTCACGTAATCCATATACTCAGATTCGGTGCACGATGATTTCCACTCCCCTTCGAGTTTTTCCCACTCATGATGAGGAAACTCAGCATCGATCACTGTTGCAAACCGAGCGGCAGTAAATTCACCTTCAAAAGTTGTCGATACCGCCCAGAAGCCGCCATCTGATAAATCGGCAGGATCATGCGAGATTGATATGAGCTGCGTTGCAAGTCGACCGTTCATCCAAAAAAGCGCATCGGGTGAAATCACAAGGGAACGCTATCCATTCATCGCTCACTTTGGCGCTTATGGCCTTCCTACGATAGATTTTGACCCCTCGCGGACGTAGCGCAGTTGGTAGCGCGGAACCTTGCCAAGGTTCAGGTCGCCGGTTCGAACCCGGTCGTCCGCTCTGATAAATCGCCTGAGGCGATATGCACATGGTCGGGTGGCCGAGAGGCGAGGCAAGGGACTGCAAATCCCTCTACACGGGTTCAAATCCCGTCCCGACCTCCATCATTTAAAACCACACTATGGAAAGGTACGACCCATGAGCCAATCAACTAGGCCTTGGGGGAGATACGAAATCCTCCAAGAGAGTGATTCGCATAAAGTTAAATGCATCTGGGTAACTCCTGGAAAAAGACTCTCATATCAACGCCACCAAAAACGTGCAGAACACTGGTTCATAGTTGCTGGCTTCGCACGAATTACATTAAATGGTGTAGTTAGCGAACTCAAAGCGGGGCAGACAGTAGATATAGGTATCGGGGATCTACACCGAATTGAAAATATCGGTAGTGATGATGTTGTCTTTATCGAGGTTCAGAGCGGAAGCTACTTTGGCGAAGATGACATAGAGCGCATTGAGGATGATTTCGGGCGCACGTAGTAATAAATATCCTGGGGTATGATTTCCCAGCAAGGATCGTTGGCTCAGCGGTAGAGCACCACATTGACATTGTGGGGGTCACTGGTTCGATCCCAGTACGGTCCACTTAAAGCTTAAGAGTTTTGAATTTCTCCACGCTCAATTCGAAAATCTCCTCTGGCCCATCTATCTCATCCATTTGCTGGCCAACATGTTGAAAACCGAACTTGTCCACTAAAGCTATTGATGCCGCATTATCTGCAGAAACTGTATACCTGAGAGTTTTAACTTCAGGATGCGTGCATGCCCAACTCCACATGCCGGCTAAAGCTTCAAAACCATAGCCTTGATTTTGGAGTTTCTGATTTATAGCCAGTCCTATTTCAATCATGCCTTCGGCATCCGGGCTGCCATGGAAGCTGGTGCTTCCAATAATCTCCCTACTGAGTTTTAAAACTATCCATCTAACGAACCATTTATTGACATCTGAGTTAAGTTTTACTTGTGGCACACGCCAGGCAAGTGGTCCAGAGTTATCCATTAACTCTCGGTGCGGATTAGTAAAACTTTTACCTTCAAAAATCCAATTATCCTCGGGTGTTTCAAAGAGAGAAATCAGTTCGTTAGCAGCGATGTGATGGAGCTCGAGACGCGCTGTTTCTATGACAGCTTCCCTGGTCATTCCAATACTCAAACTATGCCTCAGTCCTTCTAGGTAGTTATCACAATGACACGATACCTCACGGTAGGAGCCATCTTGATAATTGCCTAACCCATGAGCATGTAAGAAATGAAGCAAATGACAGCATGTGTTGTTGACCGCCCCTTACAGGCGACATACCCTATACGGATGCCCTCGCTCGTAGAGATCAACGCGATGGATAGTGCAACGGCGCACTTAGTTTTTAAGCGCTGCACTATCGCACCTGCATACTGTGATGCACTCGTGAGTGCTAGACCTTTCTCAACTATTGAAGATTTGAATCAAGCATCCGATCAAGCAACGTCTAACTTAGATACCGCCTCATTACTCATCGCCTTTTCGGGACATCCACGTATCGGTGAGCGCAAAGCTCACTCAGCTTGGTCATCTGCCGAACAGTCAGGTCTATCGGCAGACGATGTAAGAACTCTGGACGATCTCGCCGCAGCTAATCTTGCATATGAGAGCAAGTTTGATCACGTCTTTCTCATTTGTGCTACAGGTAAAAACGGAGCCGAAATGCTCAAGGAGTGTAACCGTCGAATCAATAACTCCCCTGAAGTAGAGATTCAAGAGGCACGCGAGCAGTTGCGCTTGATAAACCAGATTCGAATAAAGAAACTTTTGGAGGAATCATGAGCAAGCTCTCAACACATATCCTAAATACCAGCAACGGATTGCCCGCAGCGGGTGTCAAGGTCACATATCGCGCAAATGGCGTCATAGTCGCCAGCGCACTCACTAACTCTGATGGACGGGTAGAGAATCTACTTAATGGCGCAGCATTAACTACTGGCAAGCACACCCTGACCTTTGAAGTTTCAGGTTACTTTGCCGCACAAGAGCAAGAGAGTTTCTTTAGCGATATAAATGTCGATTTTCTCGTAAATGATCTCAATCGTAACTACCATGTTCCTTTGTTGCTTAGCCCATTCAGTTTTACAACGTACCGAGGGAGCTAGATTGTGAAGATCGAACTTGGTGATAACCGTTATGGAAAAGCTGAAAATCGAGTAGTAAGAATTACTCGAGAGCAGGGTACCCATCACATCCTTGATTTAAATGTCTCGGTTCAACTCAGTGGAGATTTTGATGACACTCACTTAAATGGCTCTAATGCCAAAGTCTTACCCACTGATACGCAGAAAAATACAGTCTTTGCCTTTGCCCAGAAATATCCTGCGATGGAGCCAGAGGCTTTCGGATTAATCCTGTGTGAGCATTTCTTAGATACACAAAGCCACGTAACACGGGCAGAGGTTCGCTTAGAGCAGTTCCTTTGGGATCGCATTCAAGTCGATGGTAAACCTCATCCCCGTGCCTTTCAAAGAAACTCCACGCTCACACGCACCGCTCGTGTTGTCATGGATCGCACTGCCAATGGC
>CANJTH010000026.1:0-13119 GCA_947477185.1 Actinomycetota bacterium
CTCTGCGATCTTGTATCCCATTACAAAGGCTTACTCAGGTTTGATGGGCTCACTCGCTCTAACAATTTTAATGATTCCAACCATTGCAAGAACATCTGAAGAAGTATTGAATCTGATTCCCAATGAATTACGCGAGGCTGGTACCGCTCTCGGTGGAACCCAATGGCGCACAGTTGCCATGATTGTTGTTCCAGCTGCTAAAAGCGGTCTCGTGACGGCGATAATTTTAGGCGTTGCACGTATCGCTGGTGAAACTGCACCGATTCTCTTACTCACTGGCGGCGGCGACAGAGTAAATCCCAACGCCTTCAACGGACCAATGGGCTCACTGCCTTATTACATTTGGAAATCTTTCAATGCAGGATCCCCAGAAGCGATTACTCGAGCATGGGCTGGTCTATTAGTTCTAGTTGGTTTGGTCTTAATTCTCTTTACTCTGGCACGTTTCTTAAGCACTAGAAAGGCTGCCACATGACAACATCACCTGAAAGTGAGAAGGAAAAAATGGATACACATGTTAAGCCAAGTTCATTAGCCAGTGTTGCACAGGCTAAGCCCATTAAAACCCCTGGACTTCGTGCCATGGGAACTGGACTTGAAACCCGTGGTGTTCATGCATGGTTTAGCAAGAACCATGTGCTTTCAGATATCTCACTTGATTTTGCTGCAGGAACTGTAACTGCATTAATTGGCCCATCTGGCTGTGGAAAATCAACGTTTATTCGCACTATTAACCGCATGCATGAGTTCATTCCAGGAGCTGCCATGGCGGGAGAGGTTTTACTCGATGGAAAAGATGTTTACGCGCCTGGTACCGATGTCACAAAGATTCGTCTCCAAATCGGTATGGTCTTTCAAAAGCCAAATCCATTTCCATCGATGACAATCGGTGAAAATGTTTTATCAGGTCTTAAACTTGCCCAGATTAAAGTAGAGAATAAAGATGAGCTGTTGGAAGAGTCTTTAGAGCGCGCCGGGCTCTGGAGTGAAGTGAAGGATCGCCTAGGTGCTCATGGTGGATCACTATCGGGCGGACAGCAGCAGCGTTTATGCATCGCTCGCGCCCTGGCCGTTCGCCCACAAGTTCTTTTAATGGATGAGCCATGTTCGGCCCTTGATCCTGGTTCTACCCTGCGCATTGAAGAGACGATCCGTCACTTATCTGACACCATGACAATCATCATCGTGACCCACAATATGCAGCAAGCTGCCCGTGTATCTGACTACACCGCCTTCTTCTTATCCGATGGCGGCCCAGGACAGATGATCGAAGTTGCGCCAACAAGTGAGATCTTTTCCAGGCCTCAAGATCAACGTACAGAGAACTACGTCACTGGCCGCTTCGGTTAATCATTAACCTGTTGTTCATCTAAGCGTTGGCTTGTGTTCAGGAATTAAGGTCATTTTATTAACCTTAAAACCATAAATTCTCCCTGTAATTCAAGCCATCACCAATAAAAGGGGAATACATTGAGAATTTCAAAGCTCGCGAAAGTTGCAACTCTTGCACTCGCGTTTGGTTTAGTAGCAGGAACTCCTGCATATGCAGTTGATCTACAGGGCTCAGGTGCTTCATTTCCTGCACTCCTTATCGAAGGCTGCAAAGCTGGCTTTGCTGGCAGTGGTTCAGGCCATACATATGTTTATGCATCATCATCATCGGGCACAGGACAAGCTAACTCAGACAAGTCGATCGGTGACTTCTGGATGTCAGATGGTGCCTACACAGCCGCATCAAAGCGCTCAACACTTATTCACATTCCACTAGTTGCAGCGCCAATCGCAGTTTTGCACAACTTGCCATCGAAGACCACTCTCCAGCTCTCAGCGTCAACAATCGCTGGAATCTTCGGCGGAACTATCACACGTTGGAACGATGCAGCAATCGTTGCAGATAACAATCGCCAGTCAACTAAAGTTATTTACAAGCTAGATGCCAATGGAAATCCAAAGAAGGATGCAAAGGGCAACCCAATTGTTTTGCGTACTCAAATAGTTTCAACGCGCTATACATTGCCAGATAAGCCGATCAAAGTTGTTTATCGCTCTGATTCCTCAGGAACATCTGAGAACTTCACAAACTATTTAAATAAGTCTGCTTCAACTGTCTGGACTAAGTCTAAGAACAAAGTATTCAAGGACTCTTTCCCAGGAGATATCAACGCCGTTGCTAACTTAGGTCGCGTTGTTGGTGCAAACTCTTCAACTGGTGTTGCACAGCTTGCCGGTAAGACTCCTTACTCAATCACATACGCTGAGAGTAACTATGCAGTAGCTAACAACCTAAAGATGGCAAACGTGATTAACCCAGCTGGTTCATCAGCTGCTCCAGATTCAACTGGTGTAGGTGCATTCCTTGCATCTGCAACACAGGATGCAAACGGCTTCCTTACATTCGACTATGCAACAAAGGAGAAGGGCGCCTACACACTTGGTATCGTCTCTTACTTACTTGCTGATACTGCATACCCAGATAAGACAAAGGCAGCTGCAGTTAAGGCCTATGCCAACTATGTTTTGAGCACAAAGTGTTCAAAGGATGTTGGTGGAGCCCTTGGCTTCTCAGTAATCGATGGAGCGCTACTTGCAAAGTCACTTGCTCAGGTAGCAAAGATCGGCTAACGCCTTCCTATTCGAGGGAAATAAGCGCCCAACTGCAGCGATGCAGTTGGGCGCTTTCTCTTTCTCAACGTATATGTATCCCTCCATGAACTCCAGGGCTCCAGGAATTACCAGGGCCTTAGGGGGGGGGGAGTTCTGGGCCCTATATTTCCCGTAATTGAAGCCCAATCGTTATCAATGCAGGCTCAAGATCCCTCAACTCACAATTGACCCTCACGCTCACCGTAGGGCACACTCTCCGCACCAAAGGCACGAGCGTGGGGCAGGTCGACTCTCCACGGCGGGCCTTACTAACCCTCGAGGAGAAAAAATGAAGCTAACACGCGGTGCAAAGTTTGCACTAGCTGTAGTTGCCTCAAGTGCCTTGGCAGTATCACTACTGACGCCAGCACAAGCGGCAACACGTTCAACGGTAGTAATTCACCACACAAACGTCCAGACCGGTCTCAACTGTGGTCTATCAACTACAAACAGCACTGTTTGTACTGACCAGGCCGCTTTGACAGGCATGGGTTTTAATTATTACAACGAAAAGAAAGAACTTGTCAAGAACACAATTTTTGGTTCTTACAAAATTGTAAAGAATTCAAAGACTGATTTCCGTGTTCAGTACACAGTTGCACCAGGACGCGTTTGGTCAGATGGAACTCCAATCACAGGAGTAGACCTTCTGCTTTCACATATTCTTGGAAGTGACGAGTACTCAATCGCTGCAGGACTTGGCGATCCAGCTAGCAAGACTGAAAAGCCTGCTTTCAATGGTCAAGGCTATGGAAGCACTTACCATAAGAACATTGTAGGAGAGCCACTTCTTTCTTCTGATGAAATGTCTGTAACCCTGCGCTGGAAGAGTCCAATCGCAAACTGGGATCTTTATGGTCCAGGACCAGCACCAGTTCACGCAATGGTTTTGTTAGCTGAAGGAAAAGATGCGCTTCAGAGTGCATCAGCAAACCTTTCTGCGAAGGAGCGCTTTTTAGCTGCCTACAAGAATAAGGAAACTGCTCTTCTTAAGAAAATGGGTAAGGTCTGGTCTGAGGATTACTCAATTACAACAATCAACAAGGACACCAATCCATTGCTTCTAATCTCCAACGGTGGATTCATAGTTGAAAGCGCAGTCGCAAAGACTTCTATGACTATGAAACTGAACCCTAAGTACAACTCAGGGCCAAAGATGACTGGCACGATTGACACAATCGTATTTAAGGTAATCACCGACGGAACTGCTGCAGTTCAGGCACTTGCAAATGGTGAGCTTGATATCTACGCAGGGCAGGCAACAGCAGATGGTGTTGCTGCACTGAAGAAGATTTCTGCTGTAAATGTGACTGGTGGAGAACAAGCTGTATATGAGCACTGGGATTTACACTACGACAGCGTAGAAGGTGAGCCTCCATACTCAGGTATTTTCTCAGTCAAGGGTGGCGCGAAGGCTAAAGCACTTCGTCAAGCATTCTTACTCGCACTTCCTCGCAATGAAATCATGGAAAAGCTTATTGCTCCAATTAACGGAGTCACAAAGCCTCTATGTACTGCTTGGGTTGCGCCAGGAACTGCTGCATACGACAAGATCTGTGCTGTTAACGGTTCAGCGTTCTACACTCGTGGAACACAAGAGACACGTAACAAGTCAGCACTTGCTTTGATACAGAAGTTCTACCCAGATGCACTCAAGAGCCCAATCAAGGTAAATGTATTGGTTCCGGGTGGAAACACTCGACGTGCTGCCGAGTTCGCCCTAGCTAAGGCAAACATGGCAAAGGTCGGCTTTGAACTAGTAGGAGATGTTCAGAGTGGTTGGGGCGCACTTCTTGGAAATGGAAAGTATGACGCGTTCTTCTTTGCTTGGGTTTCAAGCTCAGTAACACAGAAGCAGTCATGCTCAGTTCTAGAGACAACAGGCGGATCAAACTACGTTATGGGTTACTCCAATAAGATTGTAGATCAGGTCTGTACTGAACTAGACGTATCCGTGAAGGATTCAATCCTTTTCCAGAAATACATTACAGCTGACCGTGCACTATTTGCGGATGCTGTATCACTTCCGGTCTTCGTTCACCCAGGTGTTAATGCAATTAACAAGGAACTCAAGGGTGTAAAGCCAGCTCCATTGTCACCTCAGTTGACATGGAATTACTGGGAGTGGTCATACTAAGGATTAATTACCTTAGTTAGTAATACATATTCAGTCCTTTGGACGCTCGGAGATTACTCTCCGAGCGTCCTTCGGCTGTATTGTGGCCAGTTGCATTTGATGTAAATTTGATTTGGGAGGAATACACAGCACATGACGGCCTTTATTCTTAGACGGCTCGGAGTCTTGGGTGTCATTCTCTTTGGATCTAGTTTTATTTTGTACAACTTGGCAGCCATTTCAGCCGACCCATTGGCCGATCTAAGATTAAGTACAGATCCAGACAGAGACGCAAAAATCCTGGCTTTGACCAGAGAGCTCCAACTAGATGTTCCTCCACCTCTTCGTTACTTTATTTGGCTCAGAGGAGTTTTCGGGATCTTTATTGGTCAACCCAACTTTGGTACCGGTCGAGATGGTTTGGCCGTAATTGAATCTTTAGCTCTGGCAATTCCTGTAACACTTCGCCTGGTACTTGCAGCAACCATGTTTGCAGCCGTCCTTGGAATTATGATTGGTATTGTTACCGCTCTACGACAATACAGTCGCTTCGACTACTCAATGACATTTATTGCTTTTCTACTTTTCTCGCTCCCAGTTTTCTGGGTGGCCGTTCTTCTCAAAGAGTATCTAGCGATTTCATTTAATGATTTTCTGCGGGAGCCGACTATTCCGATTAATTGGATAGTCGGAATCGGCCTGGTCAGTGGTTTATTCTGGGCATCTGTTGTTGGTGGCACACGTAAAACTTACTGGAGTACGTACGGCATTGCTTTTGTTGTATCAAGCAGTTTGGTAGCCATATTTGGAGTAACAGGTTGGCTACTCAATCCATCACTTGGTCCAATTGTTGTTCTAGCTCTTTCTATTGGAATTGCATTTGGTGTTACTCAACTTTCAGTGGGCCTAATCAATAAGGCTGCTCTTCGAGCATCGCTAACAATGGCTGGACTTTCCGTCTTGGCTTTCTATCCAGTCAATTGGGTCTTTGATAATTATCCAGGTGCCCTCAGCATTTTTCTGATGGCATGCGTATTGATCACCACTGCAGTCTTTGTAGGTCTTGCATTTTCTAAGATTGATCGTGCACCGATTGTTCGAACTACGATTATCACAGCAGTTCTTTCAGCTAGTTTGGTACTAATCGATAAGTTCATGCAGACCTGGAAGCCATATATGGAAACAGATGCGATTAACTATCGCCCTGTTCCAACCGTTGGTGAACGAAATGACTTGCTAGATTTAGATACAATGGATTTTTGGATTTCAAGTTTAGATGTGGTTACCCACCTATTCTTGCCGACACTTGCACTGACACTTATCGGTTTTGCTGGATATATCAGATTCGCCCGTGGCACTTTGCTAGAAGTTTTGAATCAAGATTACATTCGTACTGCACGCGCCAAAGGGCTTTCAGAGCGCACAGTGATTATGCGCCATGCTTTCCGAAACACAATGATTCCGATGGCAACTATCTTGGTCGCAGATTTTGCAGGTGTGATCGGGGGAGCCTTTATTACCGAAAGCGTGTTTGCTTGGTCAGGTATGGGTACTTTGGCCCTACAAGGTATTCGAAGCCAAGATCTTAATCTGTTGATGGGTGTTTTCTTTGTTACAGCCACAATGGCAGTCTTAGCTAACTTTGTTGCAGATTTGTTGTACTCAGCCTTAGACCCACGTATTCGAGTTGGAAGTGGTGCATAAAGATGGCACGCAAATCAAAGGCCAGTGTTGAGTCGACTGAAGTTCTTTCCGGTGAAAACGCCATTCAAAATAAAGAGATTGAAGGCTTAAGCCAAGGTCAAATTGTTCGTAAGCGATTCTTCCGCCACCGTGCTGCTGTTATTTCTTTAGGCACCATTACTGGAATAGTTCTTCTTGCATTTACTGCATTAGAATGGAGACTTTTTGGTGTGTTGAGGGTTCCGGGTTGGTGGAAGTGGACACCAGAGGATCTGCCAGAGCTTCGTTTTGGTGACTGCCCTAATGACACAGTGGGTTGCCCAACAATTTCACTTCTTCCAAAGTTTTTAGGCGGACAGGGAGTTGGATTGGGAACACATCCATTTGGGCAAGACGATATCGGTCGAGATTACTTCTCATTGGTAATGAAGGGTACTCAACGTTCTTTATCTGTAATGGTGATTATTGGAGTGATTGGTGCAACCCTTGGAGTAATCGTTGGATCCATTGCTGGCTTCTACCGAGGACGCATTGATGCGATTCTTATGCGTTTTGTAGACTTCATGATCACAATTCCAGTAATCATTATCGGTTCTGTTATTGGTTATCGTTATGGAAATCTTGGAGCGGTATTTCTAGCGCTCTTGCTCGGTTTGTTTGCGTGGACCGGTCTTTCACGTCTTGTTCGTGGTGAATTCTTGTCACTTCGTGAACGAGAGTTTGTTGATGCCGCCCGTGTTGCAGGAGCAACAAATAAGCGCATTATCTTTAAGCACATTTTGCCCAATGCAATAGGTGTCATTATTGTTTCGGTAACTCTCTTGCTGTCAGGTGCGATCTTGCTTGAAACGGCGCTTAGCTATATTGGTTTTGGTGTGGTTCCACCCGATGTTTCATTGGGTCTGCTGATTAGCCAATATCAGGACTCATTTACAACACGTCCATGGCTGTTTTGGTACCCAGGTTTATTTATTATCTCTATCGCTCTTAGCATTAACTTTATTGGTGATGGATTGCGTGATGCATTTGATCCACGCCAGCGCCGCCGAATCTCTAAAAAAGAGCGTCAAGAATCAGCGACAGCACGAAAGTTGGCGCAAACCAATGATTAATTCTCTAGACAAAAGCCGCTGCTGCTCCGA
Organism: Actinomycetota bacterium; assembly: GCA_947477185.1. Classification (GTDB taxonomy): domain Bacteria; phylum Actinomycetota; class Actinomycetes; order Nanopelagicales; family Nanopelagicaceae; genus Planktophila. Next base: position 7,585 of record CANJTH010000026.1, read on the forward strand.
TGAGTACCAATGCTGCAAAGATGTACAGCCCGGTGTTATTGCTAATGATTTCAAACTCGCTAGAACCACCAACAACACAATCTTTTCTTCTAATGTTAGCCATGTAAGCACAGACACCAGAGTCACTTTTAAGCGAGTCTCCTACACGTCTCGGAGCATTAGCGCCGGGAATAAGATCAGTCGCGTGCATTCTTCTACTATGTCGACCACTCGGCGCTGGAGCGGCCCAGGCGTAGTAGGTCTTGTCTCTGATCTGGATGGACATGGTGTATTTGGTCTCGATCTCCTCAACCAAATCCCAGGTAGCAGTGATCTCTTTGGTTGGGTTAACAATCTTGATGCCTTCGTCAAAGAGCAGAACATAGGGCTTAAGGAAGAGCAGATAAGAACCAAAGGCACCGGCTCCACAGATTCCAATCGTCAGGATTATGTCGCCGCCATAGAAAAAACTTTGAATAATAAATCCGACAAAGAAGGCGATAAGAATCCATCCGCTAGCAATGGCGCTGCCGGGTCTGAACTTTTCACTATTCGTCATGTCCTAAGTTTCTCACAGATGGGGTCAACCAAATGAGCAAGCCAGTTTTAGAAATCAAAGATTTTAATGTTGATTTCTGGGTAGATGGCGTTTGGTACCCAGCTGTTATCGGGATGAACCTTTCGCTAGAACCCGGCAAAGTCACCGCCATCGTTGGTGAATCTGGTTCTGGTAAATCGACTACCGCCCTCGGCTTGATGTCATTGTTGGCATCAAATGCCCGTATTTCTGGATCTGTCAAAGTTAAAGACCAGGAGATGCTTAACGCTAAGGCTGTAACTCTTCGTAAGTTCCGTGGAAAAGAAGTTGCATATATTTTTCAGGAGCCAATGACGGCGTTAAATCCGATTTACACAATTGGTTTCCAGATCATGGAAACACTTCGCAACCACTTTGATATGGGCCCAAAAGAGGCACATGCTCGCGCAGTTGAACTCATCACTATGGTTGATATTCCAGATCCTGAAAAATCAATTGATAAGTACCCACACCAACTATCTGGTGGACAGCGTCAGCGCGCAATGATCGCTCAGGCACTTGCTTGTGATCCAGGTCTTTTAGTGGCCGATGAACCAACAACGGCACTTGATGTAACTGTTCAAGCTGAAATTTTGGATTTAATGCGTGGCCTTAAGGACAAGCTCAACTCAGCGATTCTTCTTATTACCCATGACATGGGTGTTGTTGCAGACATGGCTGATCACATCCTTGTTATGAAGGATGGAATCACTGTTGAATCTGGAACCGCTGATCAGATCTTCAATAAGCCAACGCATCCCTATACCCAACAACTTCTTGGAGCAGTTCCAAAGCTGGGTTCTACAAAAAAGCGTTCCTTGCCATATAAGGAAAACGCTAAACCAGCACCAGTTTTGAAGTTAGAAAATGTCACCATTGAATATCCAAAGCGCGGTCGAATCCCAGCTTTTGTCGCCGTTAAGAACTTTAACCTAGAGATTTATCCAGGTGAGATTGTCGGCCTTGTGGGCGAATCTGGTTCAGGTAAGACGACTGTGGGCCGTGCAGCAATTGGATTGCTTCCCATTAAGGAAGGCTCACTAGAGATAGTTGGTAAAGATATTAGCCATGCAACGCAAAAAGAGCTCTTTTCTATCCGTCGCCATACAGGCATCGTCTTTCAAGATCCAGCTTCATCACTCAACCCACGCCTGCCAATCGGTGAATCTATTGGTGAACCGCTTTTCTTAGCTAAGATCGCTAAAGGCCCAGAACTTGCGAGCATGATTGAGGATTTACTGGATCAAGTAGAGCTTCCACGCAGCTACCGCAACCGTTATCCGCACGAGCTATCTGGCGGACAGCGCCAGCGCGTAGGTATTGCGCGCGCCCTTGCATTAACACCCGATTTATTAATTGCCGATGAGCCAACATCTGCTTTAGATGTTTCAGTACAAGCTAGATTCCTTGACCTGCTGCAGGAACTACAAGAAAAGTTGAACTTTGCCTGTCTTTTCATTAGCCATGACTTAGCTGTCGTTGATATTTTGGCCCACCGTATTGCAGTGATGCAGGATGGTCTACTTGTCGAAGTTGGCGATCGTGATCAGATCCTGAAGACTCCAAAAAATGATTACACCCGCCGCTTAATCTCAGCCGTTCCAGTCCCAGATCCGGCAGAACAGCGCATCCGCCGCGAGGCCCGACTAGCTCTTAAAAAGTAAGGGCGGCTAGTCGCTGGCCTGACCGCTGCGATGCTTGTAGCGACCAAGGAAATCGGCCTTCATTTCTTTGAAGTTGCCATCCAGTAGCGCCTGTCGCATCTGATCGACTAAGCGCACGATGAATCGCTCGTTATGAATTGTTGCAAGGGTGGCTGAGATGATCTCTTTGCCACGAAATACATGGTGCATATAGGCCCGTGTGTAGTGCGTGCACGTGTAACAGTCACATTCATCGTCAATGGCCGTAAAATCGCGCTTAAAACCGCTATTAGATAGGTTAAAACGCCCCTCCATCGTATACACCGCGCTTGTGCGTGCTATTCGAGAGGCTAAAACGCAGTCAAAAGTATCGATGCCGTTTTCCACTCCGACAAATAAATCCTCTGGCGCACCGATTCCCAATAAATGCTTAGGTTTATTCTCAGGCAATATCTGATTGACCCAGGAAACGATTGTGCCGAGTGCGCCCTTATCAAGGGCTCCACCGATTCCAAAGCCATCAAAGCTCATGCCCGATGACTGCATCTGGCCTAAATCACCGGCGGCTTTTTTGCGCAGATCTTCATACTGGGCGCCTTGGATAACACCAAAGAGTGCTTGATAGGGCTTAGCACTTCGCTCATCGGTGAGGCGCTTGTGTTCATCTAAACAGCGCATCGCCCATGCATAGGTGCGATCCATGGCCAGCACTTGATAGGGACGGGTGTTGTGCAAAGTGGTGCACTCATCAAATGCAAAGATGATGTCGGCGCCAATCTGATGTTGAACCTGCATCGAAACCTCGGGGGTAAATCGGTGCATCGAACCATCTAAATGTGATTTGAAAGTTACGCCCTCATCATCGACATGGGCCAGGCGCTCTTTATTATCGGCGATGACATCATCTCGCCTGAAAGTCTTTGCATCCATAGCCAATACTTTTTTAAAACCAACACCGAGTGATAAAACTTGAAAGCCACCTGAGTCGGTAAATGTTGGCCCCGGCCAGTTCATGAATTCGCCAAGCCCGCCAGCCTCATCGAGGATATCTGCACCTGGTTGTAAATAGAGATGGTAGGCATTGGCCAATAGCGCTTGCGCACCAAGATCGGCCATCGCCTCTGGCAGTACAGATTTAACCGTTGCCTTGGTGCCTACCGGAATAAATGCTGGAGTTTGAATCTGCCCATGTGGTGTCGTGATTGTTCCAACGCGCGCAAGTGAGCCGCTCTCTGCATGTTTTATGTCAAAGGAGAAGGCCACCAGTTACCAAATCTGAACGCGTGATTTTTCATCCAACCACAGCGCATCTTTTTCACTCACATCAAAGGCGACATAGAAAGGCGTGAAGTTACTAACAATCGTATTGCAACGAAACTCACTAGGGGAGTGTGGATCGGTTGCGATACGCCGGCGTTGCTCCTCGGGTCGCACTTTGACACGCCAGACTTGTGCCCAGCCAAAAAACAGACGTTGTTCCCCAGTTAAGCCATCGATGACGGGGGATGGCTTACCCCCCAGTGATATTTGATAGGCCTTGTAAGCAATTGCAAGGCCGCCTAAGTCGCCAATATTTTCACCCACCGTGAGTGCGCCATTGACGTGGATGTCAGGAACCTCTTCGGGGCGTAGTTGGTCGTACTGGGCAATGAGGGCATTCGAGCGAAGTTCAAATGCTGCGCGGTCGCCATCACTCCACCAGTTATTGAGTGCTCCATCGCCGTCATACTTTGAGCCTTGATCATCAAAGCCATGGCCGATTTCATGTCCAATCACCGCTCCGATTCCACCGTAGTTAACGGCATCATCTGCGCCAAGTGCAAAGAAAGGGGGCTGCAAAATAGCTGCTGGAAAGACGATCTCATTCATGACCGGGTTGTAATAGGCGTTAACGGTCTGCGGAGTCATGTGCCACTCATCGCGATCTACGGCCTTGCCAATTTTTGCTAATTCGAAGTTGCGTTGAAACTTTGTAACATGGCCGATATTTGCAAAGAGATCGCTAGGGCTAGTCTCTAGCGCCGAATAGTCGCGCCACTTGTTGGGATATCCGATCTTTGGGGTGAACTTCCCAAGCTTTTCAAGGGCCTTGAGTTTGGTCTCTTGGCTCATCCAATCAATTGCATTAATACTGATGCGATAGGCCTGGATCAAATTGGCAACGAGCTCTTCCATGCGCCGCTTGGCCTCTGATGGAAAGTGCGCCTCGACATAGACCTTGCCAACGGCCTCACCCAGAGATCCCTCAACAACTGAGACTGCACGCTTCCAGCGCTGGCGTAGCTCTGGCGTTCCTGAGAGTGTTTTGCCGTAAAAGGAGAAGTTTTGCTCAACTAAATCACTGGAGAGATACGGCGCTGATCCGCTGATGATGTTCCACTTAAGCCAGGCGACCCATGAATCTCGATCAAAGGCCGAGAGAATGCTAGATAACCCTTGGAAAAATGGAGGCTGCTGGACAATGACTGAATCTAAGACCACGGCCGGAATCTCCCCGGCGGATAGGTAGAGCTCAAAGTCAAAGGCTGGCATTAATGCAATGACCTCTGCCCGGCTCATCTTGTTATATGTCAGGGTTGCATCGCGATCTTTCACGGCATCAAAGTGATGGCTTGCAAGTTGGGTTTCAAGTTTAAGAATCTTGTCAGCTAAATCGCCACCACCTGCAATACCAACGAGTGAGAACATAGTTTGGACATGGGTAAGAAATGCGCTGCGAATTTCGGCATATTGCTCTTCACGGTAATACGACTCATCGGGAAGTGATATTCCACCTTGGGCTAGATACAAGATATTTGTTGATGCATCCATTTGATCGGCATAGATGAATGAGCCGAAGATGCCGCCAAGACCACGGGCTTCAAGCCAGGACATAGTTGAAATGAAATCCTTCAATGTTTGAATCGAATCGCACAGGGCGAGATCTTTAAGAATTGGAGTAAAGCCCTTAGCCTCGATCGCATCTGCATCCATAAACGAGGTATAGAGATCACTGATCTTGGTTGCCTCAGCCGACCCAGTTGCACTCTCAATAATTGCACGGACCTGTTTTTCTGATAAATCGCGAAGGGTTACAAAGGCACCATCTGTCGCACGATCTGCAGGTATAACCGCACTCTTGAGCCAGGCACCATTGAAGTAGCGATAGAGATCATCTTGAATGCGAACCGTTGAATCGATATGGTCAAAATCTAAACCGCTGGTACTAGTACTCACGCGCAAAACCCCTTATAAAAATTTAGTTGAAAGTTCAACTGTTAGCGTAGACTGTCCTCATGCCAGACCAAAACGCTACCGCACCGCGCTGGCTTAACCCAGCCGAGATGAAGGCCTGGC
>CANJTH010000027.1:0-13030 GCA_947477185.1 Actinomycetota bacterium
GATGACTGCTAAATAATTCTGCGGTGAAGCCACGTTTCTCCTCCTTGTGAACCATAAACCTCAACTTGAGCCTTATAATTCAATGTTTTTCGATAGGGCGAACGTAAAGTGCGCGCGCTCCTTAAGCAAACACCGACTCGATTTATTTTTCTTCGTGTCGAATTAATTATTTAACGATGGGTGCATGTGGTGCAGTCAGATCTATCCGAAATATTTTCGAATTCTCAGGTTGTGCGATTAAAGCCTTATAAACCTTTACTTTTAGAGCACTCTCTCCCTCTTGTCCCCACAAAAGTTCAATCGATTTCCCGCCATCCACGATCTCTAAGACATATGCCTGAGCGCTTCGTACCTTCACTAATACCACCGACTCAGCAATCTCTGCCGGTAGAGCCATTAAGAAGGCAGCGGCCTCCACTGCCGATTCAGCCGTTGGTGCGAGAATGCGTGGCAAGCCTTTTACGGAATCGGTGGGAGTTGGAAAGCTGACTCCGTCGGCATCTATAGCCTGATTGTCATAGAGGGCTATAGGGGTTCGTTTGCTCAGAGTAATCGTAACTTTTCCACTTATCCAATTTCTTGAGACATCGGCTTTTTTTATCCAGAGATTTTTTTCAAACTCTGCTGCAACCTTCCGAGGCTCTACTCGCGCTAATTTTTCTCCAGGGACAATAGTTGAGCTCATAAGCGTGGTGGAGCCTTTAATCTCTACAGAGCTAACAGTGAATAAGCTCGACCAGCCTAAAATATATCCCGCGGTAGCAAATATCAGGACTCCTAGTGCAATAAATAGCCGTTGCTTTTTCATCTAGGGAAATCGTCTGATTAATCCATCGACGATGATGGGTGCTAATGAACTTACATCGCCTGCGCCTAAGGTAATAATGACATCACCTGGCTGGGCCGATTCGATAACGCTATCTGTGACCTCAATAAAATTGGGCTTGTATTCACCATTGCTCATCAGATCTGTAATCATCTGTGAGGTAACCCCAGGAATTGGTTTTTCACTCGCGGCATAGACCTCTAAAACAATTGCGCGATCTGCCAGTGAAAGCGATCGTGCAAAGCCGGCGGCAAAGGCGGCCGTGCGTGAATAGCGATGTGGTTGAAAAATTACGATTAACCGGCCATCTCCGCTATATCTACGGGCCGCTTGCAATGTTGCATCGATCTCGGTGGGGTGATGTCCATAATCATCGATGACGCGTATGCCATGGACCGTTCCTTTAACCTCAAAGCGGCGACCCGTACCGCGAAACATCGCTAGCCCCTGCAGCAAATCCGATGCACTAAAGCCAAGTTGTAATCCAGTTGCAAGGGCTGCGGCCGCATTTAATAGGTTGTGATGGCCGGGCACTTGCAGCTCTATAAATCCAATGCTCTTTCCATGCCAAAGAGCTCGGGCATGCGAGCCCATAGCTAGAAGCTCTATCGAATCTAGGGTGAGATCACTGCCTTCGCCCACACCATATGAGATGCAGGTTAACTCCTTCATATGCTCGGCAAGGGCAACTGCGCCAGCATCGTCGGCGCAGTAGGTTAAGAAGCCATCTCTACGTATGGTGGCTGCAAAGCTTTTAAATGCATCCTCAACTGCAGCAGGTGTTGCAAAAAAATCTACGTGATCATGTTCGATATTCGTCACGATAGCTGCAAAAGGGTGGTACTCGATAAATGAGCCATCGGATTCATCGGCCTCGGCAACAAAGATCTCACCAGTGCCACGGTGGGCGTTTGAGCCAGATGCGGTGATTGTGCCTCCAATAGCAAATGAGGGATCTGCGCCACAGGCTTGTAGTGCAACTGCCAACATCGATGATGTAGTTGTCTTTCCGTGGGTTCCTGCAACCGCGATGCTCGTTGACTCTGACATAAAAATCGAGAGTGCGGCCGCACGGGTTAACACAGTTACTCCAAGCTCCTGCGCACGCATGAGTTCAGGATTACTAGATGAAATAGCCGTTGAGAAGACGACAAGATCTGCCCCATCAACATTTTCTGCCGCGTGTGATGTTGCAATCGATGCACCCAATGCAACGAGGGCTTTCACAACTGAAGAATCCTTATTATCTGAGCCGCTCACATGTATCGAGTGCGATAGTGCGATACGTGCCAAGCCACTCATGCCAGCACCACCGATTCCGATAAAGTGCACGCGCTTTCCGATAAGGGATTTCAAAGTTGGCCTCATCGTTTGGCAATCGCAAACTCGCCAAGTGCGACGATTTTTTCGGCCGCCTCTAAATCAAGGGAGGATCCATCCTCGGGTGCTGCTGCAGAGTTCATGAGCAACTCATCTATGTGCTCTATCAAATATGTCGAAGTAAATTGAGATTGTTCGACAACTTGAGCCCGTTTATCGGCGACGAGTGTGCGAGCATTAAAGAACTGCTCGCCATTTCCAATTGGTAGTGGCACAAAAAGAGCGTATCTCCCAAGGGCTCGGAATTCACAGCAAGTCACTGCGCCGCTTCGGGCAATGATTACATCACTTGCTAAATAGGCATCGGCCATCGCATCGACGTAGCCAACAGGATGATAGGCACCTTCTGCCTTGGGCAGTGAGTTAGCCCGCCCTACCGAGTGCAGAATTGATAGACCCTTTGATAAAAGTGCAGGGACTGCTCCTGCAATCTCTTTATTAATAGCTACCGAGCCTTGAGATCCACCCATAACAAATATTAATGGCGCTTTTTCATCAAAGCCCAGACGCTTCTTTGCGCCAAGCCGCGCGCCTTTGAAATCGCTGCGCGAGGCGGTAAATGCCGATGCGACATCCCTTCGCAGTGGAGTGCCTGTAAGGAGGGCATCTGTGAACTTTCGAGAGTCAACAGGGTTTGCAACAGCTATATACGGTGTCATCAATGCGCCTAAGCCATTTGCCCAGCCAGGCTTAGCATTTGCCTCGTGAATCACGGTTGGAAGCCTGGTGATACGTGCAGCTAAATACGCTGGGGCGCTTACATATCCCCCAAATCCAATTAAGAGATCGGCATCGCGCAGAATAATTCGAGATGCACTCACTGCTTTTAGTAACTGTCCTGGAACTTGAAGCCAAGTAAGTGATGGCTTGCGTGCAACTGCAACCTTTGGGATATGGCTCACCGTAAATCCAGCTGCAGGAATAATTGTATTTTCTAATCCACCTTCAGTACCGATAAATACAATCAGATCATCGGGATGAGCAGAGCGCCAAGCGCGCGCTACCGCTAAGGCGGGTTCAATATGTCCGGCAGTTCCACCGCCTGCCAAAACTATCGTAGCCATGTGAACTCACTCTTTTTCAACTCGTCAAAGATCGCAGGATCGCGCCGTGCTGCACCGATTACAAAACCAATCCCCATATAGGTTGCAATAAGGGCCGAACCACCGTAAGAGACAAGAGGCAATGTAACTCCTACAACTGGAATAACACTCAGAGTCGAACCAATATTGAGAATCGTTTGAATAGCTATCCAACAGCCAATACCGGAGCTGACATAGCGCACCATTGGATCTTTAGCGCGCAGTGCGATCTTAAAGATTGAAAACAACAGAACGCTGAGCAGGGCGAGTGTCGATAGGGTTCCAAATAAACCTAACTCTTCACCGATTACCGAGAAGATAAAATCAGTATGAGCTTGAGACAAGTTGCCCCATTTTTGACGACTTGCGCCTAAGCCAACTCCGAATAATCCGCCACTTGCTAGCCCTAATAAACTATGGGCCGGTTGCCACCCGAAGTTTTTATACTGATCTTCAGCAAATGGATTAAGAAAGACGGCAAAGCGCTGCATGCGATATGGCGCAGCGACAATGAGTGCGGCGATACCTGCAAAGCCCATAGTGAGCAGACCTGCAAAGACTCCTAAGCGAACCCCTGAGACCCATAAGAGGCCGGCCAGGATGAAGGCCAAGACTGAGGCGGTACCTAAATCACGGCCTAACAAAATAAGGATTATGCAGAGCGCAAAGGCAGGAGCGATCAAAGTAATGACATTGGTTTGTGCTGTGCCATTGCGTTCGCGCTTGGCCAGTATGAACCCGGCCCATAAAATCATTAAAAACTTAGCTATCTCACTGGGTTGTACGTCTACGAAACCAAGACTAATCCAGTTGCGGTTGCCGTTAACGCTCTTACCGATTACCTGCACTGCCACTAATAGTGCGATTGAAATGAGTACTCCAGAACGGGCGATTATTTTCCAGCGGGCGAGTGAAAGCCGTGATAATGCCCACGCCATTGGAATTGAGATAATAAGAAAGATTATTTGTCGAAGGGCTATCGCATACGTCGCACCCTTGGATTCGAGGGAGTGAATCGAGGATGCTGAAAAGACCATGACTACGCCTAAAACGCTTAAACTCGCAGTGCTCACTATTAGCATGTAGTACAAGTTGACAGGCTTAGTAAAGAAATTCTCTCGAGTGTTAGATTTCATCGCTGACCAGTTTCTTTACCGCCGCGGCGAATCGATCTCCGCGATCTGCATATGAAATGAATTGATCCATCGATGCACATGCCGGCGCCATTAAGACTGTATCCCCCGGTGCGGCAAAGCCCTTCGCAGCCGTGACAACACTCTCCATCAAGGCATTAGATTCTCCACCTTTAATGTAGTCGGCATCTATTTTAATTCGTGGGGTATCAGGTGCAAATTTGAGAAAAGCCGTTTCAATTAAATCTCGATCTGCACCGATTAAAATCACTGCTTTGATTCGATCCTTCGTGCGCTCAACAAGGGCCTTCATATCGGCGCCTTTGGCCAGACCGCCAGCGATCCAAATGACCGATAAGTGAGAGAGGATTGAGGCTGCGGCCGCATGTGGGTTAGTCGCCTTTGAATCATCAATCCAGGAAATACCCTGGGCGCTTGCGATAGTTTCGATGCGGTGGCGACCAGGATGAAAATCGATGAGCGCGCCTTGAATATCTAGATATGAAACACCGACCGAGCGGGCTAAGCCGGAAGCTGCAAGGGCGTTAGAAACACTGTGCGGCAGAGTGGGCACAATGTCATTGATCTGGGCAATCATCTGCGCCTCTTGGGGATCACTGACGAAGGCGCGATCTATCAAGAGGTTTTCAACAAGGCCGAGTTCTCCAGGTGAAGGTGTATCGAGTGAGAAAAATACTTTACGACCTTTCCATGTATGAGCACGTTTAACAATCTCTCCATCATCGCCATTCAATATCGCCATATCTGAGTGGCGTAGAAGCGATAACTTTGCCTCGCAATAGGCATCAAAGCCTCCATGCCAATCCAAGTGATCTTCGGCGATATTCAAAATCGCAGAGCTAACAAAGTGCGCTGACTTCATCCAATGGAGTTGAAAAGATGAGAGCTCAATAATTAAATAGTCGAAACTATCTTTATGGGTAACTGCATCAATCACGGTATCGCCAACATTGCCACATGCCACGGCCTTTAATCCAGCGCGTTGCAACATGGCTGCAGCCATTTCAACGGTTGTGGTCTTGCCATTTGTTCCAGTTAACGCTAACCATTTTTGATGTGGTGATCGCTCCTGAGCGATACTCCACGCGATATCTATCTCATTCAAAATCTCTATGCCGGCAGCGATGCAAGCCGCAATTAAAGGATGGTTCTCTTTCCAGCCTGGAGAGATTACGACCGCCGAATACTGACTCACCTCAACTGATTGCGGGGCAAGGAGGGTGAACTCAGTTTTTAGATTGGGATTTTCATCGACGATAGTGACCTTTGCTCCTTCAGTAGCAAGAAAGCGAGCTACCGAACTTCCAGTGACACCCCCGCCTGCAACAAGTACTGTCCGGCCTGCAAAGTTAAGAGACATCGAGGCTACTTAACTACCCACTGGGCGTAGAAGAGACCTAAGCCAAGGGCGACTGATAGGCCGGCAATAATCCAGAAGCGAATCACTATTGTTACCTCGCCCCACCCTAAAAGTTCGAAGTGGTGTTGCAACGGCGCCATCTTAAATACGCGCTTTCCACCACTGATTTTGAAGTAGAGAGTTTGAATAACAACTGACATCGTAATAATCACAAATAATCCACCGAGAGGAATGAGTAAAAGCTCCACACGCAGAGTCGCCGCTAATCCAGCTAGGGCACCTCCGAGTGCAAGGGAGCCGGTATCGCCCATGAAAATCTTGGCCGGTGAGGCGTTCCACCAGAGAAAACCAGTACATGAGCCGGCAAAGGCGGCAGCAAGCACAGCTAAATCTAGAGGATCTCGCACTTGATAACAGCCAACGCCTGCATTAATCGAACAGCCCTGACCGAACTCCCATACACCAATTAAAATAAATGCAAGAAAAACCATAACAGCTGCACCTGTTGCAAGACCATCTAAACCATCGGCGAGATTAACGCCATTGCTTGCAGACATAACCATTAATACAACCCAAGCAATGGCAATAACTGGGCCGAGGTAGAACGCTGTTTCGCGCACGCCCGATAAGTAATATGAGATTGGGGTTAACGATGTTGAATCGGCAAATCTAACTCCGAGAGTGCCAAAGATAGCTGCAACGCTTGCTTGGCCAATAAGTTTTTGTCGTGCAGTTAGACCTAATGATTTCTGTCTAGAGACCTTTAACCAGTCATCGATAAAACCTAATAATCCAAGGGCGATAACCAGACCAAGAACTAAGACTGCAGAGATAGTTAAGGAGTTTTGGGTTAATGCATGTGCCATTAAATATCCAGCAAGAGCGGCGGCGATAAGAATTATTCCGCCCATCGTGGGTGTCCCACGCTTTACATGATGACTAGTTGGACCATCATCTCGAATAATCTGTCCATAGCCGCGTGTTGCAAGAATCTTTATAAGACCACGTGTTCCAAAGAGTGAGAAAAGAAGTGCTATTGCGCCAGCTATCAGAATCTGTCTCACTGCTCCACTCCATTTCTAAGTATCCATCGAGCTTGAATATCATCGGCTAATAACTCAAATCTCTCAGCGCGCGAAGCCTTTACTAATACGACATCACCCGGTGAGACATGGTCTACGAAAGCGGCGGCATCAGCGATGGTTGCAACGTGATGGAACTGCATGGGGCCGACTCCAGATCCATATTCAGGTGCATTAACAACTACTAGGTGATCAATACCGATTACAGATGCAAGGGTGCCAATATCTGCACTGGCCGATGCACCTGACTCGCCGAGTTCATGCATTTTTCCTATAAAGGCCCAGGATTGCCCGCCACGTTCTTGGGCAAAAAAGCTCAAACTATGCAGAGCCGCGGCCATCGAAGCCGGATTAGCATTGTACGAGTCATTAATAATGAGTAAATCATTCACGTCATGGAGCTCCATGCGCCACTTGCTGGATAACTCAGCCGTTGATAGAGAGCTGGCAATGAGCTCTATAGGTAAGGCAAGTGCGGTACCTACGGCTGCAACGGCGAGTGCATTAGCAATTTGATGGGCACCCACTAAACGCATTCCTACAGCATCACGACCAGCCTTTGTCACTAAGTCAAAGTGCGGGCGTCCTTCACGAATTTCAATATCAGCGGCGCGAACATCGACCTCACTTTTCTCGCCAAAAGTGAGCACTGCACCCTTATGCAAACCCGCCATCGCAGGAGTGAACTCATCATATGTGCCAAGAATTGCAATACCTTTTTCACCGAGAGATTGGATGAGCTCTGCCTTAGTCTCGGCGATTGCGTGCTGTGAGCCAAACTCAGCAAAGTGGGCAGTACCAACTGCGAGCACAATGCCAATATCTGGTTTTGCGATCTGACATAAGCGTGTTAAATCCCCCTTATGGCGTGCACCCATTTCGAGTATACAAAAGCGAGTACGTTCATCACACTCAAGAAGTGTCAGTGGTAAACCTAACTCATTATTAAATGAGCCCACAGGTGAAACTGTTGGGCCAACGGTCTCCAACATGTGTGCCATCAAATCCTTAGTACTCGTCTTTCCTTGCGAACCAGTTATTGCAATGACCGTTAAGTTATGTAGGCGCGTGCGAATAAATGTGGCAACAATAGAGAGCGCCTCAATTACATCTTTAACAACTATGCAAGGACCATCGATGAGTTGAGTCGTTAACGAGAACATCGAACCTAGCCGATAAGCCTCTGCCACAAAATCATGGCCATCGCGAGCCTCTCCCTTGAGGGCTAAAAAGAAACTCCCAGGTGTTGCTAATCGAGAATCAAAGATTGGGGCTTTGGAGATGAGTAAGTCGCGGTCACAATGAAGCTCTCCACCAACAAGCAGGGCGATTTCACCTGCCGTTAATGTAATCATTTTTTATCTTCAATCGCACGCGCAAGTTCGATTCGATCATCGAAGGGATAGATAACCCCTGAAATCTCCTGGCCCTTTTCATGACCCTTACCTAAAACGATAACCACATCACCAGCAGTTGCGTGATTAACAGCGGCTCTGATGGCAGCTTTGCGATCAGTGATGACCTCATTAGGTGCCTGTACATCTATATCTAAAACCATTTGCACAAGAATATCCTCTGGCTTTTCGCTGCGGGGATTATCACTCGTATAGATCGCAATATCTGCGCCATCGCGAAGAGCAAGACCCATCAGAGAGCGCTTAGATGCATCTCTATCACCTCCGCAGCCCAATACGGCAATAACACTTCCCGTTGTAATCTCATGTGCAGTTTCTAAAACACGTGCAACGGCATCAGGTGAGTGCGCATAGTCAACGAGTGCGGTGAAGTTCTGACCCAGACGTACCGCCTCGAGGCGGCCAACTGCGCCAGTTAACTGTGGCAGTATGGCAGCGATATCGATTGGATCGATGCCACTTTCAGTGGCAATGGCAACTGCCATCAATAGATTGTCGTAATTGAATCCACCTTGGAGAATCGTCTTACCTTCAATAAGGATTCCGCCACTCCCACGAATGGCAATCGCTGCCCCAACATAGTCGCGAGTAATCGATGCGAAATGCCACGTCGCCTGTGTATTAGTGCGAGATAAAGTCATAATCGGTAGCTCGGTCATAGCAGCTAATCGAGCTCCATATACATCATCGATATTGATTACAGCTAAGTCGGCGTATTCAAAGGTAAAGAGCTTTGCTTTAGCTAGAAAGTACTCTTCCATTGACTTATGAAAATCTAAATGGTCCTGGGAAAGATTTGTGAATCCAACAACTGCAAAGTGGCTTCCCCGTATTCGCTCTAAAGTTATCGCGTGACTTGAAACCTCCATGACAAGGTTGCGCATGTGTCGCTCGCGCATAGTGGCGATGAGCCCCTGAAGCTCAGCGCTCTCAGGAGTAGTTCTCTTACTTGAAAGGACTTCGCTTCCAATACGGCTCTCAACGGTTCCGATAAGTCCGCTCTCACGCCCAGCGGCCTGCATAATTTGATGCAATAAGGTCGTAACTGTGGTTTTTCCATTAGTGCCCGTTACTCCCACGCTATAAAGATCGCGCATAGGCTCTTCGTAAAACCATGCACTAATAACCCCTGCTGCCCGTCGTGGGTTTTCAACCACCAATACGGGTACTCCCGTCACCATCGCTGCCCCAGTCAGATCAGTTAAAACCGCAACTGCACCTCGCTCGACTGCATCGGCTGCAAACTGTGCACCATGAAATTTTTCACCAGGTAGTGCAATAAAGAGATCTCCTGTAGAAATTTCGTTGCTGGACTGAGAAATTCCAGTGACATTGACACTCTCAGTTATTTCGGCGCACTGTGCACCAACAACTGATAAAACTGCCGAGAGAGGCTTACTGCAGTTAGCGAGTGGTCTTTGCATCTGCCACCTTCTTAGCTATTAATGCCTTTTCGTTGAGTGCAACAGGAATCACTGTGGTTCCTGTTGGTGGGATGTGACGACTCTGCAAAACAAATGACATAACTTTTTTAAATACTGGACCACCAAGTGCGCCGCCCCAGTGCAGGCCTTTAGGATCTTGAATCGTTACACTGATGACGTATGCAGGCTTATCGGCAGGTGCAAAGCCAATGAACGAGGCGGTATATCCTCGATAGCAACCGCATGTGTCATCGATGCGCATGGCCGTACCAGTCTTGCCTGCTACTCGATAGCCAGTGATCGCTGCAGATGGCGCAGTACCTGATGCTGAAACAACACTCTCCATCATAATGCGCATAGCTTGCGCAGTTTCTGTGCTTACAACTCGCTGGCTAGTTCGACCTGGTGCCGGCGTGAAGTTTCCACTTGCATCGCTAGTGCCTGCAATAACCGTTGGGGATACACGTATGCCATCATTTGCAATCGTTGCGAAGATACTTGTTGCCTGCATAGCCGTCAGTGAGTAGCCCTGACCAAATGCAACTGTTGGTGCAGTTGTGCCAGACCAGTCTGCAACTTTTGGCAGAATGCCTCTTGATTCACCAGGCAGACCCGAGCCAGTCTTATTGCCAACACCGAACTTGGTTAAGTAGTTATAGAGGCTCTCATGTGATAACAGTTCACCAATTTGGATTGAGCCGGTGTTACTTGAAACCGCTAACACTCCTGAAGTTGTCAGACGCTGGGTAGGATGTTTTTCGTGATCGTGGAAGACCTTTGTTGATCGCTTGAGCGCATATGGAATCGTAAAGACTGTATCAGAGGTAATTTTCTTCTCTTCTAGAGCAGCTGCAATCGTCATTACTTTTCCAGTCGAACCTGGCTCATAAACATCTTGAACAGATGGATTGCGCATTGCAATCAGTGAAACCTTTGAAGTGTTATTGGGATCAAAGGTTGGCGCAGTTGCATGAGCCAGAATCTCACCGGTTTTTGGATCCATAACAATAACCGTTCCGCTAATTGCACTGGATGACTTAACTGCATCAGAGATCGCCTTTGATGCAACCCACTGAATATCACGGTCAACAGTCAAACGCACTGTTGTTCCAGCTTGGGCTGGGATTATCTCCGATTGTGATCCTGGAATCTCGGCGCCATAACCATTGGCGTACGAGTACTTTCCATCGACACCGGCGATAGATGAGTTCATGCTGGATTCAAGTCCCGTTGCACCTTTGCCATCGTGATTGACGAAGCCGACTAAAGATGCAATCAGTGAGCCCGATGGATACTCGCGGATATATCCGCGCTCTGGGAAAAAGCCAATAATGCGATCTGGGCTCATGCCCGGAAATTGTGCATTAAATTTTGCAAGAGCTGCAGTGAGTTTTTGCCACGTTGCAGGCTTGGCATTTTGATAGACCATGTTCCACTTACGAGTACCAGTAATGCTAGCTGTAACCTCTGAAACGCTTAATCCCAGAATCGGTGCAACGATGTTTGCAACACGTGCTGGGTTAGTAATCTGAGTTTGATCGACAACGATGCTTGTTGCCGCCACGCTGCGGGCAAATGCAACGCCATTCATATCTGTAATGGCACCGCGGGGGGCAGGCAATGAGCGGGTATTTTCCATCTCGTTGACGGCGCGCAATCGATAGTCGCCAGCTTGGACTGCTTGGACCTGCACTAATCGAACTCCAAATAACAAAATTGCAACTGCAATCACAAGAACTAAAAACCTAATGCGATTATGTGCAATTGCAAAATTACCCATTACTTTGCCCCTCTTGTGAAATCTGTAGCTGGTCAAGATTTAAGAAGGTTGGGGTCTCTGAGGGCTTCATGCCAAGGGCAACAGCTGCACGTGCAAGTGCCTCTGGTGAAGACTGCCGATCTATCTCACGAGCAATCGCCTCGCGTTGATCGCTAATCATTTTAGACTCAAGTTTGAGATGGGTTAATTCAAATGCATCTTGAGCAAGCATCGTGTTGAGAATAAGGAGAAATAGGAGTCCGCCGATTCCAACAATCGAGGCAAAGGTTGCAAAGAATTTACGATCGGCCTGCTTGCCTGATGAGATATCTGGAACTAGTTTGAGGGCAACCTTGGAGGATTGCTGAGCAAGAATCTCCTTTGATCGAGTAATCGCCGGAGCGAATGCGCTCATTGCCATTATGCGGCCACCCTTTCAATTGCACGAAGGCGTACCGATGCCGACCGTGAGTTTTCTTCGAGCTCTTGTGCTCCTGGAGTTTCGCTGCCTTTTATTACTAATGAAAACTTGGCAGCCAGCTCTGGAAGTTCAAAGGGGAGATCACGCGGTGTGCCTGATGTCGTTGATGCGACAAAGAGATCTTTGACAATGCGATCTTCAAGGGATTGAAATGACATAACTACTAAACGCCCGCCGATGCCAAGTAGCTTGAGCGCCGATGGAAGGGCTCTGGTGATTGCACCGAGCTCATCGTTGGTTTCAATGCGAAGGGCTTGAAAAGTACGTTTGGCAGGGTTTCCACCAGTGCGCCGCGTAGCCGCTGGAATAGCGTTTTTGACCAGTGCTGCTAGCTCGATTGTTGAGTTAAGTGGTGCCACTGCTCGGGCCTTAACAATGGATTCGACGACTCGAACCGCAAATTTTTCTTCACCATAGCTTCGTAAAATACGGACTAATCGACCTGGTTCGTAGGTATTAATGATCTCGGCGGCCGTTAGAGACTGCGTGCGATCCATACGCATATCTAGTGGAGCATCGTGTGAATATGAAAAGCCACGATTGCGCTCATCTAGTTGCATAGATGAGACACCAAGATCAAATAGAGCACCAGTAATCTCTGAATAACCAAAGGATGCTACAACATCGGCGATTGAATCAAAGCTTGCGTGCTTGGTAAAAAGTCGATCTGCGAATGGAGCTAATCTGGCCGTTGCGCGGGTTAATGCATCGGCATCACGATCAATGCCTATAACCTTTAACGTTGGAAATCTTTCGAGCAAAGCCTCAGTGTGTCCGCCTAGGCCAAGGGTCGCATCGACAATAACTGGATTTTTAGTTGAATTAATCGCAGGTGCCAAGAGGTCAATGCATCGATCTCGCATTACAGATATGTGTGCACTGCTGTCGATCATCACTCCCCCTTAACTTGAAATTAATCTCTTCGTGGTTTTTGTTATCAGCTCTCATCTCTGGTCACCGCCGGCCGACGGATCTATTTAGTAGCGGCGCCGGGGAAGGGGCGCCGATACGTTCGAAAGGTCGGCGGTGGCCACAGATGAGAGTTGGTTAGAACAGTCCTGGAAAGA
>CANJTH010000028.1:0-12948 GCA_947477185.1 Actinomycetota bacterium
CGGCGCAGATGAGCTCTGATGAGAAGGATGCGTGCAGCCATCGCGGAAAATCCCTGCGTGCAATAGCACCTCATGTCATAGAAATGCTCGGGGTGCTGGGGTAGCCTTGCCTTATCGACGTACGTTAATTGCGTGCGCACCGCTATCCAAGGAGTTATCGTGGCCGTAAAGAAGAAGAGCACAGCCAAGAAGGTTGCAAAGAAGGCACCTGCAAAGCGCGCAGTTAAGAAAACTGCCAAGAGAGCCGTTGCAAAAAAGCGTGTAGTTAAGAAAACTGCGAAGAAAGCACCTGCAAAGCGTGTAGTTAAGAAAACTGCGAAGAAGCGTGTTGTAAAGAAGGCCGTTGCTAAAAAGCGCGTTGCAAAGAAGGCACCTGCAAAGCGCGTTGCAAAGAAGGCACCTGTTCGAGTTGCACTCTCTACGGTTTCAGCTGCACCAAAGCCAGTTGCACTAGCGCCAAAACCAGTTGCAGCTCCTAAGCAGGCCACATCTGGCCGCGTAATTTTCTTAGTTATCGCAGGAATCGTGATTCTTGCCGCAATCGTTATGTCTCAATCTGGTAGCGAAAGTGATGATGGTGCAGCACCTTCTCCATCAATGTCACAGTCGGCAGAGCCAACTGAGTCTGCATCTGCCGAACCAACTGAATCGACAGCCCCAGTTGCAGCCGTTGAAGCACCATCGAAGTTCGTTGCACTCACAAGTGCAGATGGATTAAAGCTACGTTGGATCGCACCAATGGCAACTGATGGTTTAACTGGGTACAACGTAGAAGTTCGAGCCAATGGCGCAGGTGATTGGATGGTAATTGCAACTGTGCCAGCCGATCAACTCACTCAAAATGTTACAAAGAGTGGAGATGCCGGGTGGACACAGTTCCGCGTGACATCGGTCTACTCTGATGGACAGATCGCATCTGCAACTGTCTTTGGAATTCCAGGAGAGTTCAAGTAAATAATTAATTAAATAAACCCTCACGCACTGCGTGGGGGTTTATTTTTTTTACTACATTCAATTTAAAGGTGAACAGAAATTGCATCGACATATGCCCGTACACCTGCAGGAACAAGGTGAACTCCATCGGGTGCAAAGTATTCGGGATGGCCGGTTGAAATCGCGTTCCAGTCGATCAGGACTGCACCAAAGCGCTGTGCATACTGTGCAATTAGCAAATTATTCTCATCGCGCCAGCCCCGCGGGACTGCCGTATTGACCACGATAATCTTTGGCTGATTCCTTACCTCTTCGAAAACGGCGGCAACTTGTGCTTCAGTTAACTTATTGTTATTACCCAGGTTAAATACAACTGTCGAACCTGACATATTCAACTTATCGTTCATCATTACATCGATGAGCTCAGGGACTTGACGCCCAACTCGTGCGTTAATCAGCGAAATATGGCTGCGTGTCTCAAGTTCAAAACGGATACCGAGAATAACCGAGTCGCCAGTTACCCATAGGCCACCGGCATCGCTTGCAACAACCTCTTGGCGCGGGCTCTGCGGAGTTTGCGTGAGTTCGGCCTTAATCGCAGTCATTGCCCGATCGCTCTTGGCAATCGCATCGATACTAATCATTGTTGTAGAGGTAAGAAGAACAAGAAAAAGAACTGCTATTAATGATTTCTGGCGTAGCTGCACACGCTTAGTGCGGTATTTCATCCCCTTAAACCAGTACTCAACTAAGCCGCTTCTAATTGGAAGCTCGACTAAGCGCAGTGAGATATCGGCCAACGCCAAGACAATGAGTACGCGAAGTGCGGTGAGTGCCCAGGCAGAGCCTTCAATATCAACGGTGGGACGAGTAACTTGGAAGACAACCCAGTGCCACAAATAAATTGCATACGAACGCTCTCCAATCCAGACAGCGATCTTGCTACTTAGAATTGGTGCAAAGCGCGATGCAGGGTGAACGATTGATGTGATGATTGCACAGCCAAAGATTCCAGCAAGTGGAAATGCTATTTTATAGAGTGTCGGATCACTCTCATCAATAAATAGGAAAGTTGCAATCATTCCAATAAAACCGAAGACCCCGATGCCATCGATGAAATCCTGGGCGCGCTTTTCTACATCTTCCTTTAAGTTCTGTGGAATCCAGCTAACAGCTAAGGCCGCCCCCAGAAATAAACCAATACTGTGTGTATCTGTACCAAAGTAGACGTGACTAATTTGGGATGCACTTGCTGCATCAACTTGAAAAGAGAGAACAAGGAGTGCAATTCCAGAAACTGCAGCGATAGATAGAGCGGCACCAGGGATTTTATTCTTGCCTAAATAGCGCAGAACAACGAGCAAGATAAGAGGCCAGATCAGGTAAAACTGTGCCTCCACTCCTAACGACCAGGTGTGTTGCAAAAGTGCTGGCCGCGCAATTGAATCGAAGTAATCGGTATGACGAAAAACTAGCCACCAGTTCATCGCTCCGAATAGTGAAAACGGTGCGTCACTAACAAATCTGCGCATTGTCTCTGGCGCCCAGATACCGATATAGATTGATGTCGCAAGAATCATAAAAACGAGTGGTGGAAAGAGCCTGCGTATTCGTGCTTTATAGAAGGCGCGAAGATCTAAGCCTCCGCTGCGGGCGATGGAGTCGAGCAATAAGCGCGTGATGACATATCCAGAGATTACAAAGAAGAGATCAACGCCTAAAAAGCCCCCAGGTATCCATGAAAAACCTAAGTGATACAACATGACGGCAACGACTGCCACACCGCGCAGGCCATCGATGGCAGGGATGTATCGGATACCGCGAACAGTGGCCATAACTAACTACTTACGTGTGGTGGATTTCTTTACAGTAGTTTTCTTTACTGACTTCTTCGGTGCGCGCTTTTTTGCTCTCTTTGGCGCGCTGATTGCACTTGTTGTTCGCTGGCTTGTTACCTTAATTGGACCGGTGTCAATAATCGAATCATCCGGATTTAAGTTTTCAATAACGCTCTTTTGAAGTTCAGCTAGACGGGTAAAGGCCGATTCAAGTCGTGCACGTGATTGATGTATAGCACCTTGTGCAGCATCTAATGACTGAGTTTGAATCTTATAAAGTCGCTCGGCCTCTGCGATCACTCCAGTGAGCCACTGGCGATAGTTTGAGACTTCATGTGTTGCATCACCAATAATTCGCTCACCTTCACGACGGGCAGCTAAGGCAAGGGCGGCGATCTCACGTTTTTTAGATTCAATCAATGCCTCAGCATCAGACTCAGCCTGTGCAATCATTTGACCAGCCTCATCCTCGGCGGTCGAAATATATTTGCGGCCTCGAGATTCAGCGCCGCTGAGAATTGAACGGGCCTTCGAATCAGCGGCCTCAATCTCCTCTTTCGTAATTCGATTAGTCTCTGCAACTAATCGTGATGCAGTTGAGTGCGCCTTACTCTCACGTGCCTGGGCCGATTTAATCATCGCCATCGCAGTTTCAGTTGCAAGGATTTCAAACTCTTCTTTACTCAAACCCGTAATATCTCGGCGAGAGCGCAGATCTACTAACTGTGATTCGAGTTCACGGATACGATCAACTGAGGAGGGTTGATTTGGCTCTTCACCTTTGAAGCCAACCCAGTTTAAGAATGAGCTTTTCTCAGCCATCATGCACCTCGCAGTTCGAATGAATAGAGCCTTAGGTTAGAGCAAGGCCTTACTTACTGTAAATCGCCACTGAAATCGCCACATACTGCGAAACCCACGCAGCTAGTACAAATATATGGAAAAGCTCGTGGAAGCCAAAGTACTTTGCCTCGCGACCCGGCCGCTTCAGAGCGTAAAAAATCGCCCCCACAGAATAAAACAGGCCTCCAATAATGATTGGAAGCAATATCCAAAGACCACCTGCACGGTAGAGCTGTGGCATGTATGCAACGGCTACCCAGCCCAGAAGCAGGTAGTTAGCAACGTAGAGCCAGCGAGGTGCACCTAACCAAAAGACTCGCATCGCAACACCTGCGGCGGCACCAACCCATACAACCGATAAGAGAATCGTGCGATCGCGACCCTCTAATAGCGTGACTGCAAAGGGAGTATATGAACCGGCTATAAGTAAGTTGATATTTGCATGGTCAAATCTGCGCCAAATCTTTTTCTTCGCAGGCGACCATGGAACGCGGTGATAGACCGCAGAGACACTAAAGAGCAGGATCGCAGTGAGTGAATAAATCGCGACTGCAAATTTCAAAGAGGATTTACTTAAAACAAATAGAATTAAGGATGCAATGATGACAATTGGCGTTGCACCCAGATGAAACCAACCACGTAGTTTTGGTGGAGCAACCGGCTGTTCTGTCATCTCCTAAGCCTAGGGCTATTAGAGCGATTCTGATCGCTCCACTACCAGAATTAATCTGTGCTAATCAACTTAAGATTTCGTACTGATCTAACGAGCAGTACTAAGAGTGCACACACCACAGTCACCTCTCCAGTAGCCCACAAGATGCTATGAACTCCGTAGTACATTGCTAGGGGCCCAGCAGCCACTACTCCTAGTGGGGCTAAGGCAAAAGATCCAAATGCGTCATAGGCACTCACTCGTGAGAATGACTCTTCCGGAATGTGTGTCTGCATCGCTGTATGCCAGTTGACCATAAGAACCTCCAGGGCAATTCCGGCAATGAAAGCACCACCCATTGTCAATAGAAGTGGTGCACTCATAGCTAGGGAGAAATTCCATAACGACGATAGTGCAATCACGACGATTGCAAAAAACATAGGTCTACTTACTACAAATTTAAGCGCAATCACTCCACCACAGATCATTCCTAGCGTGAGACCAGCTAAGTTGAAAGACCAGTTACGTGGCCCGTTAGAGTTTTCATTAAAGGCAAGCGGCCCTAACACTTGATGCAATGCCTCAAAACAGGCATTGATTCCAATAAATGCAAGAACGATAGCTACCACCCATGAACGTGATTTGAATTCAAACCAACCATATTTGAGCTCTGTGAAGACCGAGGCTCGTTCACGCTTTTCCATAGGCGCCATATCTAAACGCCATACTAAAACACCGGCGATAAAAAATGAGAGTGCATCGACGAGCAAGGCCCATCCAGAGCCAAAGAGAGTTACCAAGGCGCCTCCACTGAGCGCTCCAACAACATAACCAAAGTTGCTCAGGAGCCCGAGTACTGCGTTGCCATCGTTGAGTTTTTCTTTTGGAACTATCGCTGGCAGCACACCCAACATAGCCGGCCACCACATTGCATTTAAGATTCCGAATAGAAAGCCCATCACAACTAAAAGTGGTACAGAGGCAAAAGCAAAGATGAACGATGCTGCACTTATGGCAACAAAAAGGCTACCGAGCATATCCGTACCGCCAACAATTCGATTTCGCTTGAATCTATCGCCAATCACACCACCAAAGAGCATCAATGCAATCATGGGAAACAGACGGGCAAACATCACAATGCTTAAGTCTTTTCCAGTAGCACCATTGAGGCTAAGCACGCCATATGCAAGTGCTATATCGGATAACCCATTACCAAAGTTAGAGATAAAACGCGCAGAGATTAAAGAGACAAAGCCCTTATAAACGCCTAGTTCGCGTAGTTGAGTCATAATCATGTGGTTAGCATATCTATCGACAATGACCTTCGGTGCTGGTAGAAATAGCCAATGACATATAGATCAGCGATTTTCGAACTCAGCGATAGTTATATTGACCAATCAGCGGCCATGAGCCCCATGTCCTGCACCTATCTTGGTAAAGATGTGGATCAAGACAAGTTGGATGATCTATCAATCGCTGGAATGGCCAAAGCTGCAACCTTAACTCGCGAGGTTTTAAAGAAGTTACATGCGCTAAGCCCTATCGATGAGATCGATCGAATTGCCAAGACGGTAATGGAAGAGCGTCTGAGTTCAAGCTTGGCACTTCATGACTCTCACGAAGAGCATGTTTTATGGAACGTATTAACTTCGCCTCCATCAAGCATTCGCTCAATATTTGAACTCATGCCAAGAAAGAGTGATAAAGATTTTGACAATATTGCCAAGCGATTGGCTGCAGTTGATGGCGCACACAAGCAGTGGGTGGGCACAATTAGCGAAGTTGCAAAGAATGGCAAAACCACGGCCCAACGCCAAGTGCAGGGAGTGATAGCGCAGTTAGAGAGCTATGCCAATGGCGGATATAGCCAGATGTGTAAAAACTTTGATCCAGGTGGACAATATCCTGCGATTCATAGTGCGGCACAAGTGGCCGAGAAATCATCGGCACAGACCGCTGCCTATTTAAAGAACGAGTACATGGCTATCGCTAATCCAAATGATGCCGTCGGCGCAGATCGCTATGCACTGTGGGCGCGATACTTCACTGGAGCACAGTTAGATCTGCGTGCAACCTATGAGTGGGGAATGGCAGATTTAAAGGCCATCAATGAGCGCATGTGGGTACTTGCAGAGCAGATAAAGCCTGGAGCTAAGTCACTACGCGAAGTTGCCGATCTTCTAGATCATGATCCGAAGTATGTAATTAAAGGCAAAGAGAATGTTATTAAATTTCTACAGGATTTCACCGATACTGCTATGAAGCGTATGGATGGAGAGTTCTTTGAAATCGATGAGCGAATTAAAATCTGTGAAGCACGACTTGCACCCGAAGGCAGTGCATCGGCGCCTTACTACAACGGGCCATCAGAGGATCTATCTCGTCCTGGCACTACCTGGATTCCGATGCTGGGTAAAGATGAGGTCAGCAGTTGGCACTTAGTTTCAACCTGGTATCACGAAGCCATACCCGGACATCACTTGCAAGTTGCAACAGTCACGATTGAGAAAGAGCGCCTGACTCGCTTTCAGCGAACCGCAGCTTGGATTAGTGGCTACGGTGAGGGTTGGGCCCTTTATGCTGAACGTTTCATGAACGAACTCGGTGCATTCGATGAGCCAGGAATCGAGATGGGCTACTTATCTGCCCAAGCCCTACGCGCTGCACGAATCGTTGTAGATATCGGAATGCACCTGGGCTATACCGATTTTGATGGCAATGTATGGAACGCCGAATCATCACGCAAACTATTAAATGAGCAGGCACTCCTCGATGAGGCCCATTCACGCAGTGAGACTGATCGCTATCTAGGGTGGCCTGGCCAGGCGATCTCCTACAAAGTGGGAGAACGGGTTTGGATGGCTGCTCGCGAAGATGCAAGAAGGCGTCTTGGCTCAGCCTTTAACATGAAGAAGTTCCATACCTATGCCCTAAAGATTGGTCCGATGGGCCTTGATCCATTTGCCGCTGAAATGGCGCTTTGGGATGGACATTAGCCTCACTTATTGACGTCTTGCGCCTCAGATAGCCCGCTCATTGCAGGGATTTCGATCTATCTCAGCGCCAATTTCAAGATGCGAAAAGCCCTCAGGTGGTTCACAATTTTCTTACCGAAGGTCAATGGGGCTCCTCGAGGTCCTCAATGGTCATGCGGATCTGATTCTCATAAGAGATTCAGAAACTAACAGTTCACGGAGGCATATATTAATGCTGAGATTAGATAGCAACCAATGGAACCTGATCTATAACATCTTCTCGTTTGGTCTTGTTTCAATGCTCGCTTGTACCGTTTACACACTCGTTTCGCAGCAACGAGTATTAGCTAAGTATCGCAACGCTCTCGTTATGTCATCGATGGTTACATTCATCGCTGCGTACCACTACATGCGTATCTTCAACTCATTCAATGAGTCATCTGCAGATATGACCATAAACATTTCAGGCGCGCAGGGCTCATTCAATGAGGCCTACCGCTATGTGGACTGGCTACTCACTGTCCCTCTACTTCTTGTTGAAGTAGTTGCAGTACTAGCCTTAACTAAGTCTGTTTCTACCTCACTAATCACTCGCCTTGTTCCAGCATCTGCTGCAATGATCGCCCTTGGTTACCCAGGAGAGATCTCATCGGATCAGAACACACAGATTATGTACGGTGTTCTATCAACAATCCCATTCCTCTACATCCTCTATGTTCTATTTGTAGAGCTCGGTAAGTCACTTGCTAATCAGCCAGCCGGAGTTGCAGAGACCGTAGGTCGTCTGCGTCTATTGCTGATTGCTACATGGGGTGTTTACCCAATCTCTTACATTCTTGGTATGGGTGAGGGCATGGCATCTTCAGAACAGTTCGTTGGCGTACAGGTTGGTTACACCGTCGCCGACGTTTTGGCTAAGTGCGTATTCGGTCTAACAATCTTGAAGATCGCACGCATGAAGTCAATGGCAGAGGGAATGAAGGACGATCACTAATCATTTATTGATTAGGTTTTAAACAGAAAAATCCTAAAATAGGAGTGTCGCGAAAGCGGCACTCCTATTTGGCTTTCTAGACTGTCCACATGGAGAAATCAACCCCAGCTAGTCAAGATTCAAATAAGAACTGGATTAACAACTATCGTATGGGCGGCTACCTTCTATTAGCTTGTGGTCTTATCAATCTTCGATATCAATGGGGCGAAGGTGATGTTGCAATACGAAGCGCTACAATTTTCATCCCTGGAGCAATCATCATTGGAGCAACCTTTAATGCTTCTGCGCTCAAGGTGTTGGTTAGACGAGAAGTACAGTTCCTACTCATAGCCGCTGGATTAGCCCTAGTTGCATTTGCAGTAACTAATTAGATCTAAAACTCAGTGTTATTTACGAAAAGATAAATCAGCCTTCTTCATCTCGGAAACTAATACACGAATAGCATTCGGAGCCATGCCGTGTAGTTCTTTAATTGCAGCCAGGGATACCTTACGAAGATCACTTAATTGAAATAGTCCGTCATCGATTAAAGCCCGCCGAGCAGGGGCTGCTAACCCGATCTCCCGCCAGTGGTGATCAACGCCTTCATATGCATCTAGAAGATCACAATTATTTGATACGGAAGATTCTTTACTAGCTTTTTTCTCGGCGCGATTTGCCGCTCCGGCACGCTTAGCTTCAGCAGCTAACTTCTTTATCTTTGCCGGTGATTGTTTGGCCATACGTAGAACTCTAACTGGCGTTTAAAAATTAAGTGTGCGGGAGAAGGGACTTGAACCCTCACGTCCGAAGACACAGGTTCCTAAGACCTGCGTGTCTGCCATTTCACCACTCCCGCAAAACCCATATGTAAGTAGCTAGTACTCTCATATAGATAGGCTCCAAGATTAGAGGTAAGTTAGCCCTGTATCAAAACGGAGCCATAAATAGCTAATGAGAAAGGCAGATCACCATGTCATTTAACCCCACGCCTGCAGATAGATTCACTTTTGGCCTTTGGACCGTTGGCTGGCAAGCACGTGACCCATTTGGTGATGCAACTCGTGAGGCCATTGATCCAGTTCGCACGGTTAATGAACTCGCCGCACGCGGTGCCTATGGTGTGACTTTCCATGATGATGATCTGATTCCATTTGGAAGCGATGACGGCGCACGTCGCACGCATATCGATCGCTTCAAGAAAGCACTTGCCGACACGGGCATGAAAGTTCCCATGGCAACAACGAATCTATTTACTCATCCAGTGTTTAAAGATGGCGCATTTACCTCAAATGATCGGGACATCCGGCGTTTTGCAATTCGCAAAGTGATGCGCAATATTGAGTTAGCAGTTGAGCTCGGAGCCGAAACCTATGTTTGTTGGGGTGGTCGAGAAGGCGCTGAATCTGATGGCGCAAAAGATGCCTATGTTGCACTTGATAGATTTAGAGATGCTTTCAATATTCTTGGGGATTTCGTAACTGATAACGGCTATAAAATTAAATTTGCAATTGAACCTAAGCCAAATGAACCTCGTGGCGATATTTTCCTACCAACGATTGGTCATGCCTTAGCTTTCATTAATTCGCTGGATCGCCCCGAAATGGTAGGTGTTAATCCTGAGGTTGGCCACGAACAGATGGCTGGACTTAACTTTGTCCATGGAATCGCCCAAGCGCTTTGGCACAAGAAGTTATTCCATATCGATCTGAACGGTCAGCACGGCATAAAGTACGATCAAGATTTTGTCTTTGGCCATGGAGATCTCAAGTCAGCCTTTTTCCTCGTTGATTTGTTAGAGCGCTATCAGTACAGCGGACCCCGTCACTTTGACTATAAGCCTTTACGTACCGAAAATGACAAGGGAGTATGGGAGTCAGCTTCTGCCAACATGCGTACGTACTTAATCCTTAAAGAGCGTGCAGAGGCTTTCCGTGCCGATTCCAGAGTTGTTGCAGCGATGAAGGAGTCAAATATTCCTGGATTAAGTGAGCCAAATCTAAGTGCAGGTGAGACCTGGAAAGACTTAGCTAAGGATTCCTTTGATGTGGAGGCTGCTGGAACTCGCGGGTATCACTATGAGGTCCTTGATCAACTAGCACTTGAACACTTGATGGGTGTTAAGTAGCAGTAGCTTAAAAGCTAATTAAACGCTATTGCCCCTGCGAGATATCGCATCGACGCCTGCTGAGACCAATAGAACAAGTCCAGTGACAATGAACTTAATTCCGGCTGCATAGCCCAATAGACCCATGCCGTTATCGATAACTGCAACGACTAAACCACCAAGGATGGCATCGCGCATCTTTCCTTTTCCACCAAAGAGAGATGTTCCACCGATAACCGCTGCGCCAACAGCGTAAAGAAGTGTTGAACTTCCACCAGTTGTTGGAGAGACCGAGTTCTGGCGAGATGCAAAGATCATTCCTGCAATTGCAGATAAGCCAGAACAGATCATAAATGCTGCAATACGAACTCGCTTGACGTTAATTCCAGCACGACGTGCAGCTTCGGCATTGCCACCGACTGCATAGATATGACGACCAAATGGAGTACGACCAAGTACAAATGTTCCGATTACCAGAAGTAACAAAATTACTGGGACTACGTAAGGGATGCCCTTAAGGCTTACTAAATCTGGGTTATTGCTGCGCTCAAGATTGAGTGCAAAGACGGCTAAGCCCGTAATAATGAGCAAGCCAATAGTTTTTAATACCCAGAGTTTAATAATCTCAGATTTTAATCCTGCTCTGCGCCGAGAGCTAATGGAGTGTAATCCGCTCAATACATACATAACAGATACAGCGATAAAGAAGATCCAACTAAGAGTTGGTGTGAGATTTGAATTTTCAACGGCCAAGATAGTTTTATCTTCTACGCGGATGGTGCCGCCTTCACCGGTTAGCAATAGCAAAATTCCTTGGAAAGCAAGGAAGGCAGCTAATGTCACGACGAAGGATGGAATTCCAAGACGAGCCACCAGTGTTCCAAGACCAAAGCCTAAGATAACTCCGACAATGACTGAAGCAATTAAAGCTACAAACCATGGCACGTCGTGATTGGTAATCAAAATAACTAGTACTGCTCCAGTCACGCCGGCGGTGTACCCGGCAGATAAATCAATTTCTCCAAGTAAAAGTACGAAGACTAGACCCATAGCAATAACAATGACTGCAGCTGCTTGAGTCAATAAATTTGCGAAATTTCCTGGTGTTAAAAAGACACTAGACATAGATCCAAAGACGATGCACAGTGCAACCAAACCTAAAACTGCCGGCAATGATCCGATATCTCCAGCTTTAATGCGTAACCAGTAATCATGCATTGCACTCTTGAGTGTTGCTTTTTCAGTTGTATCCTCGCCCACAGTAGGAGAACTCATCTCTTAGCACCCGCACTTTCAACACCAGCAGATTTACCGGTGGTGATTAACTCAATTACTTGGCGCGGTATGACTTCATTCTTATCAACTTGCGCCGCCATCTGACCTAGGTAAAGAGCGGCGATATTATCGGCGACTTCAAATACATCGTTTAAGTTGTGACTAATCAAAACAACGGCTAAACCATTATCGGCTAAGCGGCGAACGAGGTTAAGGACTTGTTCAGTTTGTGCAACGCCAAGGGCGGCTGTTGGTTCATCCAAAATTACGATTTTGCTATTCCATAACACTGCACGGGCGATGGCAACTGTTTGACGCTGTCCGCCAGATAGAGATGAGACAGATTGACGAATCGATTTTACTGTTCTCACGCTCAAACCATCGAGAACCTTGCGGGCCATGGCCTCCATTGAAGTCTCATCTAAAACTGAGCCGCGCTTTTTTTCGCGGCCCAAAAACATATTATGAACAATGTCTAAGTTATCGCAGAGCGCTAAATCCTGATAGACGATCTCAATTCCAAGGGCAGTCGCATCACGAGGACCAGAGATTTCAACCTTTTTGCCTTCAAAGAGAAAGTCACCGTGGTCGGGTGTGTAAATACCTGCGATACATTTGATGAGCGTGCTCTTACCGGCGCCGTTATCTCCAACCAAGGCAGTTACTTTGCCGGCAGAGATATCAAAGTCAACGTCGCGAAGAACATGGACTGGGCCGAAGGATTTATTCACTCCTCGAAGAGAGAGAATCGGTGTGCTCACTGATCTACCTACATTTCACTAGTAACTATTCCTTCAATCTGATTAAAGCATCCTAGTAAAGAAGTTGCGGCTCAGGGTATGCACCCAGAGCCGCAACTTTTATTCTTTACTGCCTAGCGTGAGCGGATATTAGAGTCCGTTTGCTACGCAGAGGTCTTCGATGTCGGCACATACAGCCTCACGTGTCTGGAAGCCATCAGCGATGACATCCTTGACGTTGGCCTTTGTGATTCCAACTGGTACCAAGAGAACTGAAGGCACATCTATGGTTCCGTTATTTACAGATCCTGTAGCTGTAGTTGCCTCTTCGCCTCTGAGCAATGCGATTGCTAGAGCTGCTGCAGCCTCTGCCTCAGCCTTGATTGCCTTGTAGACAGTTCCTGAAAGGTCGCCTGTAAGGATTGCACGCAATCCATCGACAGTTGCATCTTGTCCAGATACGCAGACCTTGCCGTTGAGCTTGTTCTTCTTAAGAACTGCTACAGCTGCAAGTCCAAGACCTTCGTTAGCTGAAACAACTGCATCGAGCTTTCCGCCAGCCTTTGATAGCTGCTGTTCGAAAATAACTCCACCCTTTGCGTTATCCCAATC
>CANJTH010000029.1:0-12547 GCA_947477185.1 Actinomycetota bacterium
ACCGAGTTTCCAGCAAGAGGAGATTTACCAGGTTGTAATCCGCACTCGAGCAGATATGCAATCACTTGTAGCTCGGCCTCAACTACTGAAATGCCGTTAGGGATCTGCGTGATTAATCCTGAGGTGGTATGCATCGCGGTGACGAAATCATTCATGCCAGCTAACTCATCGGCGCTCGCCCGGATGACAACATCGACACCGTCGCCGATTACGTTGAGCTCGGAGTCGGTGACGAGCACGGCGATTTCGACCAGGACATCCTTTTCCAAGGAGAGCCCAGTCATCTCGCAGTCGATCCAGATGAGGTTCGCTTGTTCATTGGCCATGCGCGCCTGGCAGGAATCGAACCTGCGACAACCTGCTTAGAAGGCAGGTGCTCTATCCGACTGAGCTACAGGCGCCTGTAGGGTCGTGGATGCTAAGTCTACCGATACATAACGATAAGGTTTCATCCCATGGCTGAGTTCATTTATACGATGAAAAAGGCGCGAAAAGCGCATGGTGAGAAAGTAATTCTCGACGACGTTACTTTGATGTTTTACCCCGGCGCCAAGATTGGCGTGGTCGGCCCTAACGGTGCGGGTAAGTCCACCGTCCTTCAGATTATGGCCGGTTTGCAGCAGCCATCTAATGGTGAGGCCTATTTAACCCCTGGCTTTTCTGTTGGAATTTTGATGCAGGAGCCAGTTTTAAATGAGAGCAAAAATGTAATTGATAACGTTAAAGAGGGAGTCGCTGAAACCGTTGCGATGCTCGATCGCTTTAATGTGATTAGCGAAGAGCTCGGCAATCCAGATGCCGACTATGACAAGTTATTGGCTGAGATGGGTGATCTACAAGAAAAGCTCGATCACCGAAATGCCTGGGAGCTTGATTCACAACTTGAACAGGCGATGGATGCTCTGCGCTGTCCACCACCTGATGCCGATGTATCGGTTTTATCGGGTGGAGAAAAGCGCCGGGTTGCTTTGTGCAAACTGCTCTTACAAGCCCCAGATCTATTACTTCTCGATGAGCCTACAAACCACTTAGATGCCGAATCTGTTTTATGGCTCGAGCAGCATTTAAATAAGTATGCCGGCGCAGTAGTTGCGATTACGCACGATAGATATTTCTTGGACAACGTGGCCCAGTGGATTCTCGAACTCGATCGTGGTCGTGCCTATCCATATGAAGGTAACTACACGACGTATTTAGAGACAAAATCTGCGCGCCTTAAGATCGAAGGCCAGAAAGATGCCAAGCGCGCAAAGCGTTTAACTGAAGAGCTTGAATGGGTCCGTCAAAATGCAAAGGGGCGCCAAGTTAAATCAAAGGCCCGCCTTGCTCGCTATGAAGAGATGGCCGCTGAGGCTGACAAGATGCGCAAGTTGGATTTTGAAGAGATTCAGATTCCACCAGGGCCCCGTCTTGGAAACGTTGTTATCGAAGTTGAGCATTTAACGAAGGGCTTTGGCGATCGCGTACTAATCGATGATCTCTCATTTACTCTGCCCCGCAATGGAATCATTGGAGTAATCGGACCCAACGGTGCCGGTAAGACAACGCTCTTTAAAACAATACTAGGTCTTGAAACTCCGGACTCTGGAAATGTGAAGATTGGTGAAACGGTAAAGATTTCCTACGTTGATCAATCCCGTGGCGGAATCGACCCTAAGAAGAGTTTGTGGGAGGTCGTCTCAGATGGCCTTGATTTCATTAAAGTCGGAATGGTTGAAATGCCATCACGGGCCTACGTATCCTGCTTTGGTTTTAAAGGCCCAGATCAACAAAAGCCTGCAGGAATTTTATCGGGCGGCGAGCGCAACCGTTTGAACTTAGCTTTGACGCTCAAACAAGGTGGCAACTTACTCCTCCTGGATGAGCCAACGAATGACTTAGATGTTGAGACTCTTGGTTCACTTGAAAATGCGTTGCTGGAGTTTCCAGGTTGCGCCGTAGTTATCTCTCACGATCGATGGTTTTTGGACCGCGTAGCAACACATATCTTGGCCTATGAGGGTGATTCAAAGTGGTTCTGGTTTGAAGGCAACTTCGAATCCTATGAAGAGAATAAAATCCAACGATTAGGCGCCGATGCTGCCCGTCCGCACCGCGTTACGTATAGAAAGTTGACCCGCTAAATGAAATTTACGAATAAGCAGTATGTGCGCTGGGATGATTTAGATGCAGTGGGCCACGTTAACCATGCAAAATATCTAACGATTGCCCAAGAGGCGCGATTTGCCTTGTTTGGTTTCTTTAACATGGTTGTGGCTCGTGCCGAGGCCGATTACAAAGCACCGATCGCAGAGGGCAATATCTACATCGATGTCACGATGTGGGTTGAATCTATTGGCACCGCATCTTTTATCTTGGTCTATGAGGTCTTTAATAACGGGTTGCTCTGTGCCCGCGTTAAGACTGTACAGGTTGCAGTTACCGAAGATACAAAGAGCTCTCGTCCGCTGAGTGAGCAGCAACGAGAAGTTTTGAACAAATACCTCGAAACTAGTTAATGCCAAATTCTCAACTCCAACAACGTGTGGTTCGAACCCTTGCCAGTGCACAGGTTCTTAGCGGCGTTGGAGTTGCCGGCACGGTTGCCGCTGGATCACTTTTAGTCTCATCCATCACCGACTCAGAAACACTTGCAGGTCTTGCACAAACAAGTGCCGTGCTAGGTGCTGCAGCTCTTGCACTTCCATTAGCGCGATTAACTGCGCACGGTGGAAGACGCTTAGCGCTATCGGTTGGATATGCCTCTGGAGTTATCGGTTCAATCTTTGCAATCCTGGGTGGTGCTCAGCGCAATTTATTTTTCATGCTCCTTGGAACTTTTCTTGTGGGTGCAGCATCGGCTGCGGGATACCAAGCGCGCTTTGCCGCAATTGATTTAGCTACAAATGAAACCCGCGCCAAACAACTCTCCTTTGTAGTCTGGGGTTCAACGATTGGCGCAGTCGCTGGACCAAACCTCATGGACCCAGCTGGCAACATAGCCGAACTCTTTAATTTGCCGCCCTTGGTTGGCCCGTACTTAGTATCAGCACTCACGCTCTTTCTAGCTGCCTTAGTAATTTTTATCTTTCTGCGCCCTGACCCTTATTTAACAGCGGAAAAAGAGGCCAGCGTCGTGCAACACAAAGGCTCGACAAAAGCCGCTCTCTCACACATTCGCTCAAATCCTAAGGCGCTCTTTGCAATCTCTGCAATTGCCATTGGTCATGTTGCAATGGTCTCTGTAATGGTGATGACTCCTATCCACATGAAACATGTCGATGTCTCTTTACGCATTATTGGTTTTGTCATCAGTGTGCATGTTTTAGGCATGTATGCCTTTTCACCAATTATTGGATCGTTGAGTGATCGATTGGGACGAGTCCGTGTCATTCAAATAGGCTTCGTTATTTTATTGGCCTCAACTATTGTTGCAGGTAGCGCTGCTGCCGATAACGCAATTCAATTAGGAGTAGGCCTGTTCTTACTTGGCCTAGGTTGGTCGTGCACATTAATTGCAGGCTCTGCTTTTCTTTCAGAGTCTGTTTCAATCCAGATGCGCCCTGCATCCCAGGGTGCCAGTGATTTAGTTATGAACTTATCAGGGGCAGGCGGCGGAGCAGTAGCTGGTCTCATTATCGGAATGTTGAGTTATGGATGGCTTTGCTTATTCGCTGCGATTCCAGTGCTACTTTTAGGCGTGCTATCTATGAGAGTGAGAAGCGATGGCGATTAAGTCAAAGATACATCCGGCGTGGATCGCTGCGATTGTTACGTTTTTTACTTTAGTTGCAACTGCAGGTTTTAGATCAGCGCCCTCAGTTTTAATTGTTCCTCTTGAAGAGGCCTTTGGTTGGAACCGCGAACAGATCTCCCTGGCCATCTCAGTCAATGTTTTGTTATTTGGATTAACTGCGCCCTTTGCCGCAGCGTTGATGGAGCGCTTCACTGTGCGCAAAGTTGTGATGGGCGCACTAACAACAGTTAGTACAGGTGCATTTCTAACGACGCAAATACATGCACCCTGGCAGTTAGTTGCAACCTGGGGTGTCATCGTAGGTATTGGGACTGGCTCTATGGCACTTGTCTTTGCCGCAACTATTGCAAATCGCTGGTTCGTTAAGCGCAGAGGTTTAGTAATAGGTGGTTTAACTGCAGCTGGTGCTGCAGGGCAGCTAATCTTCTTGCCAGGTCTGAGTCGTCTATCGGAGCTTCATGGCTGGAGATCAATTGGTCTAACTATTGGCGCTGCTTCACTGTTAATGGTTCCGTTTATCTATCTATTCCTGCGCGAAAAACCCGCCGACCTTGGCCTATTGCCATACGGTGCGCCAGATGACTGGATGCCACCGGTGAAATCTGAAATGAGTGCGGCAAAGTTGGCAATAGTTACCTTAAAAGAGGCTAGTGCCCATAGGGATTTCTGGTACCTGACTGGCTCCTTCTTTGTCTGCGGCTTATCAACGAGCGGATTAATCGGTACTCATTTTATTCCAGCTGCTCACGACCATGGAATGGGTCAGGTGATGGCGGCTAGCTTGTTAGCACTTGTTGGTTTCTTTGATGTGATCGGTACTTTATTCTCGGGCTGGTTAACCGATAAATATGATCCACGAAAACTTTTGTTCTTTTATTACGGACTACGAGGCCTGTCCTTGTTCTTATTACCTTCAATTCTATTTTCGACGTTGCATCCATCAACTTTAATCTTTGTTATTTTTTATGGTCTCGATTGGGTGGCAACGGTTCCACCAACAGTGATGCTCTGTCGCACAATTTTGGGGCCAGATCGCGGGACCGTGATCTATGGCTGGGTATTTGCCGCACACCAGATAGGTGGTTCAATCGCTGCGCTGGGAGCGGCGATCGTACGCGTTAAATTTGGTGATTACGCCGCAGCATTTTATGTGAGTGGTGCCCTTTGTATCATCACAAGTTATTTTGTTTTACAGATTGGCAAGAGCAAAGACAGCGCTAGTCTTAACGCATGAGCAGTTATTACGAACAAGTAGGTGGCGAAAAATTCTTTAACGATTTGGTTTCGCAGTTCTATGCCCATGTTGCAACCGATCCTATTTTGCGCCCTATGTATCCTGAGGGTGATTTAAAAGGCGCAGCTGAGCGGCTGAAGATGTTTCTAGAGCAGTACTGGGGTGGACCAACTACCTATCAAGAGCTTCGGGGTCATCCACGACTTCGAATGCGCCATGCTGGATTTCACATCAACACAGTAGCCCACGATGCCTGGCTTAACGCGATGCACAAGGCCGTTGATGGCATGGATATGGATGCGGCGTTGAAGGACCAGTTGTGGAGCTACATTGAGATGGCGGCAGATTCGATGGTCAATCAACCAGATTGAGATTGATTGCCTACTTTTAAGATTTCACCATTTCGTAAATACCAGAGCGTTCCTTTTTTATCTCGCACCGTTGTCACACGCAGGCCAACTTTTTCAACAATGCCTTGAATCTCTAAAACATCAACGCTGTCACCAACACCATATTGATCTTCAACTAACATAAAGATTCCAGATAAAATATCGCGCACAAGTGTCTGTGCGCCAAGGCCAAGGGCCACACCCAAGATTCCAGCCGATGCGATGAGGGGTCCTAAGTTAAAACCAAACTCTCCCAGCACCATTCCAGTTGCAACGATCCAGAGCACTGATTTCAAGCTCGCAGCAAGAACTCCACCGATTGTGCGAGCGCGCTCTTTCTGTCGGGCAACGATATTGCGCGGTCCCAGAACCAGATCGGCGGTGGCTAAGCGGTTCACGGCCCGGTGAATTGCCCGAGTACCAATGCTCTGGGCCACGATGGCCGTTACAAGGATGATGAGGATGCGAAGGGGTGTACCGCTGGCCCAATTGAGGAAGTTTTGCGCCGAATCGCTCATAGATATGACTGTAGCCAAATATTTACCTAAATACCGCTTTGAAATACCTGCACCAAGGCGTGTTGTGAGGCAAGATAACCCAATCGGCGCAGGCCATGCGCCAGATCGGGAGCGATTAATGTCGCGCACACTAGTTCTCAATGCCACCTACGAACCGCTGGGTGTCATAACAGAGCGCCGTGCCCTGATTCTTGTCCTTAACCACCGCGCAACAATGATTGAACAGTCAGGTGATGTCGTACATTTTTCTGGCGGTGAGTTAGATCTTCCATCGGTCATTCGCTTAAATAAGTTTGTCCGCATCCCTTATCGACATGCAGTTCCGCTATCGCGCCGTGCAATCTTTGCTCGCGATGGTGGGCGATGCGTCTATTGCACCGCACCTGCAACATCGATCGATCACGTTGTGCCGCGAAGCCGTGGCGGTGCTCACATTTGGGAAAATGTTGTCTCGGCATGTCACAAATGCAATCACCTCAAGGCCGATAGGAATTTAAAGGAGATTGGTTGGCGTCTGCGTCAGCTGCCACGTGAACCAGTGGGTGCTGCATGGAGAATCCTTGGAACTGGTCGTACCGATGATCGATGGCTGCAGTACTTACAGCCATTTGGTGTGGCAGCAGCGACTGCTTAAGTAAATTACACTTACCCCATGTATTTAATTTTGAGCGCCGTTGAAGACGGCACAGTCGCAGGACCAGGTCTTAGGGCGATCGAAACCGTTATTACTTTTCTCATAATCCCAGTCGTAATGTTTATCGTTATCGCTGGTTTGTCGTGGGTTGGATCTCGCCCGCGCACAGCAAAGACGCAGACCTCGATTACTTCGATTAATTAATTACTGATGCTTTGAACTTTTAAAGCACGCACCAAGCCATCTCTTGCTTCGATAACTAACTTACGCAATACGGCTGGCGAGTGAGCGCCAGTTGTATCAAGCCACTTTGCTGTCTTATCGATAGTTGATTGTGAAACAACCCACGTTGGATATAGGCCAGAGACAATCTTGGCCGCCCCCTCGTATGATTTTGCCTCCCAGACCCCGATAATTGAATCGAAGTAGCGGTCAACATAGTTAGCTAATAGCTCTCGCTGAATTGGACGTTGGAAACCGGCAACGAGGGCCGACCTTACCGATGTCTGAATATCTTCGTTTACTATCTTGTGCCATGCATAATCTTTTGCACTACCTGTTGGCGCTGCGGCGATTGCGGTTTCATAGAAGCAGTTACCGCTTGTGGTGTTATCGCGTACTAATTCGGCATCGAGTTCGGCCTTAGTAATTGCCCCTCGCTCAGATAATGCGATCATAAAGAACCAGCGCTGATCAGCATCGACGATTAGTCCGGGGGCTGAGCCATTGAGTAGAGCGCGTACTGATTCAATTTGCGCTGCTGTAACTGCGTTTTGTGCAAATGCACGGGCAAATAAAAGTTGCAGATCACTTCCAGGAGCTACGCTCTGTAGGAGTGCATTTAAACCATCGGCAAGCTTGATGCGCATCTGATTGCGATTGGCATCGGTTGAATATGCCTCAACTGATGTATACATCTGTGAAAGCGTAATGCTGACAACTGCGTCATCGTTTTCCCCTGGCAATCCTGCAAAGGCGATATCTAAGAAATCAGAGGATGAGATCTCTCCATCTCGATGCATGTCCCACACTGCAGCCCAACACAGGGCACGGGTAAGTGGATCAGTAATATTTCCTAGGTGTGGAGTAAGTGTTTTTAGTGAGCGTTGATCAAATCGAATCTTTGCATAAGAGAGATCGCGATCGTTGATCAGCAATAAGTCAGCAACCTTTTGGCCAGCAAACTCTGGCACAACAGTTACAGTGCCAGCAACATCTAGTTCGGTTGATATGCGCAGCTTGATTGCATCGCCGTCAACGTCATAGAGCGCAATAGCCAATCGGTGTGGGCGAAGCTCCTTTGAGCCGACTGGAACTATTGGAGTCTCCTGTTTGATGGCAACAGATGCATAATTCTGGCCATCGATAACAATTTCTGGACGAAGTGTGTTCACACCTGCAGTTTGTAGCCATGTTGCGGCCCACGAATCTAATGAGCGACCGCTTGTTGCCTCTAGCTCATCGAAGAGATCTTTTAGAGTTGTATTACCCCAGGCGTGCTTGGCGAAGTATTTTTGAAGTCCGGTTATAAAGTTTTCACGTCCAACATGTGCTACCAACTGCTGCAAAACCGATGCACCTTTGGCATATGTAATTCCATCGAAGTTAGCGTTAACGGCTTCGATATCGACCATATCTGCAACGATGGGGTGTGTAGATGAGAGTTGATCTTGGCGGTATGCCCAGTTCTTTCGCTCGCTATTAAAGCCAGCCCAACCACCCTTAAATCGAGTTCCTTCGGCCATTGCAAGGTATGCCATGAATTCGGCAAATGATTCATTGAGCCATAGATCATCCCACCAGGACATTGTGACGAGATTGCCAAACCACATATGTGCCATTTCATGCAAAATAACGTTAGCGCGAGACATATACATTTTTTCTGGCATGTGGCTGCGGAAAACCAATAGGTCTTCGCGGAAAGTAACTGCACCAGCATTTTCCATCGCACCGAAATTAAAGTCGACCACTGCGATTTGATCGTACTTATCAAATGGATAGGCCAGCCCAAAAGTCTTTTCAAAGTAATCAAAGCCCTGCTTTGTAAGTAAGAAAATATCATCGGGATCTAAGTACTGCGCCATTGATTTACGGCAGTAGATACCAAGTGGGACTTCTTTGCCGCCCTTATAAAGATCATGGACATGCGAATAAGGACCTGCAATCAATACTGCCAAATACATTGGAATCCGGGGAGTAGTTGTGAACTTCCAAAGTGTTTTTTCTCCCACACTTTCCTTGGAAGCAACTGGATTATTTGAAATCGCCTCCCAGTGCCCTGGAGTTGTGACGGTAAATGTGAAAGTTGCCTTTAGGGATGGTTGATCAAAACAGGGGAACATATGGCGGATATAGGCGGTCTCACCCTGTGAATAGAGATAGATCTCGCCATCGGATGGATCAAGTGAGCGCTGTAGACCTTCGCCAGATTTTGAGTAGATGCCTTCGATTTCGATGACTAAGTGATTCTTTGCCGCGAGATTTTTTAGAAAGATTGATTGACCATCAAAGCCCGTTGTATCTACCGCAACGCCGTTAAGGGTTGCAGAGATAACACGGCGACCACAGGCATCAATAAAGGTAGAATAACCAGGAGTAGTGCAGGAGAAGTTGACCTCCGACTTGGCATAGAAGGTTTCGTCACCAGTTGTGACATCGAGGGTGACGTCGTAGGACTCAACGTATAAATGAGCTGCACGCTCTGTAGCCTCGATGCGCGAAATATTAATGCCAGGCACTTATTGCTCCTTTTGTAGGTATCAATCCAACCATGAGATTCTTACCCCATGGAACGCCCCTCGATTCGCAGCTACAGCATTCGAGGTACTCGAATTACTGAAGCGCAGAGGGCTGCGAAAAGTTTACTGCAAGAGATTCATGGAATCCCAGTTGAAAATAGGAAGCTCGATCTTAGGGAGATATTTCCAACATCACAAAAAACCATCATGGAGATTGGCTTCGGAATGGGCGAGGCCACAGCAATCATGGCCCTTAACTCACCGCAGAATGGATACCTGGCCGTTGATCTTCACCCTCCTGGAATTGGCAAACTCTTAGCTCGCATTCAAGAGCAAGAGATAAGTAATATCAAAGTCATTGAAGATGATGTGCATGTTGTTCTGCCCTACATGATTCACGATCATGCTCTAGATGGCGTACACCTGTACTTTCCAGATCCATGGCCAAAATCTAAGCACCACAAACGCCGGATAGTTACTCCAGCATTTCTAGAGCTCGTCGCAGCAAAATTAAAACCTGGTGGCTATTTTCACCTGGCCACTGATTGGTTTCCATATGCCCAAGCGATGCAGGTTGTATTCAGCACATCAGATCAATTTAGCGGGGGAGTAATCGCTAAGCCCGATTGGCGACCAGTGACTCGTTTTGAAGGACAGGGGATCGATAAAGATCACCGAGTTACTGACCTGCTTTATCTTCGTAACTAGTAATTTTATTAATCCGTCGAATATGGCGCTCATCGTTGCTAAAGGGAGTTTCGATAAAGGCATCGATAATGGCTTTGCACTCATCGATTGTGTGCATTCGTCCGCCGATTCCAACAACATTTGCATTGTTGTGCTCTTTAGCTAGCTTTGCAGTCTCGATACTCCAAGCAAGTGCTGCTCGCACACCTTTAACTTTATTTGCTGCAATCTGCTCGCCATTTCCAGAGCCACCTAAAACGATTCCAAGTGAGCCCGAATCAGCAACCGTTGCAACCGCGGCCGGAATGCAAAAATCTGGATAATCATCGAGTGCATCAAATTCATGCGGACCGTGATCTGTAACGGTGTGGCCCTTTGATTGCAGATATTGAATGAGTGCGCCTTTTAATTCAAGTCCTGCATGGTCGCTGCCGATGTGAATTCTCATGAGTGCATCCTGCCATCAACGGTGATGGGATAAAGAAAAACCCGCCACATGATCGCTCGTGTGGCGGGTTTTCACCCTTAGGAGGAGGTAGAGAATTTAGTTATTAACCCTTGTTGCCCTTGGTGTGCTTCTTGCCATGATCTTTGCGATCGCCTGGGCCACCTTTACCATGTCCCTGACCACGAACTGCATCAACCCTGGCAGTTACATGTGCGCTCAGACCTGCTTTATGTGTAGCCGCTTTTTCTGCACTCATTGTGCCTGCAGCAACAGCAGCATCGATATTTTTTGTGGCCTCAGCAACTAGTGCAGTGATCAGTGCAGATTTCTTTGCACCTGCAATTGCACCAAGAGTTTCACCGGCCTTAAGACGTGACTTAATCGTTGCCGCATCGATTCCAATGATTGAAACAACAAGCGCCTCACGAGCTTGATGATTGGCCTCATGTGCTGCCTTATGCTCTGCCTTAGCTGTCGCAGATTTTGGCTTAGCACCTGCGGCGCTAGCACTATTGATGGCGCCAAGTGAGAGTGCAACAGTTGTTAGTGCAACCACTGCAATCTTTCTCTTTGTTGAGATTGTCATCGTGTACCCATTCCCTTTCAAAACCGTCGTTGACTTGTTTGTCTCTGACTAGTCGTAATAAACCCTTCGATGGTGAGAATTGTAATAATCAACCCTTAGAACACCTTGTGAATATCAGCGACACCCCGAGCCACTATGCGGGGAGTTCCCGCCAGATTAGCCCAATTAGGCGCGAGGGATTCCTTATTTCTGAGCCTTGGCCCCTGCCTCAGACTAAAACAGAGTTCATCCCCAGAATGAAGGAAAAGGAAGATCCCCATGAATCGACGTAGAAACGCCATCGCTCTCTCATTAGCTCTGACCTTAATAACCTCACAAGGCGCTCTTGCTGCAGGCAAAACATCCGTCATCATTAAAAAAGCAGGGCGTGCAACAACATTGACTCCTAACACAATCCTTAGTGGAAGTGGAGCTCCCGCAAGGACTCTTGGCATCGATGGTGATTTCTATATTGATATAAAGAATGCAAATCTCTATGGCCCAAAAACTAAAGGTGCATGGAAACTTGCAACATCACTTCGGACCGTTGAGACAAGGGATCTGTTGATACCTGCCTCTGGGGCAGATGGAGTAAAAGGTGATCGCGGTGAACAAGGCCTAACTGGCTCTGATGGTGCAACCGGTGCAAAAGGTGCAACTGGTGATCGTGGATTAACAGGATTAACAGGATTAACAGGTGCGAGTGGTTTAACTGGTGCAACGGGTTCAACCGGACTCTCTGGTGGAACGGGTTTCAGTGGAGCAACTGGTGCAACGGGAGCAACTGGAGCAACTGGTGCAACTGGATTAAAAGGTGACACAGGCGCAGCTGGCTCTGCAGGAGCGACAGGGCCTACCGGCTTAACAGGTGCCGCTGGTTCAACAGGAAGTACTGGAGCTAAGGGAGATACAGGATTAACTGGCCTAACAGGAACAACCGGAGCTGCAGGTTCTAATGGAACACCAGGTGCAGCAGGTGATACA
The DNA here is from genome assembly GCA_947477185.1 of Actinomycetota bacterium. Lineage (GTDB taxonomy): Bacteria > Actinomycetota > Actinomycetes > Nanopelagicales > Nanopelagicaceae > Planktophila. The sequence continues at coordinate 11,934 of CANJTH010000029.1, forward strand.
GGTGCGGCAGGTTCAACTGGTGCCACAGGAGCCGCTGGTATTTCAAATTCGTATTTTGTAGATATTCAACAGTGGACCTTATCGACTTCTAGTAATTCTGGCACAAGTGATTCTGCTTCATTTGGGACTTTAGTTAGTGGTGGCTCTTATACATTTGAAATCATGCTAGATGGAACATTTTCACCAGCGACAGCAAGTTCAATGAATATTGGAATGCAAGTCGTTGCATCTGTAACACCTGCTTCGATGCAATATCGGGTTTTCTCAAGCGACTCCTCAACTTTCATTAATGCAGTCGGGGGTCGCCATTATCAATTTTTAGTTTTTGGAACCATCGTTTGTGGCGTAGGTGCAACTTCACTCACTTTAAGAGCTGTTGACCAATACGGAGCAACTTCCGGAAATATGCTTTCATTCACAGGCAAAGCGTTGATTAACAAAGTCGGCTCAATCGGCTAAAAATCTTGGAGCGGGTGACCGGGATCGAACCGGCATGGCCAGCTTGGAAGGCTGGGGCTCTACCATTGAGCTACACCCGCATGTGGTGCTTAGAGGCTAAAGGTACTGGGTGGGTAAGAGTTGAGTGAAATCTCGTCTAGACTCCTGCATTGCGC
>CANJTH010000030.1:0-12406 GCA_947477185.1 Actinomycetota bacterium
AATGACAGCCAAGCGCATGCTTGGCTTGAAGTAAGGAACGTGAATTAAATGAGAGTAAAACGTGGTGTTCACGCCGCTAAGAAGCGTCGTACAACTTTAGAGCGTGCCAGCGGCTACCGCGGTCAACGCTCACGTCTTTTCACCAAGGCAAAAGAGCAAGTTACGCACTCTATGGTCTATGCATTCAATGACCGTAAGGACAAGAAGGGCGATTTCCGTCGTCTATGGATTCAACGTATCAACGCAGGGTGCCGCGCGCATGGTCTGACCTATAACCGTTTCATTCAAGGCCTTAAAGCTGCAGGTGTTGAAGTGGATCGCCGTGTTCTCTCTGATCTTGCCACGAATGATCCAGCAACCTTCAAAACTCTTGTAGATGTTGCTCGCAAGAGCCTAATCTCTGCCTAAATCAATCTCTGAAATAACGGAGAGCAATGATTGAGAGCCTTAATTCCCCACATGTTGGGCGGGTTAAGGCTCTTATTGGTTCCAGGGGTTCGCGCGAGCGAAGAAGTTCTGGAGCATTTGTTGCAGAAGGTATGCAATGCTTTCGAGAAGCTATCAACTCAAATCAAGGTCCACGTATAACTACGTTGTATTTAACGGCCAGCGCCCGAGTTAAGCTCGACGAGTTTACCGATCTATCTTTACTCCAAAGCTTTGATGTATCTGACGATGTAATGCGAGCGATGTCCGAGACGATTACGCCACAGGGAATTCTTGCAATCTGTGATATTCCGAAAAACTCATTGGAATCAATAGCACTAGATGGTTCCAGAAAATTCATATATCTCTCCGAAATTCAAGATCCTGGAAATGCTGGAACGATTTTACGTTCGGCCGATGCTTTTGGAATGGATGCAGTAATCACATCCCCGGGTAGCGTCGATATGTATTCACCAAAAGTAGTTCGTAGTACTGCCGGATCTCTATGGCACATCCCAGTCTTTGAATCGATTGAACTTGCCAATCTGCTCTCATCAAAGCCATTACATGCATTCACTCTGGGTGCAGGTGGTTCAAAACCACTGTCACAGTTTGTCAGTAATGGAGATTGTGTTGCCATATTTGGTAATGAAGCACGAGGGCTTGCAACCGAGCTATCAATGGCCGATATCGAATCAGTACATATTCCTATGCCTGGATCGGCTGAGAGCCTTAATCTTTCGGCGGCGGCATCGATTCTGATGTACCACTTAGCAAATATGCACTCCTTCTAAAGTTCGACCCGATAGACTCGCCCCCATGCGCGAGGACGAGGTAGCTAAGTGGATTAGCGATGCTCGCACTGCTTTCAACGCCGCCACCGATATGGATACTCTCAAAAGCGCACGCTTGAATCACGCGGGGGATAAGTCACCGGTCGCCCTGGCATCAAGGGCTTTGGGCTCGATGTCACCGGAGGAGAAGGCTAGTTTCGGCAAGATTATCGGTGAGGCTAAAGCCGAGATTGCTACAGCATTGGCATCAGCAACGGCCGTATTAGAGGCCGAGCGAGATAGAAAAGTATTACTTGAAGAGGTAGTCGATATTACGCTGCCAGTTAACCGTGCTCATCGCGGTGGATTGCACCCTATTTCAATTATCAAAAATGAAGTCTCTGATTTCTTTATAGAGCAGGGTTATTCTGTGCAAGAAGGCCCAGAACTTGAATCAGGCTGGCTTAACTTTGATGCGCTAAATATGCCGGCAGATCACCCGGCACGAACGATGCAGGATACATTCTTTATCGAGCCAATTGAATCTGGAATGGTTTTGCGCACTCACACTTCACCAGTACAAATCCGAACGATGCTCACACAAGCCCCACCTATTTACGCCATATGCCCGGGTCGAACTTTCCGAGCCGATGAGCTCGATGCCACACATAGTCCCGTCTTTCACCAAGTCGAAGGGCTTGTCGTTGATAAGGGCATCACAATGGCTCATTTAAAAGGAACCCTTGATAACTTTGCAAGCCATATGTTTGGACCGGGCGTTACAACTCGATTGCGTCCATCGTTTTTTCCGTTCACCGAACCAAGTGCTGAGGTAGATGTTTTCTTCAATAACCGCTGGATTGAGTGGGGTGGTTGCGGAATGGTGAATCCAAGAGTTCTTGCAACGTGTGGAATAGATACCGATGTATTTAGTGGTTTTGCATTCGGAATGGGATTAGAAAGAACGCTTATGGTCCGCCACGGCATTACCGATATGCACGATATTGTCGAGGGTGATCTTCGTTTCACACGCCAGTTTGGAGTTGGCCTGTAATGCTGGCGCCTCTATCGTGGATTAAAGAGTTTGTTGATATTCCTTCAGCAGTTACGGCGGAAGAGATCTCTGATGGGCTTATTCGGGTCGGCTTTGAAGTTGAGGAGATAATTGTAAAAGGTTTAGATCTGACTGGCCCACTGGTCTTTGCAAAAGTTCTCTCCATTGAAGAGATAGTTGAGTTTAAAAAACCAATTCGTTACGTCGGTATCGATTGCGGTGAAGGCACAACACGTTTTGTAATCTGTGGGGCAACTAATTTCTCGGTAGGAGATGTCGTTGTTGCAGCACTACCCGGTGCAGTTTTACCTGGAGATTTCAAAATTGGTGTGCGTGAGACGTATGGTAAGACTTCTAATGGAATGATCTGCTCTGCCCGTGAATTGGGCATTAGTGATGACCATACCGGAATAATGGTTATGAATGAGAATGAAGTTGCTATCGGCGCCGACGCTATTGCAGATCTGCAGATTAACGATGTTATTTTTGATGTAGCGATCAATCCAGATCGTGGCTATGCCCTAAGTATTCGAGGTATCGCCCGAGAGATAGCGGGTGCGCTAGCTCTTACATTTACAGACCCAGTTGATGCACTACGCAGCCTTAAGTTTAAGGAGACAGGCAAGGGCGTGAGCGCAAAGATCGCCGATCCGTCTACCGCATCGGTCTTCTATCTGCGAACTCTTACTAACTTTGATCCAAAGGCAACGACACCTCTTTGGATGCGTCGACGAATTGAAAAAATGGGAATGCGCTCTATCTCCTTAGTTGTAGATGTTACAAACTACGTCATGCTCGAACTCGGTCAACCATTACATGCCTTCGATCGATCAAAGATTAAGGGTGGCTTAACAATTGCGCGGGCAGGCAGAACCCAGCCTTTCACGACACTAGATGGCCAGGTACGTCAGTTGAATCCCGATGATTTGATGGTTTGCGATGATGAGAAACCATTAGCGCTAGCCGGGACTATGGGCGGGGCTTCATCGGAAATCTCCCAAACTACAACCGATATTGCACTTGAGGCAGTTCGCTTTGATCCAATATCAATTGCTAAGAACTCGCGACGTCACAGAATCTCCTCAGAGGCATCGCGGCGCCTCGAGCGAAGCGTTGACCCGTCGCTGGCCGAGTTCGCCTCGGCTCGATTTGTTCAACTTCTGTGCACCCATAGCTCGGCTCAGCATGTAGCAACTGTCGTGGCCGGGGAGCCTATCTATGCACCCGTAGTGACGATAGATCCTGCAAAGATCTCAACAATTCTTGGCTTTGAAATTTCCTCTAAAAAAACCGCCGAAGTTCTACGTATCATCGGCTGTGATGTAGATGAGAAGAGTTTTGCCGTTGACCCGCCGTCATGGCGTTCTGACCTACTTACTGCTTCAGATTTAGCTGAAGAAGTTGCCCGAATGATTGGTTACGAGAAGATCCCATCGCTACTTCCTTCGCGACCTTTGCATGCATCATTGACTACAGATCAAAAGCGTCGAAGAGCGATAGCGACAATGCTTGCCAGTCGTGGTTTAGCCGAAGTGCAGACTTTCCCCTTCACCAATCAGGCAACGATCGATGCGATGGGCTTTGTCGGAGAGCGTGCAGCTACGTATCGAGTTGCCAATCCCATGTCTGAGGAATTTCCTTTAATGCGTGTTCATCTTATTCCCGGTCTAATCGAAGTTGCACAGCGCAATATCAGTCGTGGGGCTAAGGATTTTGCGATCTTTGAGATGGGTTCGATTTTTCGTAGCTCTAAAAAGCTAGTGCCCGCTATTTCGCCGCAACTCTCACAACGTCCAGAGCAGAGATTGATTGAAGAGATATTTGCGAGTGTGCCACCACAGGCCCATCACGTTGCAGGTCTATTGGTCGGAAAAGTTGAGAATGAAAATTGGCAAGGTAAATCTCGTTCCTACAATTGGACAGATGCTATTGCCTATGCTGAAAATATTTTAGAGTTGTGTAATTTGGAGTGGAGTAAGGTACGATCAGATCTTGCGCCTTGGCATCCAGGTCGCTGCGCAGAACTCATCATTGATGGCAAAGCTGTAGCCCATGCCGGCGAACTTCATCCTCGAATTGTGGCCGCCTATGGTTTGCCTGAACGCTCCGTCGCATTTGCAGTAGCTCTTAGCGCTTTGCCTCATTCGCAGTTAGTAAAACCAACAACAGTAGGAACAATGCCAGCAGCGCTACAAGATGTGGCTCTTATCGTTGATTCAACAATGAGTGCGCAATCCGTGGAATCAGCCCTTCGCGAGGGTGCCGGAGAGCTTCTTGAATCTATTACCTGCTTTGATCGCTACGACAAGATTGGGGATGGAAAGATTTCGCTGGCCTTCACACTGACCTTCCGAGCCCCTGATCGCACCCTTACGGGTGAAGAGGTCTCATCCATGCGAGAGGCGGCCACCGCCGTGGCCTTTGCTAAATGTGGCGCTGTTCTACGTACCGCATAAGTATGCATAAGATTGCATAATTATCGATTGTCTGTTAATCTCATCTCATGAAAACAGCGGTTATAGGCGCAAGTGGCTATGCAGGAGGAGAGCTCCTGCGGTTGCTAGCAACTCACCCACATTTTGAAGTTGTATCAATAACTGCACACAGCAATGCCGGGGAGCAGGTGACCTCGGTTCATCCCCAACTACAGAGTTATGCAGATCGTAGATTCATTACCTCCGATCTCGTAGATTTTTCTGCCATTGAACTAGTTTTCCTAGCCCTTCCGCACGGTGAATCGGCGACTTTGATTGCAAAGATTCCATCGAATGTAAAGATTGTCGATCTAGGTGCAGATTTTAGATTAGAAGATGCAAGTCAATGGAAAAAGTATTACGGCGGCGAGCATGCAGGGGCTTGGGTCTATGGATTACCAGAGCTTGCATCTGGTCAACGTGATGCAATCAAAAAAGAGAATAGAGTTGCGAATCCAGGTTGCTACGCCACCTCAATTTGCCTCGGAATAGCACCTGCCGTTGGGCTAATCGATGTATCAGATATCGTGGTCGTTGCCGCATCAGGTACAACAGGGGCTGGCAGAAGCGCAAAAATCAATTTGATAGCAAGTGAAGTTATGGGTTCGCTAACATCATACAAATTCGGTGGAGTTCACCAACACACACCTGAAATCGAGCAGGCAATATCTGCTGTGGCTCAAAAACCTGCAAAAATATCATTCACACCGATACTTGCTCCAATGCCTCGTGGAATTCTCTCCACAATTACGGCAAAGTTGAGTCATTCAATGACGACACAGCAGGCTCATGATCTCTACGTCAAGGCATATGAGTCAGAGTTCTTTGTTGATGTACTGCCGCTGGGCCAAATGCCAAAGACAAGTGCACTGACGGGCAGTAACAAAGTTCAGATCCAGGTGGCAGTCGATGAGCATACAGATCGTTTAATTATCTCGGTTGCCATTGATAATCTTGGTAAAGGTGCTGCGGGACAGGCTATCCAAAATGCAAATTTAATCTGCGGCCTTGCTGAAGATGCTGGTTTATCCCTGGATGGACTAGGAATATGAAACTGCCACAAGGCTTTCGCGCCGGCGCAGTTGCTGCAGGTTTAAAGAGCAGTGGGGCACTTGACTTAACCATCATTGAAAATCAGGGACCCCGCTTTGATGCCGCTGCCGTATTTACAACTAATAAAGTAGTAGCAGCACCTGTTATATGGTCGAAAGAGGTAGCTAAGGGCGGCCTAGTTCGCGCCGTTGTTCTAAATTCTGGGGGTGCAAATGCCTGCACCGGTCCGCAAGGCTTTATCGATACCCATGTGAGCGCTGAATTAGTTGGCGATCTCTTATCAATCTCTTCAGGAGAAGTGATTGTCTGCTCAACGGGATTAATTGGTGAGTTATTGCCGATGGATAAAGTTACGGATGGAATTCGACGAATTGCTGCGGATATGGATAGCAATTCTCTCGATCTTGCAGCACAGGCGATTATGACGACCGACTCCGTCCCAAAGATTGCAACTGTTTCGAAATACGGCGTAGAGTTTTCTGGGATCGCTAAAGGAGCTGGAATGCTTGCCCCGGCATTAGCGACGATGTTATCTGTTGTGATGACTGATGCAATTGTTTCAGATAAAGCACAAGAGATTTTTACACGTGCTGCAGATCGCACATATAACCGAATCGATTCAGATGGCTGCACCTCCACTAACGACACGGTTCTATTTATGTCATCGGGTGCAAGTGGCCAGAGCATCTCTGATATTCAACTTGAAGAGCTTCTTATGCATGTGTGTGGCTCACTTGCCGCACAATTAATCGCCGATGCGGAGGGTTCGACTAAAACTGTTTCAATTAGAGTCAAAAACGCTCTGAGTGAATCCGATGCAGTCAATGTTGCTAGAGCGTGTGCGCGCAATAATCTTTTAAAAGCGGCCATATTTGGGGGTGATCCCAATTGGGGTCGCGTTCTAGCTGCAGTTGGTACTGCCGACGCGCAGATAGATCCACTTACCATTGATGTAATGCTCAATGATGTGGCGGTGTGCACCAATAGTGCTCCTGATGCCGATAAGTCCACTGTTGATTTCAGTGCTCGCGAAGTTATTATCGAGATAGATCTCAAAGTCGGCACTTCAACGGCAACGGTATTAACAAATGATTTGTCTTACGATTATGTCCACGAGAATTCGGCTTACTCGTCATGATCGTGGTCAAGTTCGGTGGTCATGCAATGAGGGATGAAGATGGTGGATTTGCCCGCGCGATTTCCATCGCTTTAAATGCGGGTGAATCGGTTGTAGTTGTCCATGGAGGAGGACCGCAGATAGATAAGGCGCTGTCTTCATCCGGCATCGAGAGCAAATTTATTGGCGGGTTTAGATATACAACTGCCGAAACCTTCAATGTTGTTGAAAGAGTACTTGTCACCGAAGTAGGTCAAGGAGTAGCTACAGCTCTTTCCAATGGCGGCGTACCGGCCAAAGCGATATCGGGTCGTACATTGCCAACTTTAGTAGCACGAAAGAAAACCTCGCTCGTTGATGGAAGCCCAGTAGAGCTCGGGCAAGTCGGAGATGTTGTTTCAGTCGATACAAGCGAGATAAAATCTCTTTTATCTGTAGGCACAACTCCGGTCCTTGCCCCCATAGCTGCCGATGCGGAGAGTGAGAACGGATTAAATGTAAATGCAGATTTAGCTGCCGCAGCTATTGCAGGGGCGATGGATGCTAGTTCACTTATTATTCTTACCGATGTTTCAGGCATATACCGGGACTGGCCCGATAAGAGTTCACTGATTTCGACAATATCCTATAAAGAACTCGCAACGATGAAGTCAACTTTTCAAGAGGGAATGGCACCGAAAGTACAGGCAATATTGGATGCAATCGACCAAGGGGCGAAAGCTGTGAGAGTTATCGATGGAACGGATTCAAAGAACCTGGTTGACGCATTCTCTGGCACAGGTGGAACTCTGGTGAGTGCATGAACAATAAGGAGTTATTAGCTGAGTGGTCGGAATCGATGCAAAACAATTACGGTGCGCCTTCGATTGCACTCGTTAGTGGAAAAGGCTTAGTTGTAAAAGATGCCGACGGCAAAAGCTACTTAGATTTTCTCAGCGGAATTGCAACAAATGTTCTCGGTCATGCTCACCCCGCGATAGTTAAAGCAGTCACGAAGCAGGTAGGACTGTTGGGCCACGTTAGTAACTTTTATGCCCATCCGAATGTGGTTGAACTGGCGCAGAAGTTAAAAGAGATGACGGGGGATCCAGATGCAAAAGTGTTTTTCGCACAATCTGGCGCCGAAGCTAATGAAGCCGCTATTAAGCTCTCGCGTCGAACTGGGCGCTATCGCATAGTTGCAGCACGTGGTGCCTTTCATGGGCGCACAATGGGAGCGTTATCTTTAACGGGGCAACCTTCTAAGCGCGAGCCTTTCTTACCGCTTCTTAAAGGGATTACCCATGTTGATTTCGGTGATATCGATGCTATGAAACGTGCAGTTAATAAGAAAACTGCGATGGTAATCATCGAGCCGATTATGGGGGAGGCTGGAGTAGTTGTACCCCCTGCTGATTATCTAGCGGCAGTTCGTGATATCTGTGATCTAACTGGTGCACTGATGGTTTTAGATTGCGTGCAAACTGGAATGGGCCGTACGGGAGATTGGTTTGGCTATGAATACTCTGGAATTACCCCAGATGTAATTACGCTTGCTAAGGGCTTAGGCGGGGGACTTCCTCTCTCTGCAATGATCGCCTGCGGGGCTTCGGCTTATTTATTTCAACCCGGAGATCACGGCTCAACCTTTGGTGGTAATCCCATCACTACTGCAGCATCTCTTGCAGCGATCAAGTTCATTGAAAAGAATCAATTGATGGGAGCAGTTAAGCGACATGAGAAGCAGTTACTGGCCGAGATTGCTTTAATTCCTCGCGTTAGTGAAGTGCGCGGCGCCGGTCTTTTGATCGCAATTGAGTTGACATCGCCAATTTCAAATAATGTACTCGTGGCATTGCGCGATAATGGAGTTTTAGTAAATGCTCCTACACCCACAACTATTCGTATCGCACCGGCGCTAACGGTAACTACAGCACAAATCAATACCTTTATTGCAGTCTTTAGAAAGGTTATGGCGAATGTCAACTAAGAGTGTCTCAGCACGTAGAGCCAAAGCAATATCCCTTATTGAATCTGGGGTCGTTCATTCGCAATCGGATTTAGTCACCTTGCTAAAAAAATCTGGCTATGCCGTTACTCAAGCCACCGCCAGTCGAGATCTAGAAGAGATTGGCGCAGTACGAGCGCGCACTAAAACCGGTGAATCTGTCTATCAAATATCGGGCTCAACCGATGATGCACTCGCACGAGTCTCACCAATGCCCGCAAAGCTCATACTCTCCGTTGATCACAGCGCAAATCTTGCAGTGATTCACACGCCTCCAGGGGCTGCTCAGTTCCTAGCTAGCTCTCTCGATCACGCCGGTCTCACCGGAGTAATTGGAACGATCGCAGGTGACGACACGATAATCCTTGTCTCCAAGAAAGCCACAGGTGGGGCTCAATTAGCGAAAGAATTGCTTGCATACTCAAAATCAACAGGTGGGAAGAGATAGATGGCGCTCTGGGGTGGACGGTTTTCGCATGGTGCAGCAGATGCTGCCTTTGCACTCTCGCGTAGCGTTGATTTTGATTGGCGTCTTGCTCCCTATGACATTCGATCATCTCTTGCCCATTTATCGATCCTAGAATCTAGCGGCCTTCTAAATGCTGGCGATTGCGGGGCTATCAGGGGTGCGCTCAAAGAGTTAGCTGCAGATGTATCGAGTGGCAATTTTCTACCAATTGCCAGCGATGAAGATGTACACAGCGCACTTGAGCGCGGCCTTAATGAAAAGTTGGGTGCCCGCGGGGGATTACTTCGCGCAGGCCGTTCACGAAATGATCAGGTCACTACAGATCTTCGTCTCTTTGCAATCGATCACATGCTGGAGATAGCACTGCTCATCACCGGTATGCAGAGTGCGCTTTTGGAAAAGGCCTCTGAGTACGTCAATGACAGTGCTCCGGGTTTTACTCATATTCAACATGCCCAACCCGTCTCCTTTGGTCACGAGTTAGCAAAGCATGCACATGCCTTTGGCCGTGATCTCGATCGCATTGATGACTGGTTACTGCGCACATCGGTTAGTTCACTCGGTGCCGGAGCATTAGCTGGTTCATCTCTACCACTTGATCCAAAGGCGACTGCAAAGGATTTAGGCTTTAGGGCTAGTTTTGCAAATAGTATCGATGCAGTGAGCGATCGCGACTATTGCGCCGAAGCGCTCTTTATTCTCGCCCTCATCGGTACTCACCTCTCTCGCATCGGTGAAGAGTGGACGTTATGGGCTTCATCTGAGTTTGCATGGGCGAAGGTTTCAGATGCCTATTCAACTGGCTCATCAATAATGCCGCAGAAAAAGAATCCAGATATCGCAGAGCTTGCCCGTGGAAAATCTGGACGTCTTGTCGGAAATTTAGTTAGCGTTCTTACGATGCTTAAAGGACTTCCATTTGCCTATAATCGCGATTTACAAGAGGACAAAGAGCCATTCTTTGACAGCGTCGATACGCTTTTGGTTTTAATTCCTGCACTCACTGGAATGATCGCTACAACTGATTTCGATCGAGAAAAAATGGCGGCAGCGGCCCCCCTCGGCTTCTCTCTTGCAACTGAGATCGCCGATTACTTAGCTCTTAAAGGGATTCCATTTGCAATCGCACATGAGGCTGCAGGTGCTTGCGTTGCCTTGTGCGAATCAAGTGATCGCCAACTACACCAACTCAGCGATAGCGAACTGCTCACAATTCATCCATCCCTTGATGCCAGTGTTCGTTCACGCCTTACTGTTCATGGCGCGCTCAGCTCTCGCACCACGGCAGGTGGTACAGCGCCTTCACTTGTTGACGAACAGATAAAAACAGCAGTTGCTGAAAATCTTGCAACGCAGAAGTTAATTATCAACAAGCAGAGTAGTTTTAAGGAGATGATGAGCTCATGAATCTCATTGAAGATCTACGCTGGCGTGGCCTAGTTGCCCAGTCCACCGATGAAAAAACCCTTCTTGAAGCACTTAAAAAGCCCATCACGCTCTACATAGGTTTTGATCCAACGGCGCCTTCACTGCACGTTGGCAACCTAGTGGTTCTCTTAGTCCTGCGTCGTTTTCAATTGGCTGGCCACAAACCGATTGCATTAGTCGGGGGAGCAACTGGATTAGTTGGTGATCCCAGTGGGCGCAGCGATGAACGGATACTCAATAGCAGTGAAGTAGTCGAAGGCTGGGTAAAGGGTATACGCAAGCAAGTCTCCGCCTTTTTAGACTTTGATACACCTACAAACCCAGCGCTAGTAGTAAATAACCTTGATTGGACGGCTCCACTGAGTGCTATCGAATTCCTTCGCGATATTGGCAAACATTTCTCAGTTAATCAGATGCTAGCCAAAGACTCAGTTGCCGCCCGCCTTGAAGCTGGTGGAATCTCTTACACCGAGTTTTCCTATCAAGTCCTTCAGTCTTATGACTTCCTCGAACTCTTTCGCCGCAATGACTGCACACTTCAACTGGGTGGCTCAGATCAATGGGGAAATATTGTTGCTGGATTAGATCTCATACGTCGTGTTGAATCAGGCAGTGGTCATGCACTTACGGTTCCATTATTGGCAAAATCAGATGGATCAAAGTTTGGTAAGAGTGCCGGTGGTAGCATTTGGTTAGATCCGTCGATGACATCTCCTTATGCTTTTTTCCAGTTCTGGCTAAATACTGAAGATAAGGACATCATCAATTTTCTTAAAGTCTTTTCCTTTAAATCCCATGAGGAGATTTCTGCGCTAGAGAAATCCCACAGTGAAAATCCTGGTTTGCGCGGTGCTCATCGAGAGTTAGCACGAGAATTAACAACTCTTGTTCATGACGCCGATACAACGCAACGCGTAGAAAACGCTGCCAAAGCTCTCTTTGGGCAGGGCGATCTCACTTTGCTAGATGAGGCAACACTTGCAAGTGCACTGGCCGAACTTCCCCGCACAACGATCTCAAAAACACAGGAGATTCCATCGTGGGTGGATCTACTGGCTGCAACCGGAGTCGTAGATTCCAAATCGGCGGCCCGGCGCGTGGTCAAAGATGGTGGTGCATATCTCAATAATGAAAAGGTTGTTTCCGAGGATTATGTGCCGACAAAATCCGAGTTTTTATGCGGTAAATATGCGGTTTTGCGCAAAGGCAAGCGGGATTTAGCTGCCGTAGAGCTCATCTAGATTTCTTGTACTTTTAAACCAAAAGCTCTAAAAGCCTAGCCCGCTGCTGAAATTCAACTTCTCTGAATCTGTTTTTACTCCTTAAAACCCGATTTGACCCTTCTGTGGGTGGGGGCTATAGTTGCGCTCTTGCTGTGAAACGGACGAATAAGGCCGAACAGCATCGATTACCACTCCTAATCCAAGATTTAGGCCCGGTTTGACCGTGCCTGAGTGAATGGACTAGGTTTGGCGGTCTGCCCTGAAAATAGGAGTAATCCTGGCTCCAGTGCGCATCCGTACCTTGAGAACTCAACAGCGTGCCATAAGTCAATGCAATATATGCCATCAAGTGGCTCTATTTGTCATGCTTTTAATAGCGCAAAGTTAGTGTTCTACACTGAT
>CANJTH010000031.1:0-12309 GCA_947477185.1 Actinomycetota bacterium
TCAAAAGGCAGCAATCACAGCTCTAACAAACCTAGTAATCAAGATCCAGAAGAAGATAAAGGCATAACCTGCCTCTACCTTTGATCTGATAAAGATCTAAGTACCAAAACCCGGTCCTCTCTCACGAGGGGGCCGGGTTTTGGGCTTTCTTATCAAGTAGGATTCAACTCATGCTTAATAGCGTGATTGAAAAGACTTTAGTTAAAGTATTGGCCGCTGGGTCGGCATTTATCACTGTATTTATCGTTGTAGGTCCAGTCGCAGACCCTGTAAATATCTCTAAGTTCCTGGCAGCTGGTACTTTAAGTTTTGGTATTGCTGCACTACTTATTCGAGGTGGCTTCAAATCGATGTGGTCTGAAAACAGATTCTTTTTTGGAGCAATTGGTTTGTTCGTAGCCCTCTCTCTGCTTTGTGCTATGACGAGCGCGGCGCCATTTGTTCAAAACTTCTATGGTGAGGCTGGGCGCAATACCGGGTTTCTCACATATTTCTTCTTAAGCTTATTTGCACTTGGAAGCGCAGCACTGAGTAACGCAGAAGGTTTTAAGAAAATTCTCTATGCATTTTTTGTTGCTGGAATAATCAATCTTGCTTATGGGCTCTGGGCTTGGCAAATTGGGGATTTTGTAGCCTGGACTAATATTTATGGGAATCTGTTAGGAACTTTTGGTAACCCAAACTTCATGGGAGCATTCTTAGGAATGTTTGGAACTGCCATTCTGGCATTTGCGGCAGGGCCAGGAAAATCTTGGAAATTACGTCTGGTGGCGGGATTACTATGGGTACTCACCTTTCTTGAAATTATTCAAACGAGCGCGGTGCAAGGCCTCGTTCTCATTACAGGGGGAATGGCTTTGGTCGGGTTCTATCTTCTCCGCTCGCTGACTAAAGATTTCAAACTCCCCTCCTTGTATTTGATAGCAGTTTCAATTCTTGGCGTGGTGGCTGTGGCCGGGGCCCTCCAGAAAGGACCTCTAGCGGCATATATTTATAAGCGCTCTGTGTCTTTGCGCGGCAATTACTGGCATACAGCAATCAATATGGGTATAGATCATCCATTTACTGGAGTTGGAATGGATGCCTATGGTACGTATTTTAGAGAGTATAGAACACTTAGCGCCGCAACTGACATGCCAGGGCCAGAAACGATTTCAAATGCGGCGCACAATGTAGTTTTGGACTTCTTTGCCTACGGTGGATTTCCCTTACTGTTTTCATACCTATTCATGGTTGGTCTAGCAGGCTTAGCGATTCTTAAGGTAAGTAAGCGCACCAAGCAATACGATCCTATTTTTGTTGCTCTGGCTGCAATTTGGATCTGCTACCAAGTTCAATCAATAATCAGTATCAATCAACTGGGATTAGCGATTTGGGGTTGGATGCTTTCTGGATTAATGGTTGCATATGAGCGAACCACTAGAGCCACTTCTGTTGATCTAGCAATAACTTCTGGAAGTAAGAAATCTGCGAAAAAGAAGAAGGCTGACCCAGTCGTTGCTGCCGGCTTAATAGCATCAACTGGGATGGCATTAGGCCTACTGGTTGCCTTACCGCCATTTACCGCTGACTATAAATACTTGCACGCTATAAATGGAGGGGACTTAGTTAAATTGGAGTCAGCTCTACAGCCAAATTACTTTAACCCTGTAAACATTTATAAGCTGGTAAATGCAGTAGATATTCTTGAACGCAGTAATCTTTCAGATCAGGCGATTATTTACGCTCGTAAAGCTGTCGAATTTAGTCCACTCGAGTACGATGCTTGGAAGGTTCTATTTAGGGCGACTAAGTCAACCCCATCTGAAAAAGCACAAGCCAAGCAAAAAATGATTGAACTAGATCCACTCAATAAAGCCAATAAAGAGCTGCCTTAGCATGAAGGTTTCGATTATTGGGCAGGGCTATGTTGGATTGACTATCTCTGCTTTTGCAGGTGCTCATCACACTGTGGTTGGTTTTGATAAGAGCCAAGTTGTTGTTGATCGCCTCAATAAGGGGATCTCGCACATTGAGGGTGTTGATAGCTCAGTTATAGCTGGCTTACTCGCAAAGGGCACCTACAAAGCAACCTCAAATAGCGCAGATATTGCCGGCTCAGACATAGTTGTAATTGCCGTTCCAACCCCGCTGGACTCCAAGCGTTTACCTGATCTTTCCTATATAGATTCTGCATGCAAAGTAATTGCCGAACATCTAGATAAGCCCGCGCTGATTATTAATGAATCAACATCTTTTCCTGGCACTATTCGTAATTTCATCAAACCCACAATTGAAAAGCACTCAAAAGCTCTGCTAGCTCATGAGTATGCAATCTCACCAGAGCGCGTTGATCCCGGCCGCATTGAGTGGAATCAGAAAAATACTCCCCGTCTATTTTCAGGATTAACACCCGAGGCGACGCGTCGCACACGAGAGTTTTATGCAACCTTTTGTGATGAGCTTATTGAAGTCTCTTCTCCAGAGGTGGCCGAGGCTGCAAAGTTATTTGAAAATACCTTTAGACAAGTAAACATCGCACTTGTAAATGAGCTCGCTCAGATTTCACATGCACTAGGAATTGACGTGAGAGAAACTCTGGATGCTGCCAATACCAAGCCTTATGGTTTTATGAAGTTTTCACCAAGTGCCGGTGTTGGTGGGCACTGCATTCCTGTTGACCCTTCATACCTAGCGCACTTGGCGCTAGAAAATGGAGTCCGAGCGACTTTTATTGCACGGGCAAATGAAGTCAACCTAGAGATGCCTCAATACATTGCCAAGCGTGTGGCAGATGACAATGGTGGTTCACTTAAGGGTAAAAAGGTCTTGGTTGTGGGAGTTGCTTATAAGCCAAATGTTGCTGATACTCGTGAGACCCCTGCTGAACATTTGATTGAGGCACTTGATGATATGGGGGCGGTAGTGACGTGGAGCGACTCTGTAGTTGGAAGTTGGCAGGGCAAGGAATCTGCACCGTTGACTGGAGCTGATATTGCAATTGTTGTAACAAAACACGATCAAGTTTCAGAGGCTGAGATTATGAAGGCAGCGCCATATGTCTTTGATACAACGGGTAAAGTTAAAAATGCCATCCAGCTTTAAAGCAATCACAGGTCAAACTGAAGAGTTAGCCTTGGTAGATGCGTAAATGGATTTCGAGTAGACCGCTCGTAGGGTTAATTGCAAGTTTGTTAAATCAATACTCTGTAAAGTTTTCAAATCGTAAATTCTTTAGCCAAGCTAACGAGGACGAAACTATATATAAGTATTGCCCCGAAAACTTTGGAAGATATATGGATATCGGTTCAGGTCGCCCAGTCTCTGGTTCAAACTCATATTTCTTTTATCGGCTAGGTTGGCGGGGCATACTTGTAGATCCGCTTACCCGTAATCAAGTTTTAGGAAAGTTAATACGACCTCGAGACTCAGTCCTTAAATCACTTGTTGGTCAACCCGGTAAAAGTACTTTTTTTGAGTTATACCCATATGAGTACTCAACAACCTCGGAAAGAATCGCTAACGAATTAGTGAGTTCTGGTAAAGCAACAATAATCGGCAAGAAAACCTTTACAATCGTGCCGATGTCAGATTTGGTTTTTCCAATGACGGACTTAGAACCAACATTTATTTCAATTGATGTCGAAGGCGCAGATTTTGATGTCTTGACTTCAAATGACTGGAAGATTTGTCGGCCCAGAGTCGTCTGTATTGAGTCACCTGTAGAATTGAGTGACTTAGGGTCCAAAATCAATGAGTATCTTGAGGAATTAAACTATAAACTAGTTGAGCAGACGTCACTTTCTAAAATTTTTGTTTCAAATAACTACTTAGATTTAGTTAATTAAAGCTTGCCGCAACATCACTAATAATCTGATTCAGATCTCTAGTTGGTTTCCAATTCAACGCTACTTTAGCCTTAGTAATGTCAGGAACGCGGCGTTGCATGTCCTCAAAGCCGGCAGGATAGGCATCGCTGTATGGGGTGTAAGTAATCTCTGAGGATGATTGTGTGTTGGTGATTATCTTCTCAGCAAGCTGCTGGATTGTGGTTTCACCTTCACCGCCAACATTGAAGACCTCACCGATCGTTTTATCATCCTTGGTAATTTTAAGGAGTGCATCGATTGCATCAAGGACGTGGCAGAAGACTCGAGATTGTGTGCCATCGCCGTAGATTGTGAGGGGCTCATTTTTGATCGCTGATTGCACAAAGCGTGGAACGACCATTCCATAGCGGCCTGTTTGGCGCGGTCCAACAGTATTAAAGAATCTAATTGTTGAGACCTTGAGGCCTTCAGTTAAAAACAGTGAATGGGCGATGGCCTCTTCAAGAGCTTTAGCATCGGCGTATGTCCAGCGGATTTTTTGCGGTGCACCGACAATGCGATCATGAGTTTCCTTTAAAGGTTGGTCAGGATTCTTGCCATAGATCTCAGAGGTGCTAGCGATAATGATTCTCTTGTTGTGTTTTAGGGCGGCTTGTAAAACAACTTCGCTACCTGTGAAATTTGTTGATACCGATTCAACGGTTTTCTCTAAGATTGTGTTGACGCCAAGTGCTGCGGCCATATGAAGAACTAAATCTGATTCTTGAGTTAACTTGTTTACCAGTGCGACATCGCGGATGTCGCCTTGGTGGATTTCGACCCTGTTAGTTAAATGGGTGATATTTGTGAGCTGCCCGGTTGAAAGGTTATCCAGGATCGAGGGGGTGTCGCCTTGGGCGATGAGGGCATCACACAGGTGCGAACCTATGAATCCAGCCCCACCGGTAAGGAATACGCGCATGGAGTAATCCTAGGCGAGACGGGTAAGGCGGTAACTCTTTTGGCTGAGAAGGTAAGAGATTGCACATTTGGGTTAGGGGTATTGGTGGCAGGGATGTGGGCTGGAAATGACGGGCTTGGGTCGAGCATCTACAGTTGCGCCTATGAGAAAGCCTCTATCGACACTTATTGCCCTCATTGTTGGCTTTGTCGGCCTAGGCCTTAGCCCTGCGCTGGCAGTTGATGAGCGTGTAATTGATGTCGTTGCAGTGACGTGGCCAGGTGCGCCGGTGCTGCCGGGTGATGCGAGCGAGATTGCTAGATTAATCAATACTGAAGTGAGTGCTGATTGGAAAAAGTTCACGACTCTCTATGGTGATACGAAAGATCGCACAATCTCTTTTACTACAGGCAAAGTCTTAGCCGAACCAATTGCCTTAATATCCAAGATGGCCTGTGTTGGGGTTGCAGCCACTGCTTTCATGAACTCAATTCGCACCGAGGCGTATGAGCGCTTGGGTATTAGTGATTATTCCAAGCGCTACTTAGTTGTTGTGGCTCCCAGAGCCGGTTGTGTCTGGTCGGGCCGGGCGCAGGTAGGGGGGGTGGACTCTGCATCCGGAATTATGGTCTTACATGATTCTGCAGAGAGCTATGTCATCACCCATGAACTCGGGCACACATTTGGTTTGGGCCATACTAATTTCTTGCGCTGTGAGAACAACAAAAATGATGGCCCATGGGGTGATACATGCAAGGCAGTTGAATACGGCGGCACTATCGATGTGATGGGAAATGTCTCCACATCATCGCCCCTTAGTACATACCACCAGTGGCGGATGGGACTGCTTGAGGATTCACAGATTAAACAGATCTGGCAGTCTGAAGTTGTTACTTTGGCTCCTAGTGATTTTGCTAACGGAGTCCGCGCTCTCTACGTCCGTGATGGGAAGGCTGCATACTGGATTGAATATCGCAGAAAGTTAGATGGCGTGGGATATAAGCCAGGGCTGGCTATCTACCGCCTAGATCCACCACCGATTACATCCATTGTCTCGCCCAATCCGGAGGATACTTCTGCAAATGAGTTTGGGGCGTTATTGGGCGCTGATCTATGGATGCTCAACCTTGATACGTATCAGTACCGCAGTTCAACCTTTTCTGGTGGCTCAATGACGGGTGTGAGTGCAGCGACGTACTCTGGCAACGTAAGTCTTAGCGCCGTGCCATCAGAGACTGGTGCAGTTGTAACAATCAAGAAGAAGCCAGATACAGCAGCCCCGCCAGTACCTGTGATCGTGCCAGTTAATCAGTGGCGCTCTCCATCGATGGTGATTTTAGAGCCAGGCTTTGAGGATGCAGATACTGCAATTACTAGCTTTGAGGCCCAGATCGATGGCGTGGTCAAGGCATTGCCTGTCTCAGACGTCAATGGATGGCTACCGACGTATTTGAGCCCCTTTGTTGCACCTAAAACCGTCTATCTAAAAGATCTCCCCGAGGGCTCTTATAGCTTTGCTATCCGCTCAGTAGATCTAGTTGGAAATAAAAGTGAATGGTCAAAGCCAGAGAAGGTAGTCATCGATCGCGGGCGACCAACTGTGACAAATGACTTTGCAATTCAATCAATTAACGGTGATCAACTAAGCCTTGCATGGGTGGGGGCAAAGGATGCTGGTAGTGGTCTGTGCCAGACAAACTTAGTCAATGAAGAGGGATTTATTGTGCAAAGTAGCACGGCTAAAACTTCCCCTACTTTTAAGTTAAAGAGAGGCAGCGCACTAGATGCAACTGCGCAGATCTTTGACTGCTTAGGCAATGGAATAACTGGCCAACTGTCACTGACCAACTCATTTATAGCCGCTGAGAAGTCATCTCGCACAGGCAAATGGTCACCGGCAGATGCTGGTTATGGGGCGGGGGCGATCAAATGCGTGGGCAAGTGCACCGCTAGCTTTAGTACAGCCGGTCGCTTTGATGTGTTAGTGGGTACAGGTGCGGCTGTAGTAAGTGCTGGCTCAAAGGTTCTGGCAACTATCCCTGACTCCAAGGTGGCAAAGCTGCGCATTGGGGCAAGCGTTGATGCTGGTATTGGCAAAAAACCTGTGCGTATGAGCGGCTCTAACTTTGTCTTGATTGGCTTGGCTTCAATTACATCAACGCTATCACCAACAAAGGATTTAGATCGCCTTCCTGCAATTAGTGATCCATCACTGAGTGAGCCCAAGCAGATTGCGTTGGCAAAATACGGCTTTATCGCTAGTGATTTTAGTCAAGAGTGGAAGGTGCTACCCATGGCTCGCGGGACAACACTGGATGATCCATCACTTGATCTGTGCAATGGAACATATACATCTGAAAAAGATCGAGTGGAGCGCCGTCAAGTTACGGCCACCAAAGTTGGCTCTGTCTTTACATTCTTATCTACTGAGGTCGTTAGATACTCATCGGCCACCGCTGCCCAGTCTGCACAAAAGGAGCTGGCTAAGACACTAGCGAAGTGCATTATCGATAAGGGATATACAGAGACAACAGGCACGTATGTCGCTTACACATTTACAGATATTAAGAATCAGCCAACTGGTTTAGTTGTTGAGGGCTCACGTGTATTAGTGCGCGCACAGATTGGTTCAGGCCAGGATGCACGCCAGCTACTTGCCTTCTACCAGTTCAATGGCGAAATCTTCACTGGGCTCTACATCATGACCCCTGGTGAAAAGGGCTTCACCGATCTCCAAGTGAGCAGTTGGCACAAAGTTGCTGTGACAATGGCCACTCGATTAAGCGGAAAACCTGCTTAACTTCTCAACTTCATCGGCGCTTAAATCAATAATCTGAATAATCTCTTCAAGCTGTTCGACTGTACGAGCCGATGCGATTGGTGCACTCACCGTGGGTTGTGCGCGCAGCCAAGCTAGCGCGATAGCGGCAAGAGGTGCGTTGTTGCGGGCGGCAGAGATCTCATCCATTGCGGCAAGAACAGCGTAGTTTTTATCGTTTGCATATTCACGGGCACCTGCGGCGCGCTTTGAATCGACCTCGGTAATTCCTGGGCGATACTTTCCGGTTAAGAATCCGCGGGCAATTCCATAAAAAGGCATATTAGAGATACCCAAGTCGGCAAGGGTTTGAGCCATTGCGCCTTCATATGCCGTGCGATCTACAAGGTTATAGAGATCTTGAACTGCGATGTAAGCAGGGATGTTGTTATTCTGGCTATATTGAACTGATTCACGCAGGCGAGCTGGAGTGAAGTTAGAGGCGGCGATATAGCGCACCTTGCCCTGTGCTATTAGTTGAGCATAGGCACCCAATGTTTCTTCTAAGGAAACGCTCTCATCATCTTCGTGGCTGTAATAGAGATCTATGTAATCACTCTGCAGGCGGTTGAGTGACTCCTCGCAGGCTGCAAAAATATTGGCTGCAGATAAACCCGGAAGTCGATTCAATTTGGAAACCTTTGTTGCAATCACCATTGATCCACGATTGCCACGGGCTTTCACCCAATTACCGATGATGGTTTCGGATTCCCCACCAACATGTCCCTCTATCCACTGGTTATAGACATCGGCAGTGTCGATAAAATTACCGCCATGGCTTACGTAGGCATCCATCACTGCGTGGGATTGAGCCTCGTCGGCGTTACTGCCAAAGATGTTGCTACCAAGGCATAATGGGTGAACGACAAGGTCGGTTTCGGGGATAGTGATCATGTACACACAGTAAGGCACAATGAGCGCGTGGTCGAAACAACGGGCGGATTTACGAGTGGGAGCTTAGCGCTAGAGGCTCGCACCTTGATTTTGCCATCACTGACACAGGCCGAGGCGATTGAGATCGGTGGGATCGCACAGCAGATCGGCACAGAGCGTGCACTGCCGATCGCAGTAGAGGTTCGGCTAAAAGAGTGGATCGTCTTTCACGCATCTTTACCCGGATCAACCCCCGATAACGATTCATGGATAGCGCGCAAAGCGCGTGTAACAATGGCAACTGGTCATTCAACTATGTATGAGAGAGTTTTAGCCGAGGAACAAGGTATTAACTGGTATGAAGAAAAAGGATTATCAGAGGATTTACACGCGATACATGGTGGTGCACTAGCACTTAACGTCACCGGTCTTGGCTTTGTTGGGATTTTATTAATCAGCGGTTTACCGCAGGTGAAGGATCATTTACTAGGTGTTGAAGTTATCGCTGAATTTTTAGCGCGCAAAGGTGAGCTCACTTGAGCATCTGGGTCGCAGGTGAAGTGTTGATTGATATCTTGCCAACTGGTGACTTTGTTGGCGGAGGTCCTGCAAATACCGCTAGGACCTTAGCGCGGCTAGGTTATGCCGTAGATTTTATTGATGGAATCTCCAGTGATGCCTATGGTCTTATCGCACACAAAGAGTTAGAGCGAGATGGTGTTAGTTTAGGTTTTTCGCTACGTAGTGATAAACCAACATGTACGGCGACGCTAACTTTAGATTCAAAAAGTGGGGCGAGTTACGATTTTCTCATTGAAGGAACTGCGACTTTTGATTTCAATGCATCGTGGCTGCCAGATCCCTCCAGGTTAAAGCCATCAGTGCTACATATCGGCACTCTGGCCAGCGTAATTGAGCCTGGGGCAGGGGTTTTATTTGATTGGGCGATGCGTGTTGGCGAATATGCACCAATTGTTTTTGATCCAAATATTCGCCCGTCCGTAATGGCCGATAGAGCAACATATGCAGGTGTGGTTGAAAAATGGGTGAGTATTTCATCAATTGTTAAGCTCAGCGATGATGATATTAAGTGGCTCTATCCAGATGAGACGTTAGATGAAGTTGCACACCGCTGGATCTCTGGTGGAGTTAGTTGTGTTGTTGTTACCCGTGGAGCCCATGGCCTTATCGGCTACACCGAGCATGGGATGGAAGAGGTTAACGGCGCTAAGGTAATAGTCGTTGACACTGTTGGTGCAGGCGATACCGTTGGCGCAATTATCGTTGAGGGCGTTATTGCTCACTCAGTGGCTGGTTTAGAAGGCCAGGTACTTAATGAGGTTTTGCATAAGGCGGCAATCGCCGCCGGTATTACATGTTCACGTGCAGGTGCGCAGCCTCCATATAAGCATGAACTAACAAAGGCGATGGAAAAATAATGCAGTTCATTGATGATGCCGAGTTTCAAATTGCAATCGATGATGACAACGGAGGCCGTATTGTCTCCCTGAAATGGCGGGATAATGAGTTCGCCCTTCCCTTTCGCGGACAGGTTCATACATCGGGCTGGTATGCAATGGCTCCATGGGCAGGGCGAATCAACGAGGGTTTAATTACAAATCCCGCAGGAGAGAGTTTTCAACTTCCCGCAACGATTGATCCACCTCATGCGATACATGGTTTTGGTCTTATCTCATCCTGGCAAGAGATCGGTCCAGGACGTTCCTTATTACATCTTCCTGCTCCCTATAACGGTGCAACGGTTGAACAACGGATTGAAGTTCTAGATGATGCACTGCGCTGGTCCCTTGAATACGACGCCAATGGCTGTGATTTGCCGGTCTGGATGGGGATGCATCCATGGTTTGCACGCGATTTAGATCGTGGAGGCAGCGCCGAAGTCGAGTTCGATGCTAGTGAGATGTTGATTCGAAACTTCGAGGGAATACCAACGGGCAAGCGCTGTGCGCCGACTGCCCCACCTTGGGATGATGCATTCACTGGAATAAAGGGCACACCTGCCGTTGTCTGGGAAGACGTTGCGCGAATATCGATTGAAAGTGATGCACCATGGTGGGTTGTTTATACCGAAGATAGTGAAGGTGTCTGTATTGAACCTCAGACCGCACCCCCCGATGCCCAGAACTTAGGTATTACTGGTGAGGATTACATAGAAGCACTCTTTGTTTTTGAGCGATTGGATTTGGATTAAAAAATGATAAATCGCACACATTTAGCTGAACTACGCCAAAGAGAAGATGCACGTTTTCTAGCTTTGCATCCAAAAAGTGGCCAATTATTTGAGCAGGGCACAAAAAATATGCCAGGTGGAGTCCCAATGTCATGGATGGCTAAGTGGCCGGGGGCGTATCCAGTATTTGTAGAGAGTGCTAAAGGTGCTCGATTTAGCGATGTTGATGGCAATACCTACATTGATTTTTGTTTGGGTGATACAGGATCTATGACTGGCCACTCACCAGATGCAACGGTGGCCGCAATCCGTGAACAAGCTGGAAAAGGAATCACCGCGATGCTGCCAACTCAAGACGCGGCAATTGTCTCTGCTGAATTAGCGCGCCGATTTGGATTGCCATTATGGCAGTTCACGGTTTCGGCTACCGATGCTAACCGACATGTTATTCGCTATAGCCGCATGATTACTGGACGACAAAGAATTGTTGTTATCGATCGCTGCTATCACGGCTCAGTGGATGAAACATTTGCAACACTTGATGGGGCTGGCAATACCGTGGCCCGCGAAGGAAATATCGGTGCACCTGTCGCCCTTGATCAAACAACACGCGTTGTTGAATTTAACGACATTGCAGGAATGGAAAAAGCCTTAGCCCATGGCGATGTTGCAGCGATCTTAATGGAGCCTGCAATGACAAACGTTGGAATCGTTTTACCACAAGCTGGTTACCTTGATGCGGTGCAAGAGTTAGCCAAGAAATTCGGCGTTATCTTGATCATTGATGAGACTCACACAATCTCAGTGGGTCCTGGTGGGATGACTGCAGATCTTGGATTAAAGCCAGATTTCTTAACAATCGGCAAAGCTATCGCTGGTGGAATCCCAACTGGAACATTTGGAATGACTCAAAAGATTGCAGATGATATTGCGCGCATGGTTGAGCTAGAGATTATTGATACAGGTGGAATCGGTGGAACATTGGCGGGTAATGCGCTCTCACTTGCTTCTATGCGGGCAACGCTGACACAGGTTTTAACACAGAAGAACTTTGATCACATGATTGATCTGGGCACGCGTTGGTCTGATGGTGTGGATGCTGCAATAAATGAGTTTGATCTGCCATGGACATGTAATCGCTTAGGTGCGCGTGGTGAATATATGTTTGGCAAAACCGCGCCAATTACCGGGGCAGATGCTAATAACGCAGGCGACTTTGAGTTAGAGCAATACATTCACTTGCGCATGCTCAACGATGGTTTCTTAATCACACCCTTCCACAATATGGCGCTGATGTGTCCAGATACAACCGTGGCCGATGTGGATGCCCATACCAAGGCTTTTCGCACTATGTGCGCCGAACTCGTTCAATAGCCTATTGACGAATTAATTAGAGGTAGAGCAAACTTGCCTCATGAAACGTGCGTTTTCACTCACCATCTCGTTCTTGCTGATTTTCCTCGCAATATCTCCAATGAAGGCGAACGCTGCTGATTGGACGATGACAGAAGATGCAGGCGTTCATGTGAAAATGGGTATGAATGGCGTATCACCACATGTTGAACGACTAAATGGTGTTGATCGAGTATGGCGCTCTGATGGTCCTACTGGAACTGTTGCCAGTGATTGCAATGATGAGGGCGTTTGCACAAATGTTTCTCTAACGGGACGGTTGGGA
>CANJTH010000032.1:0-12109 GCA_947477185.1 Actinomycetota bacterium
CCACTCACCAACTGGATATGGTTTAGGTCAGACTTTTGGTACATCGGCCGGTACTCAGGACTTTGAATCCGTCGAACATAGCGATGTCATCATGCTAATCGGTGCTAATCCAACATCTGCACACCCAGTATTTGCATCACGTATGAAGAAAGCGATACGAAAAGGCGCCAAATTAATCATTATAGATCCCCGTGTTATCGCACTTGTTCGAACTCCTGGAGTGGTCGCAGCCCATCACTTACAGTTAATGCCGGGTACAAATGTCGCCGTTATTAACGCTCTAGCCCATGTGATTGCAACCGATGGTTTAATCAAGCGCGAATTCGTGGAAGAGCGCTGTGATGCGCAGTCTTTTAAAGAGTGGGAGGCATTTATATCCTTACCTGAAAACTCACCAGAATCATTAGAGGCATCATCGCGAGTACCGGCTGCGCAGATTCGCGATGCGGCACATATGTTTTCCAGCGCTAAAAACGGCTCAATTTATTACGGTCTCGGTGTGACCGAGCACAGTCAAGGTTCGACAATGGTTATGGGCATTGCCAATCTGGCTATGGCAACTGGAAACATTGGCCGCAAGGGTGTTGGAGTTAATCCACTTCGCGGACAGAATAATGTGCAGGGATCGTGCGACATGGGCTCTTTCCCACATGAGCTTTCAGGCTATCGCCATATTTCAAATCCCGATACACGAAAGATTTTCAATGACGCCTGGGGTATAGAGCTTCAAGCAGAGCCAGGAATGCGGATTCCTAATATGTTTGATTCGGCGATAGTTGGAGAGTATCGCGGACTCTTTGTTCAGGGTGAAGATATCGCGCAATCAGATCCCAATACATCCCATGTGCATGCAGCCCTTCGCGCCATGGACATGGTGATAGTTCAAGATTTGTTCCTCAATGAAACTTCAAAGTTTGCTCACGTCTTCTTACCAGGCACATCTTTTCTGGAAAAAGATGGCACATTTACAAATGCCGAGCGCCGTATTAACCGCGTTCGTCCAGTGATGAAATCTAAGATAGGAAAAAACGAGTTTGATGTTGCTTGTGAGTTAGCAACTGCTATGGGTTATCCCATGTCTTATGAAAATGGCGCTGCGATCATGGATGAAATCGCTGCGACAACACCTACTTTTTCGGGTGTCTCATTTAAAACACTTGATGAGCTCGGCAGTATTCAATGGCCATGCAATGAAGCCAATCCAACTGGTACCCCAACCATGCATATCGATCACTTTGTGCGTGGCGAGGGTCAGTTTATGAAGACTCCCTACGTACCAACCGATGAAAAGGCCACTCGCAAATTCCCGCTACTGCTTACTACTGGACGGGTACTTAGCCAGTACAACGTGGGTGCCCAGACACGACGCACGGCAAATAACATCTGGCACACTGAAGACATCTTGGATCTCCATGAATCCGATGCACAGCTGCGTGGTATCGCCGATGGCTCATGGGTAAAGCTGGCAAGCCGCGTTGGTGAAACGATTATGAAGGCACGCATCAGCGATGAGGTTCCAGCTGGTGTCGTCTATACAACTTTCCATTTTCCTGAAAGTGGTGCCAACGTCATCACCACTGATTTTTCAGATTGGGCCACTAACTGCCCTGAGTACAAAGTCACAGCCGTTGAGGTTTCACCAAGTATTAAGGGCCCAGGTGCCATGATCGAGACACATATCGGTGGAGATCCTCAGTTAGATTCCATCATACGAATGGCCAATCAGATTGCGTCAAATCTTCCGACAACCGATGCCCCTGAAATAAATCTCGCCCACCATATTGTGCAGTTCTGGACTCCGACCATGATTGAACGCCTACACAATGATGTCAATAAAGCCGAGCTTTCACCGGTAGTCCTTAAGGCTATTGAGATCCTGTTAGTGAGAAATTAACTCCATAACCTGGTGGGTTAGACCTGCATAGCCAGCTGATTGAATCTGAAGTGGAAGTCCAATCTCTGCGGCTGCATCGATAGCGGCCTGTTCTAATTCGGGGCTACGAATCTGTGCTAACCAGATTACGCGTGTGTAGTTCTTAAAGTAATCATCGCGCAGATGCGGATATTTATCTAAACCGAGCTCGACGATGACGCTTCGATGAAAAGACTTCACCAAAAAATCAGTCAAGAAATATGTGCCAGCATCTTCGGCCATGATTCGCTCGATTTCAGTAGCTCCTGCAAAGATGTCATAGCAGTGGTTACCACGAAGACGTTTTACATTGTGGTGCTCAATCACCGCATCTAAAGCACCGTATGTACCGCAGTCGGCATAAGCAACGGCGCATGTGCTGTGTTTATCTTTGATCTGCGATAAAAGAGCATCAACCTCGCCAGCTATTTTTTCGGGGCGGTTATGTAGAAGCGGTGGAAGAGGATAAATAACTACGTCCAGCGCATTCTCAATAACTATATCGCCGATATGTGTAGCCAGCGCACCACAGGCTACGATCCCGATACTCATGCTGGGAAAGCTAAGCGATCTACAAACTTGTCATTGAAATCTGCGCGATCTGAGAGCTCGACGTAATTAATCTCCTTCAACAATGCTGTGGCACCATGGCGCTCTTGGGCCGAGAGTAAAACCATCTTGGCACCTTCTCCGGCAACATTTCCAGCCGAGAGGATACGCATCACTGAAAGCTTAGGTACAAGTCCGATCTTTACGGCAGATGCGGGGGAGAGGTATGAACCGAAAGAGCCTGCGAGCAGAACTTGTTGAATCTCAGACTCTGCAACACCAAACTCTTCAAGCAGTAGCGCCCAACCTGTTGCAATGGCAGCTTTAGCAAATTGAAGTTCGCGGACATCGCGTTGCGTCAAAAATACACAGTCGCTTAAATCTCCAACCTCTTTGCTCCATGTTAAGACAAACACGCGCTCACCCTCACGCTCTAATAAACGATCGGCCAAGGTAGGAGCAACCTGTGCAGCGATCTCATCGGTAACAAAACGCCCCGAATGATCGAGCAATCCCACTCCTACTAGAGATGCGCATGCATCAACTAAGCCAGAGCCACAGATTCCAATGGCGGGCGTGTCATCAATCGTGCCGATAACTAACTGACCATCGGTAATTTTGATAGTTTCAATCGCACCAGATGCCGCACGCACACCACATTTAATACTCGCCGCTTCAAAGGCAGGTCCAGCAGGTGCGGCAGTTGCTAAAATCTTTTCACCATCGCCTAAAACAATCTCGCAATTAGTACCAACATCGATAAATAAGCGCAGGCGCTTATCGCGATCCATGCCCGAAGCAAGTGCGCCAGCGATAATGTCACCGCCAACGTATGCACCAAGTGATGGCAAGATAACGGCCTTTGCCCGCGGATGGATAGCAATTCCGATATCAACTGCATCAATGTCAGGAAAATCAGCTGAGGCCATAATAAATGGCGCCACCCCAAGTGGCTCTGGGTCTATACCAAGTAGAAGTTGATTCATCGTGGCATTGCCAGCAATTGCAATCTCATAGACATGAAGTGGGTCGACCCCTGCCTCACTACAGACCTCTTGAGTGAGTTGATTGAGCGTCTCTTGTGCAAGTGAGGATAGTTTTTCAAGGGCTGCAGGATCGAGCATCGTTGCACTTATGCGCGTAATAACATCGGCGCCAAATGGCTGCTGTTTATTGAGAATTGATTTAACGGCCAAAGGTGTTCCAGTATTGAGATCGAGCAGAGTTGCAACAACTGTAGTTGTTCCTAAGTCATAAGCGATGCCGTAGCGAAAGGCCGTTGTATCCCCGGGTTCGATGTCGATGAAATCTTGATCAACGAAGACCGCCGTGACTTTAAAGTTTGCTGCACGTAGTACGCGGGGGATATTGCGCATTGAAGCAAGTGATGCTGTGCCTTCGATATCTTCAATTGCATCGAATAAGCGCACGATGTCGGTGCGCTGATCGTGCAAAGTCGGCTCTTCAAGCTCGACGTAGCGCTTTTGCACTGCAGGGCGCAATATCACTTGGCGTCCAACACCGACGGTTGCAGCCTTAGGGCGGGTAGTTAATGCAGGCACATCGATGGAGATATCGACACTGGTGCGCACCAGACATGCCAAGCGCCAGCCCTGCTTTATCTCTGCTTCGGTGAATGCACGGAAATCTAATTTTGATGGCTCTACATCTCCATCGGTGACTTTGATGCGGCACTTCTTACAGGTTCCATATCCGCCACAGGTTGAATCGATAGCAATGCCGTTCCATGATGCGGCATCAAATGCGCTAACGCCAGTTGGCACTGTAATAGTTTTCTCAGATGCAACAGAGTTATCTTTTTCAAGGGATCGAAAGGCGAGCTTGATTCGACCGGTACCGTCGTGATGTGGCACAAGTGATGGGTCAAGCTCTTTTTTACTAATAGTTAGACACCCTCTCCTAGTGCAGCCTTAGCTGCCTCCATAGTTCTAAAGCGAGTTATCCAATTTGAACCCCATGGATCTAAACCTAGAAGTAAATCTGCAGCGCGCACGGATTCAACGATCAGTGGCGTACGGGCATCCATTACTGCGCAGGTCAATCCATGTGACATTGCCGCAGGCAAAAATGCCGCGTTCAGTGCGTGGCGATAGGGCAGACCAAAGGAGATATTGGAGGCACCGAGGGTCATATTGAGCCCCCACTTTTCGCGGATTAAAAAGATTGTTTCAAGCGTAATTTTTACAGCCTCTGGATCTGCGCCGACCGTCATGGCTAGTGGATCGATTATTAAATCATCTAGCGGGATACCATGTTTTTCAACTGTGCGAACGATTTTTTCTGTAATAACCATTCGCTCTGCAGCCGTTGCTGGGATTCCAGTTTCATCATTGGGCAGTGCAATAATCGCCGCACCATGTTTTTTAATAAGTGGAAGAATGAGTTCCATACGTTCGTCTTCACCAGTTACGCTATTTACGAGCGCTTTACCTTGATATGCCTCGAGCCCGGCTTGGAGCGCCTCAATAATTGATGAATCGATACAGATGGGCGTATCCGTAAGAGTTTGAATCAGAGTGATGGCCTTGGACAGTAGTGCCGGCTCATCGGTAAGGGGAACTCCCATATTTACATCTAATACATCAGCGCCGCCAGCAACTTGGGCGATTACATCCTTCTCTATCGCCGATAGGTTACCTTCGCGCAGCTCAAGCTGAAACTTCTTGCGACCCGTTGGATTGATGCGCTCACCAATAATACAAAATGGTTGATCGTGACCGATCGTGACCGTCTTGTTAGGTGAGGATAGAACTGTATGCATGTAGGGGCTCCTATTTAGTTTCTTGGGGTTCGTCCGAGATCGGACATAAAACGTGCTAACGAGTCATCGTGTCGAAAATCCGTGATATGCAGCCCTCGCACTCCTGGAAGTGAGAGAGCGTGCTGGGCTAGCTCAAGTGTTAAGGAATAGACCTCTTCACTCTGGTCACTAGCGTTTTGAACACGGGCCAAAGTTTGGGATGGGACATCAATGCCTGGCACTTTATCGTGCATGAAACCCAATGGTTTAGCTCCCTTAACAATGACAATCGTTGGAATGAGTTTGAGATCTGGTGCTATCTCGGCCACACCCTTACAAAAGGCTTCAAGGCGATCTGGGTGGTAGCAGATCTGTAGTTGCAAGAACTTTGCACCTGCACGATGCTTCTTGAGCGCACGCTGGATTCGATAATCAAATGGGGGAGCGGCCGAGTTTTCAACTGCTCCAATATAGAAATCAGGTGCTGGCTTTATTGCTCGCCCTGATAAATAGGTACCAGTGGCCATAACCCTTGCAATATTAATCGCTTGTGCGCTATCGATATCAAAGACTCTACGTGCCTCATGCTCATCACCTGCGGTGACATCATCGCCAGTTAAAAGTGAGAGATTGGTAATGCCATGCAGTGAGGCGCCCATCATGTCGGCTTGAATAGCGATTCGATTTTTATCACGACAGACAATCTGCATGATGGGCTCTAGGCCATGCATCTTCATCGCAATAGCCGTTGTGGTGTTGGATGCATGGGCGTGAGCTGCTGGATTATCGGTGGCATTGACTGCATCAAACCATGGCGCAAGGCGTGCAACATTCTTCTCAACACTGGCCATACCACCACCATCTACCGATGGGAACTCAGCGGTAAAAACTAAATCCTTACTATTTTCTAACTTTTCGCGAAGTAGTGACATTAGTGGCCACCATCTTCTACCGACCAACCAGCAGGAACCTGCTGATCGCGCTTTGTTACTAAGTTAATCCATGATGATGTGCCTTGTAGCTGCATATCGACGGGTGGCCGAAGTTCGTTGTAATGCTCTTTCCAAACCTTTGGAAGTGGAAGTGAAATCGTACGATCATATGCCTTGACCCAGATGCAGCGCATCTCTGGTTTTACTTCGCAGTTTCCATCTTCGCGTACTCCTCCACATGGACCGTTGCGCAAAGTCTTGGGACATGTCATCGGACAAGTCATACCGGTTGAGTGCAATACGCACTGACCACACATGCGACAGTCCCATACTGGGGCTTTGAGCGCGTGCTCTATAACTGGGAGAAGTTTCTTCAACATGAATCTATGCAGTAACCAGCGCGCGCTTTTTGGCAATTAAATCTTTTGCAACACGAACTGCCGTTGAGGCATCGGCAGCAAAGCCATCGGCGCCAACAACATCGGCATACTCCTGTGTTACAGGTGCCCCGCCAACCATAATGATTACTTGATCGCGCAGGCCAGCTTTAGTAATTTCATGGATATTGACTTTAAACATCGGCATCGTTGTCGTTAAGAAGGCCGACATTCCGACGATATCTGGCTTGTGCTCAAGGATTCCAGCGACGAATTTTTCAGGTGCAACCTGAACGCCAAGATCGATAACGTTAAAGCCAGCGCCCTCGAGCATGATATTGACTAAGTTTTTGCCGATATCGTGAACATCGCCTTTGACCGTACCCATTAAATATGTACCAACCGTCTCAGCTCCAGTTTCAGCAAGGAGTGGACGCAGAAAGGCCAGAGCACCAGACATCGCTTTACCCGAGATAAGCATCTCTGGCACGAAGAAATCTCCACGCTCAAAGCGTGCACCGACCTCTTCGAGTGCAGGAATCAAGGCATCAAAGAGGATTGTGCTCGGCGTCATGCCATCGGAGATACCTTGCTTGGTTAGCTCTAAAACTACTGGAGCATTTCCAACCAATGTCTCGTCAAAGAGCGCCTTGATGATGTCGTCATGAGTCATGCTGCACCTATCTTTCCTTCATGATTTACTTGGAGTGAGTGGATCTCTTGGATAATAACTTCGCCAATCTTACCTAAATCCCTCAGCGTTAATCGCGCTGAAGGACCAGAAATTGAAATTGCACCAACGACGCGACCATCATCTTCGCGAATCGGCGCGGCTACTGCGACTAGGCCCTCTTCAAGCTCATCGATAATAATTGCAAAGCCCTTTTTGCGCACGTTTTCGAGCTCTATTAATAAGCGAGGACGAGATGTAATTGTCTTTGATGTCAACCTTTCCAACTTTCCAGCTGGGATAATCGCTGCGCCATAGGCCAACAAAATCTTGCCAAGGGCTGATGCGTGATAGGGGATTCGCTTTCCGACCCAGTTAGTTGCACCAAGGAGGTAGTGTGAATCAACTTGATCAATCAGCCTCATCTCGCCATTACTTGAAACGGCTAAATTGGATGTCTCGCCAGTGCTCAAGGCTAGCTTTTCTAAAACCGAGTGCATACGGGCCACTAACACCGAGTCATGATTTTGTGAGCGGGCAAACTGAGTAAGAACATCGCCAGCGATGAAGGCGCCTGCGCGATCACGGCGAACGAGACCTTGACGCTCAAGGGCACTTAACATGCGAGAGGTCGTGCTCTTTGGAATCTCGTAGGTACGTGAGAGCTCTGATAAAAGTGGAGGAGTAGATGACTCAAGGATATGAATAAGAAGTGCGCTGGCACGATCGATCGCCTGAGTTCCATTGACTAGTTCACTCATGTATCCACCTCCGCACCCTGCCTATAGTGTTCCATATTATGGAACCACTGTTCCACTATCTAAGGGTATTCTCGTTCGTGTCCAGTGGTCAATAGGGGCTAAGGAGTCTGACATGTTTGAAAATCGAATGCCTCGATACGAGATCTTGAGCCAAGAGTCTATGGCGACTTTGACCCTTGGTTGGCGTCGCATCGTCTCTGAGATCGGTATTGAGTTCATGTCGCCGTGGGCGATCGATGTTTTGCGCGATGCTGGACAAACGGTAGTGGGCGATAACGTTAAGTTCGATCCCGATTGGATTCTCAAGCAGTGCGCACTGGCCCCTAGCGAATTTAATCTGCGCGCTCGCAATCCCAAGAACAATGTTCACATCGGTGGCAACTCAATGGTCTTTGGTGGCGTCTATGGCCCACCCTTTGTGCGCGAAGGCGATATTCGCCGCGATGCAACTTTTAACGACTATGAAAACTTTTGTAAGTTATCTCAATCATTTGATGCCCTAGATAGCGTCGGTGGAGTTGTCTGCGAACCTAATGATTTGTCCCTTGATTCTCGCCACTTAGATATGGCATATGCCGCAGCTACTCTGACCGATAAGTTCTTCATGGGTAATGTTGTAACGGCTCAAAATGCAATTGATGTTATCAAGATGGCCGAAATTATTCATGGCGGGCGTGAAGCAATTGTTGAGGTTCCAGCCCTCATCTCTCTCGTTAACTGCAACTCACCACTTCGCTGGGATGATCGCATGTTGGATTCACTTCGCGAATATGTCCTGGCCGGTCAGCCAGTTGTTGTAACACCGTTCCTACTCATGGGTGCGATGAGTCCAGTAACAATTCCAGCGACATTGGCACAACAGATTGCCGAGGCTTTAACTGGTATCGCACTTGCACAGACTTTGAATCCAGGATGCCCAATTGTCTTTGGATCCTTCCTTTCTAATATCGATATGCAATCGGGATCACCACAGTTTGGTACACCTGAGTCTGGAATCGGACTGCTCTGCACTGGCCAGATAGCACGTAGCTTTAACCTGCCATTTCGTGGCGGCGGCGGCTTAAACTCTTCTCAGACGGTAGATGCGCAATCGGCATATCAAACAATGATGACGATGATGCCAACTTTCCTATCTGGTACTAACTGGGTCATGCACACTGCCGGCTGGCTCGAGGGCGGACTCGTCTCGTGCTATGAAAAGTTCGTTCTCGATATTGAAATTCTCCAGTCACTGATGACTGAGTTCACCCCGCTCGAGTTCAACGTTGAATCCCTAGCCTTTGATGCCCACCTTGAAGTTGGCCATGGTGGTCACTTCTTAGGAGCTGCCCACACAATGGAGCGATTCCGCGACTGTTTCTACCGGCCATTTTTAACAAATAGCGATAACTTCGAGCGATGGACACGCCTAGGTGCCAAGGATTCGAAGATGCGTGCAGCAGAAATCTACAAGAAGAAGTTAGAGGATTACGTTGCTCCAGATATGGATCCAC
Source organism: Actinomycetota bacterium (assembly GCA_947477185.1). GTDB lineage: Bacteria > Actinomycetota > Actinomycetes > Nanopelagicales > Nanopelagicaceae > Planktophila. Next base: position 9,456 of record CANJTH010000032.1, read on the forward strand.
GCATGCGACAAGAGCTCGATGAGTTTGTTGCAATGCGCAAAAGCCAACTAGATTAAATCCACTATGGTCGCAACGCTCTTTATCGATGGCACTTGGCGAGCGGCATTAGATGGCGGTGTTCACGAAGTTCGTAGCCCCCACGATCAAAGCGTTGTTGCAACCGTTTCCCAAGCCACACAAGCCGATGTATTGGATGCTATCGGTGCAGCACGTGCATCTTTTGACTCTGGTCTCTTTACTTCATGGAGCTTTAAAGCGCGTAGTGAACTAGTTGCAAAGATCGCTGATTTATTAGAGCGCGACACAGATGTAATTGCGCGTAAAGAGAGTGATGACACAGGAAAACGTTTCATTGAAGCGCAATACGACGTTGCCGATGTCGTTTCAACCTTTAGACACTTTGCAGCCCTTGGTGCTAAAGAGCATGGGCGCAGCGTTGATGTGGGAATTGCCCATGTCTCAAGTCGCATTGTGCATGAGCCTTTAGGTGTTGCCTCACTCATCGGCCCCTGGAACTATCCACTCTTGCAGATTGCATGGAAAGTTGCGCCTGCATTAGTTGCCGGTTGCTCCTTCATCGTTAAGCCAAGTGAGTTAACACCGCAAAGCGCTATTGCTTTGATGAAGATTATTGAAGAGGCGGGTACACCAAAAGGTGTTGCTAATTTAATCTTGGGTCCAGGATCAGTTGTCGGTACCTCGCTCATCAGTGATCCGCGTGTTGACTTAGTCTCCTTTACTGGGGGATTAACAACGGGTCAGACAATTATTCGAGCAGCTGCAGAGACTGTAAAGAAATTGGCGCTAGAGCTTGGAGGCAAGAATCCACACATTATCTTTGCCGATGCCGATATCGATGCAGCCATTGATAACGCCGTAACGGCCGCCTTCTTACACTCAGGTCAAGTATGTTCGGCTGGCACACGTTTAATCGTTGAGCGGTCGATTCATGATCGAGTCGTTAATGAGATTGTGCGCCGAGCGGCAAAGATCTCACTCGGTGGGCCAGATGATCAGATGGCAGAGACCGGTCCACTGATTAGCCAGGCACATTTAAATAATGTGAGCGCTTATGTTCAGAGAGGTATCGCAGAAGGTGCCACATTATTAGTTGGTGGCAAGCGCAGCGATAAGCCAGAGCATGCCAAGGGCTGGTATTACTTGCCAACGGTCTTAGATAACTGCCAAGGGAAAATGTACTGCGTGCAAGAAGAGTCATTTGGCCCGGTGATGACGGTAGAAGTATTTGATAGCGAGGCCGAAGCGATTGCAATTGGCAATGACACCGTTTTTGGATTATCGGGTGGAGTATGGAGCGGTGATGCTGCAAAGGCTGCCCGCGTTGCTAGCGCCCTTCGCCACGGAACAATCTGGGTCAACGACTTTGGTCCCTATCGACCAGCTGCTGAGTGGGGCGGATACAAGCAGTCGGGCATAGGCCGCGAATTAGGCGAGCATGGCTTGGGTGAGTACCTTGAAATCAAACACATTTGGACCAACAATGCTCCTAGTCGATCCGGGTGGTTTAAGGATCAATAAGTAGAAGGGTTTACTGAGTGAGCGCAGAAGCACCGATGATCTCAGTTAAAGGCCTGTGGAAAGTATTTGGCTCAGATGCCGAAAAAGTAATTGGTAGCCCACTTGCCGATTTAACTCGCCCAGAGCTGCGCGCCCAGACGGGAAACACAATCGCAGTCCGTGATGTTTCATTCGATGTCGCCCCAGGTGAAGTCTTCGTTGTCATGGGATTATCTGGTTCGGGTAAATCCACATTAGTGCGCTGCATGACCCGCTTAGTTGAACCAACGGCGGGTTCATTAACCTTTGAAGGCGAAGATATTTTGCAGGTTAATACTGCGCGCTTGCGCGAACTTCGTAAAACCCGTTTTTCGATGGTCTTTCAACACTTTGGTCTATTGCCTCACCGCAACGTGATCGACAATATCGCCTACTCACTTGAGATCAATGGAGTTAAAAAGGCTGAACGACATGCTCGTGCTAATGAAGTAATTGAGCTCGTCGGTTTACAGGGATTTTCAAACGCCTATCCTGAACAGCTTTCAGGCGGAATGCAGCAGCGTGTAGGACTTGCCCGGGCATTAGCTGTCGATCCCCAAGTTTTATTTTTAGATGAACCATTTAGTGCACTTGATCCATTGATTCGCCGTGATATGCAGCAGGAGGTTATTCGCCTGCATCATGAGCTCGGAAAGACGATGGTCTTTATTACTCATGACTTATCCGAGGCTGTAAAAGTAGGAGATCGTATTGCGATTATGCGCGATGGCGCCATAGTTCAGATAGGAACACCGGAGGATTTAGTTGCCCATCCAGCCGATGAATATGTGGCTAACTTCGTGCGCGATATCGCCAAGTCACATGTCTTAACACTTCGCTATCTTGCTCGAGCACCCAAGGCTGGTGAGGCAACCGATGGCCCTGAACTCTCTGCCGACATGATTATTCGCGATGCCTGCAGTTTAATTATCGCCGATCACCGCCCAATTCGAGTAAGTGATAACGGTAAGGCCTTAGGAGTCGTATCAAGTGATGATGTATTACGCATCATCTCAGGTGTTGCTTAATGCATCTTCGAAAGCCTTATCTACTTCTAGGTTCAGTTGCGCTCTGGATACTTCTGGGCCGTCTTTTGC
>CANJTH010000033.1:0-12104 GCA_947477185.1 Actinomycetota bacterium
ATCTAAAGCCGCCGCAAAATCTGCAAGGCTACCCGCCCCACCACTAGCGATAAGTGGGACCTTAGATACCGAGCGCACCGCTCGAATCATTCCGATGTCATAACCGGCGCGCGTACCATCTGCATCCATTGAATTTAAGAGGATCTCCCCGACTCCGAGTGCACAGGCTTTTTCTACCCACATGAGAGCATCTAAATTGCTACCTTCGCGTCCACCATGTGTTGTAACTTCAAAGCCAGAGTCCGTGCGTGCTCTGCGTGCATCGACTGATAAAACTAAGACCTGTGAACCAAAACGATCTGCGATCTCTGCAATTAGTTCGGGGCGAGCGATAGCCGATGTATTAATAGAGATCTTGTCAGCTCCTGCACGCAAAAGTCGATCCACATCCAGAACGCTTCGGATCCCGCCGCCAACTGTGAGTGGAATGAAAACCTGTTCGGCGGTGCGGCGAACAATATCTAAGGTAGTTTCGCGCCCCGAACTACTTGCTGAGATATCGAGAAAGGTAAGTTCATCAGCGCCCTCTGCGCCATAGAGCTGTGCCATCTCAACGGGATCACCGGCATCGACAAGGTTTGTGAAGTTAACACCCTTAACAACCCGGCCATCTGTTACATCAAGACAGGGAATGATGCGAACTGAGAGAGTCATTTCGATGCAACCTTTAACGCCTCGCCCAAAGTGAATGCACCGGCATAAAGCGCTTTACCAACGATTGCACCCTCAATGCCAATCGAAGTGAGAGCCGCTAAATCTGCGATATCGCTAAGGTTTGAGATTCCACCACTTGCAACTACCGGCTTTGAAGTTGCAGCACAGACGGATTTTAATAGCTCGATATTTGGTCCCGTTAAGGTTCCATCTTTTGTAACATCGGTGACTACATATCGCGCACAACCATCGCGATCAAGACGTGCAAGAGTTTCAAAGAGATCTCCCCCTTCACTTGTCCACCCGCGTGCAGCCAAGGTTTGCCCACGTACATCTAAGCCAACTGCAATTAGATCCCCGTGCTCGGCTATCACGCGCGCAGTCCATTCGGGGTTTTCAAGGGCCGCTGTACCTAAGTTAATGCGTCTACATCCAGTAGCGATCGCTCGCGCTAGAGATTCATCATCTCGAACTCCACCTGAGAGCTCAACTTTAATATCCAGCGCACCGACTATTTCGGCCAGCATCCGGGAGTTGTCTCCGCGCCCAAAGGCTGCATCTAAATCCACTAAGTGAATCCACTCTGCCCCAGCGTTTTGAAACTCAAGTGCAACTTCAAGCGGAGCGCCGTAAATACTCTCTTTTGATAACTCACCCTGCACCAAGCGAACGGCACGTCCATCTTTGACATCAACTGCAGGTAAGAGCTCTAAATACTTCATAGCGAACCTGTCCAATTTTTTATGAGTTTGAGGCCAGCATCGCCCGATTTTTCTGGGTGAAACTGTGTTGCGCAGACATAGGCGTCCTCAACTGCCGATAAAAATCGCTCCCCATATGTAGTCCATGTCTGCAGTTCTCCATAGGCGGTTTTTGCTGCATATGAGTGCACAAAGTAGAAAGACTCACTTTCAACGCCTGCAAATAAAACCGACTCATATGGTGCTTCAACGCTGTTCCATCCCATGTGCGGCAAAATTGGTGCAGTTAATTCAGTAATAGAGCCAGGCCAGATACCGACGCCAGAGTGCGGCTTGCCCGCTGAATGCTCCTCCCCCAATGCAAAGAGAATCTGCATACCAATACAAATTCCAAAGGTTGGGCGTTCGCGTTCTAATCGCTTCTTGATGATGCTTGCGCCATCAATGGCATTTAATCCCTGCATGCAGGCCGCAAATGCACCGACACCTGGGACAACTAGACCATCGGCCTCTATCGCGATGCGTGCATCAGATGTGACAACTACATCTAAGCCACTCGTTGCAAATGCACGTTCAGCCGATCGTAAGTTTCCAGATCCATAATCGAGAATTGCGATCAAAGAGAGCCCTTAGTTGAGGGAATTCCTGCCACTCGACCATCTAATGAAACGGCATCGCGAAGTGCTCGTGCTACAGCTTTGAACTGAGCTTCAAATACATGGTGAGCGTTGCGCCCCTCAAGTACACGAATATGAAGTGCAATATGCGCCTCTGCAACGATTGATTCCCAGATGTGCTTACCTAAAGTTGTATCAAAAGTTCCGATGAGCTCAACAATTTCAGGTTGGCGATGTACAAGATAAGGACGTCCCGATAAATCAACGGCGGCTTGGACAAGAACTTCATCGAGTGGAACCATGGAATCTCCAAAGCGACGGATGCCAGCCTTGTCCCCTAACGCCTCGCGTAGAGCTTGCCCAAATGCAAGAGAGGTATCTTCAACACTATGGTGGGAGTCGACATCTATATCTCCCGTAGTTTTAACGCGTAAATCAAAGCCAGAGTGCTTACCGAGTTGGGACATCATGTGATCAAAGAATGGGACACCGGTTGATACATCGATGACACCTTGGCCATCTAAGTTAAGTTCAACTAGAACATGTGACTCTTTAGTCTCTCGTTCGATTCGTGCAGTTCTCATAGTGCTCTCACTTTCTACAGAAGTTCGGTTAACGCCTTTATAAATGCTTTGTTTTCGGCCTCATTGCCGACGGTGACGCGAAGATATGACGATAATCCCACATCTCGAATCAGAACACCCTTTTCAAGGAGCTGGCTCCATAGCTGTGGCGCTGGAGAACTAAAGCCAGTGAACAAGATGAAGTTGGCAGCACTTGGGCGCGTGCTCAAACCAAGGCTATGCAGCGAATGTATTAAGCCTTGGCGAGCACTAATGAGTGTCGCAACATTGCCCAAAAGCTCTGCGCGATACTCGAGGGCAACGAGGGCGGCGGCCTGTGTGAGGGCGCTCAAGTGATACGGCAATCGCACCAGCATCATCGCATCGATCACGAGTGGTTGGCCGATGAGATATCCGACGCGAGCTCCTGCAAATGCAAAGGCTTTGCTCATAGTACGAATCACAAGAACATGAGGATGTGAATCGATTAACGTGAGTGCGGATTTTTCCGATGAAAATTCGGCATATGCCTCATCGACTATCAATAATCCACTGTGGGCACTTACAGCGACGGCAAGTGCTGCAATATCATCAATAGATATCGCATCTCCCGTTGGATTATTAGGTGTTGTGATGAAGGTGAGTGTTGGCTTGTGGGTGACTATCTCTTGAACTGCTAAATCTAGATTGAAAGAAAAATCTGAATTGCGCTCACCACTGATCCACGTAGTTCCTGCAACATTTGCGATGAGAGGATGCATCGAATATGAAGGCGTAAAGCCGATCGCCGTCCCACTACCAAAGGCTAGGAAAATAGATTGAATAATCTCATTACTACCATTTGCCGGCCAAATATTATTGGCACTGAGGGCAGTACCACTACCCTCATTAATGTATATCGCTAAAGCTGAACGAAGTTGCGTTGCATCGCGATCTGGGTAGCGATTTAGGCTCGCTGAAACCTTTGCAACTGCATCTGTAATTGCGCCCTGAAGTGCTAGCGAAGGTGGATACGGGTTTTCATTAGTATTAAGTGAGGCCGCAGCAGGCACTTGCGGTGCACCATATGGCGATAGTGATCGCAACTCATTGCGCAGTGGAAGCCAGGTCGGCCAACTCATGACAAGTTCTCCAAACGCGCAGACATCGCTTGACCGTGAGCGGGTAAATCCTCAGCGGTTGCTAATGTAATGACGGTAGGAAGTATCTCTAAAAAAGCAGCTTCATCGTACTCAATAAAATGTAGGCCTCGCAGAAATGTTTGTACGGATAATCCACTGGAGTGACATGCGCATCCACCTGTAGGTAGAACGTGGTTTGATCCAGCCGAATAATCACCGAGAGATACTGGCGAGAAGCGACCGATAAATACTGCACCGGCATTTCGAATTTTGCCGGCATCGATGCGAGCATTCACTGTCTGTATCTCTAAATGCTCTGCTGCATAGGCATTTACTACATCTATACCCTGCTCAATTGAGTCAACGATTGCGATAGCAGATTGGATTCCTGATAAGGCCTCACGAATGCGCTCTGAGTGTTTCGTTGCACTCACCCGAATGATTAGTTCTGCCCTGACGGCATCGGCCAGCTCCTGGCTATCAGTAACAAGAATTGCAGCGGCAATGACATCGTGTTCGGCCTGGCTAATCAGATCTGCTGCAACATCGGCGGCAATTGCACTCTTATCGGCCAATATTGCAATCTCTGTTGGTCCAGCCTCTGAATCGATTCCAATTACCCCTCGTAGCGCGCGCTTTGCTGCCGCGACATAGATGTTGCCAGGACCTGTGACTAAATCACATTTTTCTGCAAGACCCTCCATGCCATAGGCAAAGAGTGCGATTGCTTGGGCTCCCCCAATTGCATAGACCTCAGTGATTCCAAGAAGTGCGCAGGTTGCCAAAATAGTCGGGTGCGGTAGGCCTGCGAAATCTTTTTGTGGCGGGGATGCAACGGCGATTGATGCGACTTTTGCGATCTGTGCAGGAATAACATTCATCATCACGCTACTGGGATAAACGGCGCGACCACCAGGAACATAAAGTCCTACTCGATCAACTGGAATCCATTTTTCAGTAACAACTCCACCATCAACGACGGTGGTTTCTGTATCACTGCGCACTTGATCACTATGTACTTTTCGAAGCCGAGAGATTGAAAGCTCGAGCGCTGAACGCACCGCTGGATCTAGCCCCGCAAGTGCAGATGCCAATGCTTCAGCCGGCACGCGGATACTCGATGGTCTGATTCCATCAAACTCTTGGGCTAAATCGAGTAAATCTGATTCACTACCGTTTTTAACGCGCTCCAGTATGGGCTCGATTAAGCGCATCGCTTCGCCAACATTTAAATCTGCGCGCGGAAGTTCACTCTGATAGGCCGACTTAGTCAAAGCTCGACCACGAAAATCTACAGTGCGAATCACTGTGCAATTGTAACGGGCGAGAGGTAAGGGTTGGGCGAGATTAAATCATGGGTCTATATCAGGCAGTTAGGGCCCAGAATAGATTTCAAATCAGCGCTCAAACTGGGAGATGCGGTGACAAGTGCATCGATCTTCATAAAAGTACTACTGCCATTATCGAGTAGTTGTAGATGAACTTCGCGCTTGCCAGGGTGTGAACGCAAAATCTCCTTGACTCGATCAACTATCGGTGGGGTGCACTGTGACATGGGTAGCGAAATAATGAGAGGACCAGTTGGCCCCATGGAGATATCGGGCATCGACATTTCAAGGGCTGTAAAACGTAGTGCGTCATCACGTCGATCTACTCGACCCCGAACCGTCACTATTCGATCTTCGGTTAGCGACATTGCATATTGATTGTAGGTATTTGAAAAGAATAAAACCTCTAGTGCTCCTTCAAGATCTTCGATAGTGACAACTGCCCAGGAGGCACCCTGTCTGGAAACTTTACGAGTAATGCCGGTAATTAATCCGCCAATCGTCACTATAGATTCACTCTGGGCACCATCATCGATGAGCTCGCTGATTGTCATATCCGTGTTTGCTCGAAGCACGTGCTCGACACCGAGAAGTGGGTGATCAGAGACATAGAGTCCAAGCATTTCGCGCTCGTAACTGAGAAGCATCGCCTTATCCCACTCCCCCTTTGGAATCTCTAAATCTAAAGATGCAACATGGCTAATTGATTCACCACCAAATAAATCAAATTGACCTATAGCCTCTGCTCGCTTTGTCTCAATAACAGAGTCAATAGCCTCAAGATAAATCGCCATTAAACCTTTTCTACTCACGCCCATTGAACCAAAGGCTCCAGCTTTAATAAGAGATTCAATCGTTTTTTTATTACACACTTGAGCATCTACCTTTGCAAGGAAATCTCCAAATGATGTGAACCGGCCCTTGGATTCGCGCGCAGCCTTAATCGATTCCACTACACCTTCTCCGACATTGCGAATGGCAGCTAAGCCAAAGCGAATATCGTTTCCACGGGGTGTGTACTCGGCATCGGATTCATTAATATCTGGCTCGAGAACTTTAATTCCCATTCGGCGGCACTCACTTAAATAGAGCGCAGATTTATCTTTATCATCACGAACACTAGTTAATAGCGCTGCCATGTATTCAGTTGGGTAGTTAGCTTTCAAATACCCAGTCCAGTATGAAACAACTCCATACCCGGCAGAGTGGGCACGATTAAATGCATAATCAGAAAAGGGAATTAAGACATCCCACAGACGTTTAATAGCAGCCGTTGAATAACCATTTGCCTGCATTCCCGCCTCAAAAGGTACATACTCTTTATCCAGAATATTCTTATCTTTCTTGCCCATGGCTTTGCGCAGTAAATCGGCGCGACCGAGTGAGAAGCCAGCAACTTTTTGTGCAATGGCCATTACCTGCTCCTGATAGACGATTAAGCCATATGTATCACCGAGAATCTCCTTCAGTGCATCGACTAGTTCGGGATGAATCGACTCAACTGGTTTACGTTTATTCTTTCGATCGGCGTAGTTATTGTGCGCATTCTCACCCATTGGTCCTGGGCGATAGAGTGCAATAACTGCGGATATATCTTGAAAAGAATCGGGAGACATCGCACGAAGAAGTGCGCGCATGGGGCCACCATCTAGCTGGAAAACCCCCAAAGTATCTCCCCGAGATAAGAGCTCGTAGGTTTTTTTATCATCGAGTTTCAAATCCTCTAAAATAACTTCTACTCCCTGATTGGATTGAATGTTGAGTAGGGCATCATCTAACACAGAGAGGTTTCGAAGTCCGAGAAAATCCATCTTGAGCAGGCCTGTAGCTTCGCATGCACCCATATCAAACTGGGTAATGATTGCACCATCGGCCTCACGGCGATGAATAGGAATTACATCTAATAGTGGTTCGCGAGAAAGGATTACACCAGCGGCGTGCACACCCCATTGTCGCTTTAGACCCTCTAACCCACGTGCGGTATCCACTACTCTCTTTGAATCTGGATCTGATTCATAGAGTGAACGGAACTCACCTGCTTCACCGTAGCGATCATCCTTTGGATTAAAAACACCACCCAGGGAAATATCTTTACCCATGACAGATGGTGGTAGAGCCTTTGTAAGTTTTTCACCGATCACATATGGATAGCCTAAAACACGTGTTGAATCTTTAATCGCCTGCTTAGATTTAATTGTTCCGTAGGTAATAATCTGTGCCACACGATCTTCACCGTATTTACTCGTTGCATATCGGATCATCTCGCTGCGCCTGCGCTCATCAAAGTCCAGATCGATATCGGGCATAGAGATACGCTCTGGGTTTAAGAATCTCTCGAACAACAAGCCATGCTCAATTGGATCAAGACCAGTAATACCAAGTGCGTAGGCAACCAATGAACCAGCGGCCGAGCCACGACCTGGGCCCACACGAATGCCGACCTTCTTTGCATGTGCAACTAAATCAGCAACTACTAAAAAGTATCCGGGGAAGCCCATTGTCTGCATCACACCGAGCTCATAGGCCAGACGTGAGTTGTGCTCAGGAGTTGCATGTGAACCCATGCGTTCAATGAGGCCGCGCTCGGCCTCTTTTTTAAGCCATGAATCCTCACTCTCGCCAGCTGGCACAGTGAACTGCGGCAGCAGATTTTCACCCTCTCGTAGTGTGATGTTGCAGCGCTCGGCGATAAGAAGTGTGTTGTCACAGCTTTCAGGCACTTCTTTAAAGAGTTCACGCATCTGGGCCGGAGTTTTAACATAGAAACTATCGTTATCAAATTTAAAACGCTTAGGATCGGCCAAAGTAGAGCCCGATTGAACGCACAGAAGCGCCTCATGTGCTGGTGCATCTGACTGCAACGTGTAGTGCAGATCATTTGTTGCAAGAAGAGGCAGAGCTAACTCTTTTGCCAGTTTCAGAAGATCGGCCTTTACACGGGACTCTATATCGATGCCGTGATCCATAATCTCTAAATAAAAATTATCTACACCGAAAATATCCCGGTAATCACTAGCGGCTTTGAGCGCCTCTTTATAGGCGCCCATACGCAAGCGAGTTTGTACCTCGCCACCAGGACATCCTGTGGTTGCGATTAATCCACCTGCATACTTCGACAAAAGTTCACGATCCATACGCGGCTTGTAGTAATAACCCTCAAGAGATGCAAGGGATGAGAGACGAAATAGATTTGCAAGGCCCACATTGTTTTCGGCCAGAATCGTCATGTGTGTGTAAGCACCGCCACCAGAGACATCATCTTCTCCGCCATCGGCCCACTTAACCCGCTTCTTATCAAAGCGTGATTCTGGTGCGACATATGCTTCGATTCCTATGATGGGTTTTACGCCAGATTTCTTAGCGCTCTTGTAAAAATCAAAGGCACCAAAGACATTTCCATGATCGGTCATTGCAATAGCGGGCATACCTTGTCGAACAACTTCTGCCATTAAATCACCAACGCGCGCAGCTCCATCGAGCATCGAGTACTCGGTATGTACGTGAAGGTGAACGAAATTATCGGATGACATAGTTGATATAAGGCTATTGCTTACGGCAGGACGGCATCAGATAGCAACGCCAATGAGGCTGTGAGATCGGCTGGATAAGGTGCGCTGAAGTTAAGGGCTGCCCCATTAATAGGGTGGTTAAAGTGCAGCTCTTTAGCGTGCAGCCATGGCCGCGACATCTCAAGGCTCTTTGCTAGAACTGGATCTGCACCATATGTCATGTCCCCCACGAGTGGATGGTTAAGGGCTGAGAAATGCACTCGAATCTGATGAGTGCGGCCAGTCTCTAGCTCAACTTTCACAAGAGAGACTGCGCGATAAAACTCAATGACCTCATAATGCGTAATGGACTCCTTGCCAGTTCCAACAACTGCAAAGCGGTGATCCTCCTTTGGATGGCGATCGATAGGTGCATCGATAGTGCCAGTCGTTGGATCCATATGTCCTTGAATCAAAGCGTGATAAATCTTTTCAACTGTACGTGTCCGAAAAGCATCTTTAAGTACCGTAAATGCGCGATCACTCTTTGCCACGATCATTAATCCACTAGTACCAACATCTAACCGATGCACGATACCTTGGCGCTCTGGGGCACCACTGGTCGAGATAATGAAACCTGCTGCACTCAGTGCCCCAACAACGGTTGGTCCAGTCCATCCAGGACTCGGATGCGCGGCACAACCAACTGGCTTGTTGATTACAACAATATCCTCATCCTCATAAACAATTTCTAATCCATCAATTGGAGTAAGTGGAATTGGAATCGTATTAATCGGGGCTGGTAGAAGTACCTCGATTACTTGTCCTGCACTCACACGTTCAGATTTAAGCATGGCGCGGTTGGAAGTTGTGATGTCGCCATCTTCTAGGAGTTTCACTACGGCTGTGCGAGATAGGCCTAATACGCGTGTGAGTGCACTGTCGATACGCTCTCCTGCAACACCTTCAGGTACTGCAAGTGTGCGTAGTTCTCGATGACTCATGGTCGCACACTCTTTTTAGTAATCGGAGAAATGTTGCGTCCGGTAAGAACCACAGAGAGCACAGCGGCGCACACAATGGCAGAGTCGGCGATATTAAATATCGGCCAGTTTGGCAGCTGCATCCAATCGATAACATGTCCGCGAAGAAAGCCAGGCTCGCGGAATATGCGATCCATCAGATTGCCTAATATGCCACCCATCACCAGTCCTAATACAACCGACCATCCCTTGGAGGTAATCTGCGGTGCGAAGTAAATAATTACGATGAGAACGATGATTCCAAATAGTGATAGAAAGAGCGTGGCATTTGTTGCAAGTGAAAATGCAGCCCCGGAGTTTCGAACAAAGGTAAGTTGAAAGAAAGTTCCAATAATCTTTACCGGTTCGCGGTAGGCAAGTTCGCTTACTGCCCAGGCCTTAGTAGCTAAATCGAAGATCCAGATAAACCAGGCAACACTTAAGAGTGTTCGCCACCTTTGCACTGCTAGCGCCGTTCTTCCTTCTGCTTGCAGAGCATGCAGAGTGTTGCGCGAGGAAAGACTTGAAGGCGTGCCTTGCCAATAACATTGCCACACTCTTCGCACGATCCATATCGCTTTGAGTCAATTCGATCGAGTGCCCGTTCAGTCTGCAAAACCATGTCACGCGCATTAATGACAAGTGACATCTCATGTTCGCGCTCGAAAGTCTTAGTGCCGGCATCGGCCTGATCATCGCCAGCACCTTCGCCCGACTCTTGAATAAGTGAATCCATCTCGAGCTCAACAACTGTGAGTTCGCGGCGCAAACGCTCCAACTCTTTTGCAATATCGGTACGAATGACTTTGAGCTCTGCAGGGGTCCATGGAGTCTCGGAATCACTCACAACGATTGGCGTTGGGGCACTCCTGATTGGTTTTAAAGGTGTAGTTTTTTTGCCACTCTTTAATGGTCGTGGCGGAGGTGGCATCACTAATCGGCGCTCCTCAATAACTGGGGCCAATATCGGTGCACTCACCGTTGAGACTGAAACCGTCTGGGATTTCTCATCGACGGTCAGCGTCGTCTTACTCGTCGATGCCTTACCGCCGGCTTTCTTAACGGGGATTGATTTAAGCGCGCTCTTCTTTGCTACAGCTTTTTTAGCCGCCGCTTTTTTTATTGGAGCTTTTTTTGCTGGGGCCTTCTTTGCAGCCTTCTTTACCGCCTTCTTGGGCGCAGCCTTCTTTCTAATGGCTTTTTTGGCTGGCTTCTTGGGCATGACGCGAACCTTATGCCGATTGCCCCATCTATACCAACTGCGCCACGAGCGATTTCCATTGCCTCTATGGCCTAGACTGGGGCCACTAACTCAATATGGGCGCTGACGGGGCAATCACCTCACGAGCTCGCTGGAAGAAGTGAGTGCAGACTCATCTAGAACTGGCCAGGTTAGAACGTTAAGTGGCGCCACTAGTGCGCAAGGTGGGTGGTACCGCGAAATCTGCGATAGCAGAGATCGTCCCTCCAGGGTTTTCTCGGAGGTTTTTCTATTATGGTATTTCGCGCCATCTCTGCAGCAGTTGATCTTCCTGCTCTCGAGCATGAGATTTTGGAGTTCTGGCGCGCGAACGAGATCTTTCACAAATCCGTAGCGGCCCGTAAAAGTGCCAAGCCGTGGACATTTTACGAGGGTCCTCCTACGGCTAATGGAATGCCCGGAACTCACCATATTGAAGCGCGCGTATTTAAAGATGTATTTCCACGTTTTCAAACTATGAAGGGCCACCTCGTCACTCGTAAAGCTGGATGGGACTGCCACGGATTACCAGTTGAGATTGCAGTTGAAAAAGAGTTGGGCTTTAACGGTAAGGGCGACATAGAAAAATTCGGTGTATCGGCATTTAACGATAAGTGTCGTGAATCTGTTCAACGACATGTCAGTGCATTTAGCGAAATGACCGATCGTATGGGTTTTTGGGTCGACTTCGATCAGGCCTACTGGACGATGTCACCAGAGTATGTTGAGAGCGTTTGGTGGTCGCTTAAAGAGATTTGGAAAAAGGGTTTACTCGTACAAGATCATCGCGTAGCACCATACTGTCCACGCTGTGGAACAGGTTTATCAGACCACGAACTAGCCCAGGGATATGAAACGGTTACTGATCCATCGGTCTACGTTCGATTCCCTGTTACATCAGGGGATCTAGCAGCCCTTGGCGCCTCACTTCTTGTCTGGACGACAACTCCATGGACATTAGTTTCTAATACCGCCATCGCAGTTCATCCCGATGTCGACTACGTTGTAGTTGAAACCACGGTCGATGAAAAGAGTGAGGTATTAATAGTTGCCGAAGCGCTCATTGAAAGCGTTAAGGGCGAAAAGAAGATTCTTAGAAAAATACTCGGTAAGGATTTAGAACACACCAAATATAAGCGCCCCCTGGACTATGTAGAGATCCCAGATGCCCATTACGTGGTTCTTGCAACATATGTCACCACCGAAGATGGAACTGGATTAGTCCATCAATCCCCCGCCTTCGGCGCTGATGACTTAGCTGTATGTCGGGCTTATGGTCTACCTGTTGTAAATCCCATCGCACCCAATGGAACTTTCTTGACAGAGCTGCCCGTTATTGGCGGTATGTTCTTTAAAGATGCCGATAAAAT
>CANJTH010000034.1:0-10974 GCA_947477185.1 Actinomycetota bacterium
ACATCTGACGGGCGGATTGTGATCTCAGGGGCTAACTCGCCCAGCAGCTCGTCAATTCGAGCCGATAATGCACTCTCACTCATCGTAATCGCCGCCTCTTGGGCACGGATCTTGGCGACCATCTCTGGAACCATCGCCCGCTCATCGGCCTTACTCATGCGCGCCGGGATTGAGACGACTATCCGGCCACCTGCCCTATAGGCAGAGATGTTCTTTTTGCGCCGTGTAGAGCGAATTACCACGATCTCTCCCTCATTTATCCCAGGAAGGGTCGCATCTCGATCTAGATCCCCGCCCACATCAGGGGCTAGATCATCTAGAAAACTATCAAAGCTCACTCTCTGACGGTATCTGTCGAGGAGTAATTTTCGGTAAAACTCAACCACGTGTTGAGAGATTTCATCGGCGGGTGGTTTTTTCAAGGAGTTGAAATCGGCTCTTTACACGAGTTTAAGTGGGCTCTTTACACGATAAAAAAGCTATTTGTCAACGCGGTGTGTAGTTGATTCTGCGGCCGATTCCATTTACGTTACAACTACGAACTCCTCGGATAACCGTTCTTTATCAGCAAGGGGAAGGCTGATACAGAATGAGCGCCCGGGGAGTTCGCTTTTTTATGGGGCTGCCCCAGTCGAGATCTTTCAGCCATGAAAAACTGTGAAAGTTTAGAGCGATGATGAGCGTGAAAATTTAGAGCGATGATAAATCGTCTGGGATCTCAATACTCGTTAGATAATTTTCAGGAGTTAAGAGATCTGAGGCGGTCGGCAAAATGCCACTCCAAATCTGATCGCGCGATTGAAGATCACGAACAGAGCCGATGGATTGCCAAAAAGCTGTTGCCTCACGCGCAAGACGTGGTGAGACTTCAAGACCAAAGAGATTTGAAAAGAGTTGTTGTGTTGGAGCAGAGGTAGCACGACGGCGGCGCAATGTCTCTTGCAGCGCTGCAATATTTGGTAAGCGATCACCGGCAGCAAGCTTGACAACACATTCGCTCCACCCATCAACGAGTGCCAAAACTGTTTCAAGTTTTACTAATGCACCACGTTGCGTTGGAGTTTCTTCAGGTGTAAACATCCCCTGATTGAGCGCCATCGTAAAGCTCTCTGGGTTTGTTGGATCGAATTCTCCAGAGCCGGCAGCAGATGCATCAAAGAGCTCTTGAGCTTGGAGTTGAATTGCATCGATATCGATATGAATTCCGCGTGCATACTCTGATATCGCGCTGCGAATATAAGAGGTTAACCATGGATTATGTGAAAATAATCGCGCACCGGCGCTCTCACGAAGTGCATGGAAGATGCGAATTTCATCGATAGGGATATCTAAATCCTGTGCCCACTCTTCGATATTTTGTGGCACTAGAGCTGGATATACGGGATCAACTAGGGGCAGACCCACATCGTGAATACCCGTAGCAGTGCCGGCTAAGCCGCCGATTGATTGACCTAGTTGGGTTGCCAAGAGCGAGCCAATAAATGAGCGCAGGAGTGTGGCGATCATTCCCACTGGGATCTGCATTGCACCTTCGGTCGCACTCTGTGCATCATCGCCGGCAGAGTCACGTAGCAGCTCTGAGATCGCACTCGTTAATCCCAGTGCAAGTGGTTCAACGCAAATCTGCCATCCAGCAAGAGTCGCATCGACCCAATCGCTTCGAGAGAGAGTTGAGTTAGATGCAACGGTTGATTGTGGGAAAAATGTTGCCTCATTGAGCCATAGCTCAGCGATTGAAAAAGCCTCGGTCACCTTGGATACATCATTTGCACCTATGGGTGAAGAGCCCATTGCCGTTACACATTTCTTTGCAGTATCGCGAACAATACTTTTAGGAAGTGCCTCGATTGTTGGTGCAAAACCAGGCCCACTCACTCCTAACTTTGAAAACTCTTCTTGAATCTTTTGCTGCATCTGTTGCATCATCGCAGCAAAATCCACCGAACCGTCGCCATTATTTTTTTCAGCGTCGTCGGAGCTATCGGGTGTAAAACCAAATGGCGTCATGTGTTAATCCTCTCAGCGATGTAACCAGATATCCATTGGATTTCTTCCCGCAGGCGATAGGCTCATCACATGTCCAGTGCAGCTACAGCCTTAATATGGTGGATCGTGCCTGCCATGGGCTTAATCGGCGGCCTTGGCTACGTTCTGTGGATCTCTAAGTTCCAGGGCAAGTACCAGCAAGAAACTCAGCGCTCCGTGGGCCAGTTCCAGCGCTTCCAAGATTCGTTGCGCGATTCACAGGCCCGCGATGCCAACAATGGTGAAGCGCCTAGCCCTTCAGGCTCTGATTCAGAGCCCCGCACATAAACTAGTACGCACTATGCGTTTCTCACCTCTGCCTCGATTTGTTATCGCCGTGCTGGGAGTTTTTTTCACATTAGCCTTAGTTGCACCACTACCCTTTGCAATCGTAATGCCGGGCAGTGCACAAAATATCTTTGAAAAGATTATTACCATTAAGAATCAGAAATCATACCCAGCTACGGGGCGACTAGATTTAATGTCGATTCGTGTTACAAATCCCAATAACTGGATAATCGGACCAGAGCTTATTTACTCTTGGCTTCGAAGTGATGAGGCGGTCTATCCACGTGCTGCGATTTATCAACCAGGTGCAACCAATGAGTCTGAGAAGAAGGCCGCTACTGCAGATATGACGGGTTCGCAGAGCAAAGCGATCGGGGCGGCGCTAACTTTCCTTCGAGCTAATCCAAATTTTGGCCTCACTCCTAATCAACTCGTTGAAAAGAATATTCTCTTTGATGTTAAACGAACTGGTGGCCCGAGCGGCGGAATGATTTTTGCAATCGGTGTTATCGAACTTCTTACACCTCGCGAAATTTTAGATGGGCGCCATATTGCTGGTACCGGCACGATTAGCATCGATGGCACAGTCGGGCCTATCGGTGGCATCAATGAAAAAATCCGTGCCGCACATAAGGCTGGTGCCAAGATATTTTTAGCCCCCCTTGGAAACCAGGGTGATATTACTAACCCACCGCAAGGCATCACGGTTGTCTTTGTGGCTACCCTCACCGATGCCATGAACGCTCTCTCGGTAGGGGCCTAGCCCGCGCCCTAATGCCGCTTGTGCAGGAGTTGTTCACACTCTGCAGAGTGCACATGCCTTGCATCTTTGCCCAAAACCTCCAAATAGTAAGCGTGCTAATGGTGCGCTAGCGTTGTGCCATGACAAATGTAGCCCCTCAGTTCAACTTCAAAGCCCGTCGCGGTCCTCTTCCCATAGCAATAGGAGTCCTCGTTGCTATCGGTGTAGCACTGGTTTCAGTGAGCGGATTTTACGCAGATTGGCTCTGGTTTAAATCCGTTAATTTCACATCGGTCTGGTCAACGCTCTTATTGACAAAGATTGGGCTCTTTGTGGTCGCTGGTTTAATAACTGCTGCACTTATTCTTCTCAATATCATCATCGCTTATAAGCGACGTCCACTATATGTGCCGATGACTGTAGAGGCCGATAATCTTGAGCGTTATCGCGCACAGATTGAACCTATAAAGCGTTGGGTCGTTCTCGGTTTAGCTGTTGCACTTTTCTACTTTGCCGGAACATCAGGTTCGCTGTTGTGGTCGACATGGCTACTATTTAAGAATTCAACTCCATTTGGAACCACAGATCCACAGTTCAATATGGACATCTCATTCTTCGCTTTCCGTCTTCCATTCTGGCAAACGCTTATTGCATGGGCAATCTCAAGCCTGGTTCTTTCAATCATTTCATCCTCGGTTGTTCATTATCTATATGGCGGAATCCGACTACAGGTCCGTGAAGATCGCACGACGGTTGCAGCGCGTGTTCAACTCTCTGTTTTGCTCGGCGGAGTCGTACTACTCAAGGCAGTTGCATACTGGTTCGATCGTTATGCGCTGGCGCTCAAAGAGAGCAAGTTAATTACAGGGCTCACCTATACCGATGTGAATGCAGTTCTGCCAGCTAAGGCGATTTTGGCCGCGATTGCAGTTCTCTGTTCGCTCCTGTTTTTTGCAAATATCGTTCGTCGCTCATGGGTATTACCTGCCGCCGGTACTGCACTACTTGTAATCTCATCGGTGCTCATTGCAGGCATTTATCCTGGTGCAATTCAGCAGTTCCAAGTTAAGCCAAGCGAATCATCAAAAGAAGCGCCATATATCCAGCGCAATATCGATGCCACACGCACAGCTTATGGACTAGATGACGTCCAAATCGATGATTACCAAGCAACCCTTACGGCTTCAGCCGGACAGCTTGCAGATGATGCAGCAACGATTGCAAATATTCGTTTAATGGATCCAAATGTTCTTTCTGCGACATTTCGTCAACTCCAACAGATTAAGCCTTACTACGCCTTCCCTGAATCTCTCGATTTTGACCGATACACAATTGATGGGGTAAAGCGTGACGTTGTTGTTGCCGTGCGTGAGCTAAATATTGATGGCAATCCATCTCGAAACTGGATTAATGATCACCTTGTCTATACTCACGGATTTGGTTTTGTCGCCGCATATGCAAATGCTCGTGATGCCGATGGTAAGCCTTCTTTTGCAGTTGGCGATCTGCCACCAACTAAGGGTCTAGGAGATTTTGAACCTCGCATTTATTTCGGTGAAAATGTTCCTGATTATTCAATCATTGGCGGAGTAAAAACCGATTCTCCAGTTGAGTTTGATTATCCAGATGACGCATCAGCTAATGGCCAAAAAAACTATACCTATAAGGGTACCGGTGGGGTTCCAGTTGGTTCGCTAATCAATAAGTTGGTCTTTGCTCTTAAGTATCAAGAGCAAAAACTCTTACTGTCATCACTTATTAATAAGGATTCAAAGATCCTCTTTGAGCGTAACCCTCGCGAGCGTGTAGCAAAAGTTGCGCCATGGTTAACTCTCGATGGAGACCCATATCCGGCGATAATTGGTGGCAAAGTTCTATGGATTATTGATGGCTACACAACAAGTGCTGGGTATCCATACTCAAAGCAGATTTCTCTCTCAAGTGCTACAAATGATGCACTAACTGCAAATTCAAGCGCAGTTACCGCACAAAGAAATCAGAGCGTTAACTACCTCCGTAACTCAGTTAAGGCAACGGTTGATGCATATGACGGTACCGTTACGTTGTACCAGTGGGATGAAAAAGATCCAGTTTTAGCTACCTGGAGCAAGGCCTTCCCTGGCACCGTCACACCAAAATCTAAGATTTCAAAAGATCTCATGTCGCATATTCGCTATCCAGAGGACATGTTCCGCGTTCAACGCGAAATCCTCTCCTCTTACCACGTACAAACAGCTGCAGCTTTTTATGGTGGCCAGGATTTCTGGCGCGTACCGCGCGACCCTTCGACTTTTGGAGCTAATGCAGGGGCGCAGCCTCCTTATTACTTAACTCTTCAAATGCCAGGAGATAAGAAACCAGAGTTCGCGCTTACTACACCATTTGTTCCACGCGGTGGTCGCGAAAACTTATCGGCCTTTGCAGTTGTGAACTCAGATGCAGGACCTAACTACGGCAAGATAAAAGTTCTTCAACTTCCGCGCAGCACAAATATCGCCGGTCCTTCACAAGTTGCATCTAACTTTGAGGCTAAGCCTGAAGTTGCGAACTCTCTCTCGCTACTGCGTCGCGGAGGCTCTGATGTAGTTCTAGGTAACCTGCTCACACTTCCAGTTGGTGGAGGATTACTTTATGTACAACCCGTATACGTTCGTGCTACAGCAAACTCAGCTGCGTATCCATTGCTCCAAAAAGTTCTCGTCTCTTTTGGAGATCAAATCGGATATGGCGACACATTAAAGGGTGCCCTCGATCAAGTATTTGGTGGAAACTCCGGAACAACCGCGGTATCGGGAAGCACTACAACTACTGGAACTACTAATAACTCGCTAGCTAGCGCATTAGCAAGTGCCAAGCAGGCACTTGCCGATGGACAAGCGGCGCTTGCAAATGGTGACTTTGCTGCATATGGTCTTGCACAAGATCGTTTGAAATCAGCTATCGCTGCGGCAATTGCTGCACAAGTAAAGAAATAAACTGCAGCTGATTTAAATTAATCTCCGCAAGAGATTGTCAGATAAAGGCCAAATCCAAGGGTTTTAATTCATGGATTTGGTCTTTATCTATTGAACCCATAAGATTGCAGAAACCGACGCGGGGTGGAGCAGCTCGGTAGCTCGCTGGGCTCATAACCCAGAGGTCGTAGGTTCAAATCCTGCCCCCGCTACTAGAACTAAGAGAGCGTTTTTACTTTATGCGCAGCGAATTTGTCACGACAAATAGTGATGAAAGCGCCATTGCTGCTGCGGCATAGATTGGCCGCAATAAGCCAAGGGCTGCTATCGGCAGGCCAATAACGTTGTAGATAAAGGCCCAGCCCATATTCAGATGAATGATGCGCAGCGTCTTCTTTGCTAATTTCAAGGCATCGATAACACTGCCAAGGCCTGAGTTCATCAGCGTTATATCGGCGCTCGAAATCGCAGTGTCAGTACCTGTTCCCATTGCCATCGATAAATCAGCAGCCGTTAACGCCGCGGCATCGTTAATGCCATCACCGATCATTAATACGCAACGTCCCTCAGATTTTAACTGCTCTACAAACTTTAACTTTGTTTCCGGTAGAGCTTCTGAGACAACATGTTCGGCATCGATACCCACAGTGTTTGCAACCGATGCTGCAACCTGCGCGCTATCTCCAGTTACTAGCCATGGGGTGATTCCCATTGTGCGTAGTGCGCGCACGGTTTCGGCGGCATCACTCTTTAATTGATCGCCCACTGCAAAGACGGCCAGTGCAACTCCATCCCATGCAAGAACTGAAACTGTTAACCCTGCCTCTTGGCCACGAGTGATCGCTGACTTTAACTCAGCATGAAAATCAGTACAGCTATGCGCAACAGCTGAGGGAGAGCCGATTAATACAACTGGTGAGTGTGCACCGCAGTTGACGCGACCAGCGGCCCCTGATCCGGGGGTGACAGCAAACTCTGTGACATCGTAGTTTTTTGCGCCCTTACCAAGGGCGTGACGTGCAATTGCTAGGGCCACTGGGTGTGAGTTTTGAGATTCGATTGCAAGGGCTGAAGAGAGAATCGTTGCCTCATTTATTAACGAGGTAAATGAACTGCCCAGAACCGCACCAGCCGCGCTCGATACTGTCGCTTCGACAACGTTCATAACACCCTGCGTTAATGTGCCCGTCTTATCAAATACAACGGTATCAACTGTGCGTGCGACCTCGAGAACTCGTGGCTCGCGCAGAACTATTCCGCGCCCGGCACCGCGCCCTGATGCAACGAGCAAGGCCACAGGCGTGGCTAAGCCAAGTGCACATGGACATGCAATTATTAAGACGGTTATTGCAATTGATATAGATCGAGTTAGAGAGTGATCGGTGTAGTACCAACCAAGAAATGTTGCGATTGAAATGAGGGTAACGATGGGGACAAAGACGGCGCTAATGCGATCGGCAAGGCGTTGAATCGGTGCCTTTGTGCCCTGCGCACTTATAACCATGGCAGTGATGCGGGCGAGTTCAGTATCGCTACCAATTCTCGTTGCACGAACAATTAATCGCCCGTTGTGATTTAGAGATGCTCCGATAACTAGTGAGCCTGGGCGAACATCAATCGGCTTTGATTCGCCAGTCAGCATTGAGTTATCAACGGCGCTTTCGCCCTTAACAACGATGCCATCGGTTGCGATGCGAGCACCTGGTAGTACTTCAAACTCATCACCTATCTGCAACTGTTCAATCGGAACAATCAGTGGGAATCCCCCACGTACGATTGTTACCTCTTTACTACCTAAGGCAAGGAGTGAAGTTAACGCCGCACCTGCAGGTGACTTTGCACGCGTTTCTAAAAAGCGGCCAAGAATTATAAAGAAGATTACTCCTGCAGCAACTTCTGTATAGACATCCCCTGCACCCGTTGCATTGGCATAGATGGACCATGCGAATGCTGCAAGTGAGCCAAGTGAGATCAAGTTATCCATCGTTGGATGCTTTAGATTGCGCAGAGCTGCACGGTGAATAGGCCAGGCAACTAACAAAACAACGGGCGCACTCAATCCAATAACGAGCCAAGCAGTGGGCGAATACAGTGGATGCGGTATCGCAAAATAATCAAGGCTTTGATGTATCCACATATCTATCTGGTGGTGCCAACTCATAACCATCGAGATAGTTACTGCAGGAATGGCAAAGATTGCTGCAAAGAAAAGGGCACGGGCAGATTTCTTATTGTGAAGCGTCACCGATTGACCAGCCTGCAGTAGCGCAGCCTTGTAACCCGCCTTTTCAACGTATTTGATGAGCTCTTTAACATCCATATCGGCCGGGGCCAGAATATGAGCCGTCTCTGTTGCAAAGTTAATCGTTGCACTCACGCCAGCAACAGAGTTTAAAGCCTTCTCAACGGTATTCACACACGATGAACAGGTCATGCCCTCGATTGAGAGCGTTGTTGGCTCTAATACTGTGCTCATCGTCTCACTTCTCTCTACCAGGCTCTCTGAAATCGTTTCATTAGGTATAGCGCTTATTTACTCGGATTTATTCCATTTATTACCGCATCATGCACAAGCCCATTAGTTGAGACTCCACTGCCGCCAAATGGCCCTGCTTTCCCAGTTACATTCGTAAATCTTCCACCGGCTTCACGCACAATAATGTCGAGAGCTGCCATATCCCACACTGCAAGAGTTGGTTCGACTGCTACATCAACTGCGCCCTCTGCCACCAGCATATGCGACCAGAAATCCCCTATGCCACGTGTGCGCCATGCATGAGAGAGCATCTTCTGAAATGCTTCAAGTCGATCACCAAAGCCAATGAAATCAGAGTATGCAATTGATGCATCAGTGAGAGATGCCACACGCGAGACTGAGAGTTTTTTAGTATCGCCATTAAAAACTACGAAGGCCCCTGCCCCCTTTGATGCAAACCAACGACGGGACAAGGCAGGCGCACTTGCAATCCCAACTACTACCTCTTGTGTTGAATCAGCTGCAACCTCTACAAGTGCGATTAAACAGGCCCATGTTGGTACTCCACGCATAAAATTCTTAGTTCCATCGATTGGATCAATCACCCAATAGCGCTTGGCACCAGAAATATCGCTACCGAACTCTTCACCTAATAGGCCATCATCGGGGCGATGCTTTGCAAGTGCTTGACGAATCGCCGTTTCAACGGCGCGATCGGCATCTGTGACAGGCGTGTTATCTGGCTTAGTTGTGACTACTAAATCCAAGGCTTGATATCTCTCCAAGGCGATTGAATCGGCGAGATCGGCCAGTACATGGGCCAGCGCTAAATCATCTTTATATCTCGCCGAATCATTGCTCATAATGCGGCAATCTTAATCCTCAACGCCGTGCACGGCTTGATCCTTGACGGCAAGTAAAGAGCGAAGACTGGCTAGGCGCGCACTGCGCTCGGCATCTAAAACCCCTCCGGGAGCGGCCCAGGCATCGAGTAGACATGAACTCTCAGAGTGTGAGCAGTTAGAGCGACAGTTTGCTGCGACCTGCGATAAATCGGTAAATGCATCCACGATTCGATTGTTATTTATATGAGATAAACCAAAGGCGCGAATTCCCGGTGTATCAATAATCCAGCCATCACTATCGACTAAAGGGAGTGCGATGGCACTAGATGATGTGTGACGTCCGCGCCCAGTTGATGCATTTACATCTCCCGTTAAGCGATCTGCCTCTGGTACTAAGGCATTAATGAGCGTTGATTTTCCGACTCCAGAGTGGCCTACTAAAACTGAGATTTTGCCCTGAAGCATCATATGCAAGGCCTCTAAATCCTTTTCACGTGATTGACTCTTAATCGCGGTATGCAGAATCTCAACATCTAACTTTGAATACTGGGCTATAAAATCTGGGACGGCTCCGAGCTCGGTTTTAGTAACGACTAACTTTGGAGCAATACCTTCAGTAAATGCAGAGACTAAAAAGCGATCGATTAAACCCCGTCGTGGCTCTGGGTTTGTCGCAGCGACGACGATTACTAATTGATCGATATTTGCAACGATAGTCCGCTCTACTTGTGCTGCATCATCAACGGTTCTACTGAGCGAGTTTCGGCGATCATTGACGGCGACTATGCGCGCCAAACTACCTTCACTCCCACTGATATCTCCCACTATGGAAACGAGATCACCAACAACAACTGATTTTGGTCCTAGTTCGCGGGCACGCATGGCGGTAATTACTAATCCCTCATCGGTAATGCAGGTCTGCCGGCCGCGATCAACGGTTGTAACTAAGGCACTTATCGCCGCGCTATGGCTGGGGCGATCCTTACTTCGCGGGCGAGTGCTGCGAGCTGGTCTTATCCGTGCATCGGACTCATCGTATTCGCGTGGACTCATCGCTTGCCTATTCGCACTCTCATGTAAGAAGCGAGCTCCATAATCCTGGAAAATCTGGCAACGTTTTGCGAGTGGTTGCAATATTTTCAACTTCAATGCCAGGCACCATGAGGCCGATTACAGCCCCGGCAGTTGCTAATCGATGATCCTCATAGGTATGAAAAACCCCACCATGTAATGGCGCAGGGGTAATGTGCAGCGAGCTTTCATGTTCTTTAACGTCGCCGCCTAAAGCGTTAATTTCCCGAGTCAATGCAGATAAGCGATCAGTCTCATGTAAGCGCAAGTGAGCAATACCCCGAAGATGTGATGGTGAATCTGCAAAGATTGCTAAAGCTGCAATCGCTGGTGTGAGCTCACCAACATCATGTAAATCAATGTCAATTCCATTAATAACACCCGTACCCGTAAGAGTTAATCCTTTTTCACTCATTGAAATCTTTGCTCCCATGTCAGAGAGGATCGAGCGGAGTTGATCTCCAGGCTGTGTTGTCTTTGCAGGCCAATCTGCGATTGTGATGCTTCCTCCACATAGCATTGCGATTGAGAGAAAGGGCGCAGCATTTGAAAGATCAGGTTCAATTATTAAAT
>CANJTH010000035.1:0-10791 GCA_947477185.1 Actinomycetota bacterium
ACCGGCGACCTACCGCTTAGGAGGCGATTGCTCTATCCACTGAGCTACGAGGACCTACTTGGATTACGAAGCCAATCTTGTCATAAAATATTGGGGTAGTTAGACTCACGCAAATGTCGAAGAGTTTTGATGTCGTAATAATCGGGTCTGGCTTTGGCGGATCGGTCTCAGCGCTGCGCCTGCGTGAAAAGGGTTATAGCGTCGCAGTTCTAGAGGCAGGGCGGAGATTTCGCGATAAGGATTTTCCTAAGACATCATGGCGCTTACGCAAGTTTCTCTATGCACCGGCGATTGGTTGCTACGGGATCCAACGCATTCATGTGCTGCCGGATGTATTGGTTTTGGCTGGTGCCGGCGTTGGTGGAGGCTCACTTGTCTATGCAAATACTTTGTACCAGCCAAGTGATGAATATTTTCAAGATGCACAATGGGCATCGATTACCGATTGGAAAAAAGAGTTAGAGCCGTGCTTTGATCAAGCCAGGCGGATGTTGGGTGTAGCTGAAAATCCATATTTTTCTCCCAGTGATCAAGCGATGAAAGATGTTGCAACAGAGATGGGTGTTGGGCACACATTTCAGATGGCCCCTCTTGGTATCTACTTTGGTGAAGGTAAAGGTATTGCTGCTAAAGATCCATACTTCGGCGGGGTTGGGCCAGATCGAAATGGCTGTCAACAATGTGGCGCTTGTATGACTGGCTGTAAATTTAATGCAAAAAATACTCTGCCTAAGAACTACTTAGGTTTAGCTGAATCTGCTGGTGCACAAGTCTTTCCAATGACTACTGTTAAATCCTTTTCACAAAACGTTGACGGCACGTGGGAAATTCGTGCCGTTAAGAGCAATGACCCCTTTGCAACAGTTATTAAGTTTAATGCTAATCAAGTTATTGTTGCGGCCGGAACATATAACACTCAAAAGCTTCTGCATGCAATGAAGCGTAAAACACTTCCTCAATTATCTAATCACTTAGGTCAACTCTCTCGCACAAATAGCGAGGCCTTAACTGGTGCCATGATGCCCAATACCGATATTGATTTCAGCGCTGGTAGTGCGATTACATCCTCATTTTTTCCCGATGAGCACACGCATATCGAGCCAGTGCGATATGGCAAGGGCAGTAACTTTATGGGCTTAATGCAGACCATCATGACCGATGGTTATAAATCAAGGGGACGAAGAAGGCACTGGCTCAAACAGTTCATTGCCAATCCATCACTGCTTGGAAAGATTCTCAATGTTCGTCGCTGGAGCCAGCGCACAGTAATTGCACTCACGATGCAAAATGTTGATTCATCGGTAACTGTGAGTGGGAAACGGGGCTTATTTGGTTGGCATTTAACATCTACAAATGATCCGCTAAAGCCAAATGCCACGTATATTCCCGCGGCTAACGAGGCCGTACGACGCATCGCCGACAAATATGGCGGGATCGCAGGTGGACATATTGGCGATCTTATTGATGCGCCTTTTACCGCTCACTTTGTTGGCGGATGTGTAATTGGAGAGAATGCAGAGCATGGCGTTATCGATCCTTATCATCGCGTCTATAACTATCCAACTCTGCATATCGTGGATGGTTCGACTATCACCGCCAACCTTGGGGTTAATCCATCACTTACTATTACCGCACAAGCAGAACGTGCATTATCGATGTGGCCAAACAAAGGTGATGCAGATCTTCGTCCAGCACAAGGTGCGAAATACCTACGTATTTTCCCCATCGCGCCGAACCAACCCTTTGTGCCAGCCGGTGCAGTTGGCGCACTAAAGATTTCTTAGGAGAGTAATGCGATCTTGGGCCTTAGTTACTGGTGCAACTGCTGGTATCGGTGAGAGTTTTACTCGACTACTTGCAGCCAATAACTACAACGTCGTGCTTGTGGCGCGCGACCTGCCAAGACTAAACGAACGGGCAGCGGCCCTTCAAGGAAGTTACGGAGTTGAAACGAAGGTTCTCCAAGCTGATCTTTCAACTAATGCAGGATGCGCACTTGTTGAAAGTTATATCGCTGAGCATGAGATCGATGTTCTGATCAATAACGCTGGTTTTGGAATCAATAAGGCCTTCACGGTTAGCGCATTAGATACCGAGCAAAACCTACTCGATGTCTTAGTGCGAACTCCTATGCGATTGATGCATGTGGCTCTACCTGGAATGAAGGCACGGAATAAAGGCATCATCATCAACGTCTCCTCTGTTGCCGGTTTTATCGCTGGTGGAACATACAGCGCAGCCAAGTCATATCTGACGGTGCTCTCCGAATCTCTTCATACTGAATTAGCTGGTACTCAGGTAATAATCAGCGCACTATGCCCAGGCTTTACTCGAACCGAGTTTCATCAGCGGGGCCGAATGTCTATGAAGGGACTACCCGCTTTTATGTGGCTTAGCGCCGACAAACTTGTGGCACAAGCTTGGAGTGATGCTCTTAAAGGTAGGGCGATCTCCATCCCGGGTTGGCAGTACAAGTTATTAGCTTTGATCATGAGTATTGCGCCTCGTCCAATGGTACGAAAAATCGGAATGAGCGTTCGGGTAAAGCAGCGCCGTTAAACTCACAAGGAATTCACTGCTTTATCGGCGAGTTATCACAGGCCCTTAAAGCCCCGCTCGATAGAATTACGACACATTCAATGGAGGTTTTCACATGCGTAAACTCGCAGCAGTTGGTGTCACAATCATCATCGCTTCAGGCGTACTAACTGCCGCGCCAGCTACTGCCGCTCCTATTTCAAATGGTGTTACTTGCACGAAGTCAGGTGCCTCAACAACCGTTAGCGGTAGAAAATACAAGTGTGCAAAGAATCCCTTGTCAACTAGTACAAAGTTGACCTGGCTATCAAATGACTGCCTTCTTTCTGCTAATGGCTATATTAAGGCAAAAAATTCTTCTGCTGCAATTTCAGCAAATTACACAGCCCAGATTCCAGTTATTGATCTTGGAATCGCAAATGAGATTACAAATAAAGCAGAGATTCAGGTAAAGCTAGATGAGTCAAATATACGTCTTACGGCGGCACAGGCGAAGCTTGCTGCTGCAAAGAGTGATGCCGATAAAAAGATTCTCACAACTGCGCTTGGTTCGTGGACATCGGCAGTGCGTGCCTACACCAGCAAGATTAATGCCATAACTGCCACAATTCGCAAACTCGAAGCATCTAAGGCCGTTGCAGCAAGCAAGCCAATTGAACTAGCCTCGAGCATCGCAGATTCCAAATCGACTGCCTTATTAATTTGCACTAAAGGCTTATAGCTCTCACTCTAAAATAGAATGGGTTAGCTCCTCATCCATTCTAATAATGGGGCTTTCCCTATTTAATTCTTGCGCCTATGTGCCTAGGTTGAGTAAATGCGCACGAGGCTACTTCTCTTCCTCGCTCCCGTGCTTTTGGTAACGCATCTGCTCTTAAATCTTGTCCCCTCTATGAAAGGTATGTGGAGTGAGCTCTTCCTCTATAACGCAATTGCACTGACTGCAATAGCAGTCGTTATGAACGCCTCGCGAGTCAACGACTGCTTTGCCCAGCCACTTATTGCAGCAGCGATTGGCTTATGGCTTAGTGGCTCTCTCATATCAAGTATCTCCTCCTACTTTCTTATAAGTGCACCCACACAACTGCTCTCTAACATCGCATACCTACTCTTCTATCCCTTGGCCATAGTTGCCCTGCCACGCTTGCTATCTCCTAGCCGTAAGTTCTCAACTCTTGAGATTTTTGATGCATCTATCGTCGGTCTAGGTTTAACTACGTTAGGTACTACATTTTTCCTTAAGCCTGTATTACCGCACTTTAATGGCGATCTTGTCCAAACATTTTTTGCAATCATCTATCCCATAGCGGATTTGATTGTGATCTCACTAACTTTAGCCACGACTTTGGCACAAGGCCCATCTAAGCGCGGGTTAGTTCTTGCAACTGGTGTTCTAACCTTTTCTATAACTGATTTCCTCTATCTTGGAATGCATATCAATAATACTTATACCTTTGGATCCCTCATCGACGATGGTTGGCTTTTGGGACTTCTCATCATCGCGCTAAGTTTTCACTGCACGGGCTCAGACTCACTCGATGATAAGAGTACTAATCCGATTTTGATCACACTCTCTGTTTTCTTGAGTGCAACCCTCTTAGCCCTCATCGCACTTCGACCCGGTTATTTCCCAAACTTTGTCTTGATCCCTGCAATCGCAACCCTGCTCTTAGCCTTCATTCGCATGACGATCGCACTCAAAGCGGCAAAAAATATTGGCCATGAACGTATTTTGGCGCGCACAGATGAGTTAACTGGTCTACCAAATCGCCGCACATTGATTTCTGAGATTGAGAGTTTTATGGGTAAAGATGGTTCACTCATGCTCTTAGATCTCGATGGTTTTAAGCCCGTAAATGACTCACATGGTCATGCCGCTGGAGATAAAGTTCTACAGCAAGTTGCCCTGCGCTTTAGTCGAGCCCTACCTCATGGCGCACTACTTGCCCGCTTGGGCGGAGATGAGTTTGGGGTTTTATATGAGGGAAGTTACGAATCAGCGATGGATCTTGCACTAGCCCTGCGTGCAACGCTGAGTTATCCATTCACTATTGAGAACCACCATATTCAAATAGGCGTCAGTATCGGCCTGGCTGCCAATAATGGGGCGCCTGATTTACTGCGCCGAGCCGATGATGCGATGTATCGGGCTAAGCGCGAGGGTCTTGGGGTTTGTCGGCTTTAATCTCTTTCAATCGCGCTAATGATTCAAGGCGCTCAAGTGCATGATCCACTATTCGCTCTGGATAGCCCTTGCTGTAACCATTGAGATAGAGCCACGGTTCGTGAATCTCTGCAGCAGATAAGTGGGCAAGTTCTGGCACATACTTACGGATGTAATCACCGTTGGAATCAAAGCGCTTGCCCTGTTCAATCGGGTTAAAGACTCGATAGTACGGCGATGCATCTGTCCCACTGCCAGCTGTCCATTGCCAACCATGAGCGTTGGATGCAACATCAAAATCAACTAAGTGCTGGGCAAAGAATCTCTCACCTAACTGCCACTCTAAATGTAGATCCTTGACGAGAAATGATGCCACAACCATTCGTGTTCGATTGTGCATCCAGCCCTCATGTACTAACTGGCGCATCGCAGCATCTACAAAGGGATAACCGGTCGTGCCCTCACACCAGGCACTAAATTGAGCACCAGGTTTGTCATATCGCATATCGGCAAAGCGCGGTGCGTAATACTCCCGATCGGTCATTGGGTTATTAAAAAGAACATCGGCATAAAACTCGCGCCACGCAATCTCTTTTCTAAAAGTATCGTGGGCCTTATCTTCTCCGAGTCCTTTTAATAAAGTCCTAGGATGAATCTCACCAAACTTTAGATACGAACTCATCTTTGAGGTTCCATCTATACCTGCAAAATTTCTATTTTCATCGTAGGAGTTAAGACCACTCTTGGTAAAGATCTTGAATCGAGATAGAGCCGCTTGCTCTCCTGCCTCAATGACCTCAACACCTTTTGGCAGAGGAAAGTCTGGAAAATTACGATACTCAGAAGTTGGTTCAACCAAGTTCAAACTCTTTGGTGTGATAGCTGGTGCTCGCCAACCATGTGTGCGCCATGCTCTATAAAAAGGTGTGTAGACCCTGTATGGAGTTCCGTCGCTAGGTTTTACAACTCGTCCTGGAGTAACTGCATAAGGGCTTCCAGTGCGAATTAATGTAATGCCAGCAGCTTCGACTCGAGCATCACGGGCTGCGCCATAGCGCTCATACTCTGCAGAGATGTGGACCTCTGCAACCTCGTACTTCTTAATAAGTGCCGATAAAACTTCTACCTGATCGCCTTCGATAATATGTAGGCGATTACCAAGTGACTCGTCAAGCTTTCTTAGAGATTGGCCCATATACGCCAAGAGTTTTTCACCAGCCTCTGCAATTTGGGCTTTATCGAGAATAAAAAGTGGAATCACTTGCTCTGATGATTCAATTGCAGCTAATAGTGCAGGGTGGTCATTGATTCGTAGATCTCGACGAAACCACATGATCGATACTTGTGCCTTGGACATGGCTAAATCCAAGCACTCTTTCAGTCCTGCTGCACTCCGTTACTTATGAAGCTGTTCGACCGTTGAATCCCAGCCAGTCACTGATTCGGGAGAGCGAGGAGCTTTGCCGATATAGCGCGCAGATGGGCGGATTAATCTGCCCGTGCGCTTTTCTTCAAGAATATGTGCAGACCATCCGGCGGTGCGGGCGGCGGTAAACATCGATGTAAATAAATGTGATGGAACTTGGGCAAAGTCCAAAATAATCGCTGCCCAGAACTCAACGTTTGTTTCAAGAACACGATCTGGTTGTCGTTCGCGAAGCTCTTTTAGAGCTGCTTGCTCTAGAGCCTCAGCAATTGCATAGCGCGGGGCGTTTAACTCTTTTGCGGTGCGACGCAAAGTACGGGCTCGTGGATCTTCAGCGCGATAGACGCGGTGACCAAAGCCCATTAGACGCTCTTTGCGATCAAGTAGGCCTTTTACATAAGCAGTTGCATCGCCGGTCTTTTCAACTTCATCGATCATGTGCAGTACGCGCGAAGGTGCACCACCATGTAATGGTCCAGACATCGCACCGATTGCACCAGAAATCGCAGCGGCTACATCTGCACCAGTTGAAGCAATAACCCGTGCGGTAAATGTTGATGCGTTCATTCCATGTTCGGCAGCAGATACAAAGTATGCATCGATTGCGCGCACGTGTAGTGGATCTGGCTCTCCACGCCAGCGGATCATCATTCGCTCTACAACAGTATGTGCCTTATCGATTTCAGACTCTGGAATCGGTGGAGCAATTTGACCACGTGCAGCTTGAGCTAAGTAAGAAAGCACCATGACAGATGTGCGGGCGAGATTACTACGCGCCTCAACTTCATCGATATCTAATAGAGGTTTAAATCCCCATGCTGGTGCCAACATCGAGATCGCGGCCTGAACATCTACGCGAACATCACCTGAGTGAACCGGCAAAGGAAATTTTTCAGCATTTGGCAGGCCTGGATTGAACTCGTCATCGACTAATAATCCCCACACGTTTCCAAATGAGACGCGACCAACGAGATCTTCAATATCGACACCACGGTAGCGAAGTGAACTTCCCTCTTTATCTGGCTCTGCGATCTGGGATTCAAAGGCGATGACACCCTCAAGACCAGCCTTGAAATCCTCTGACACGTTCGGCTCCTTTATATCGGCTCTGCAGGGGCTAATTCTGCACCTAAACAGGGGGTGCTAAACACCATCCCAGTACGAGGATGCACTCACGGCCAAAGTGAGGTTCGATACATCCATGAGTGAGAAGAGTTTTAATCGCGATGAAATCAGGGCGATGCGCCGCTCATATGGCCAGGACGGCATCGGTGAATTAGATGCCAATCCTATTAAGGCATTTGCAGAGTGGCTGGGCCAGGCCCATGAAAATCCAATCATCGTCGAGGCCAACGCCATGGTGCTCTCAACTATTGACTCTGATTTAGCGATTACAACTCGCACGGTACTGCTCAAAGATATTTCGCACGGTGGCTTTACATTCTTTACTAATTACTCATCGCGCAAAGCTCACTCGATCGAGATGAACCCACAGGTCAGTCTTTTGTTCCCGTGGTATGCCATGGAGCGACAGGTTTCAATTAGCGGAGTTACTGAAAAAGTCAGTGGTGAAGAATCACAGAGCTATTTTGCAACGCGTCCATGGTCATCTCAAATCGGTGCGTGGGCCAGTCACCAATCAGCACCCCTTGCATCACGTGAAGAGTTAGAACAAAGATTTCAAGGCGCAGCCGAAAAGTGGCCTGAAGGAAGTGTTGTTCCATGCCCTCCACATTGGGGTGGTTATCGCGTTACTCCTCTTGCTATTGAATTCTGGCAGGGGAGGTATTCACGGTTGCATGATCGATTACGGTATGAGCGGGCTAACACTGGCGCTGATTGGGTCATAGGTCGCTACTACCCTTAAACTCACCCAATGAGTGCAGAGATAATCATTCCGGCAAGTATCAAGCCTCTCGATGGACGTTTTGGCTGTGGGCCATCAAAGATTCGCCCTCAAGCATTAGCTGCCCTATCTAGTGCAGATTTGATTCTCGGTACATCACATCGGCAAAAGCCTGTTAAGAACGTTGTTAAGCGCGTTCGCGATGGCCTGCATACTCTCTTTAATCTGCCCGATGGCTATGAAGTAATTCTTGGCAACGGAGGATCTACCGCTTTTTGGGATATTGCAACGCTGGGATTAATTCAGGAACGCTCGCAACATTTAGTCTTTGGTGAGTTCTCATCCAAATTTGCATCGGCGGCAAAGGAGGCGCCATTTCTAGGCGAACCAACGGTCATCAAATCTGAGCCTGGAACGCATCCATTCTCAGTGGCAGAAGCAGGAATCGATGTATACGCACTCACCCATAATGAAACGAGTACTGGCGTATCAATGCCAATCCTTCGCCCTGCTGGCACAGATGGCGCACTCGTCGTTGTGGATGCAACGAGTGCAGCTGGAGGCTTATTAGTTGATCCGAAAGAGTTTGATGCTTACTACTTTGCCCCTCAGAAATCATTTGCATCCGATGGTGGGCTCTGGATCGCCATCATGAGTCCGGCTGCAATCGCCCGAGTAGAGTCAATAAAAGCTAGTGGTCGCTGGATCCCAGCCTTCTTTGATTTAACTATCGCGCTTGAAAACTCACGTCTTGATCAAACATACAACACTCCCGCTGTTACAACCTTGATGTTGTTGGCCGAGCAGATTGAGTGGATGAACGAAGGAGGGGGACTTTCATTTGCTGCAGGCCGAAGCGCACAATCATCAAGCATCTTGTACTCATGGGCCGATAAAACTGAGTACACAACTCCCTTTGTTGTAGAGCCTGCGATGCGCTCTGAGGTGGTTGGCACCATTAATTTCGATGATGCAATTGATGCTACAAAAATTGCAGCAGCCTTGCGCGCCAATGGAATCGTTGATACCGAGCCATATCGCAAGTTAGGTAAGAACCAACTGCGTATAGGAATGTTCCCGGCAGTTGACCCAGGCGATGTTGAAGCCCTCACCGCCTGTATCGAGCACGTTGTAGCTGCCCTTTAATAGATGCCTAATACATTTCACCGTGGCCGTTTTTTTTGGATTGTTGCCACACAAACCGCCATTGTTAACTTCTATCTAGGTGGCTTTGGTCCAGCACAATCTCTGCTTCGTGCAGACCAAGGTACGTCATTAACTGTCGCAGGCCTGCATGGCACGGCACTGGGAGTTGCAGCGATCGCGGCCGGTTATACCTTCCCACATTTCGCTCATAAATTTGGTCGAACTCGTTCAGGTTGGATAGGTCTAAGTATTTTTAGCGCCGGTTTGCTTATCTTTGTTATCTCCCCTCCCGTCTTTTTGACTCTGCCAGCTACCTTTATAACGGGCTTTGGTACCTCGATTGTCATCAATGCGATGCTGACATCCATGAACCACCACTATGGCAAGGCAGCTGAAATTGCTATTCCAAAGGCAAATGGAGTTTCTTCAGTTGGCTTTGTTCTGGGTACGGCCATGATTGGCGCAATAGCAATTATCTTTCCACGCCTTTGGCGAGTGGGCTTACTCCTTGCTATTCCCGTGGCGATTGCAGTCTTTGTTCTAGGTCGGGATAAAGAGAGCGAAGATCATGTTCCTGATGAAGCTGGGCGCCAGAGTGGAAAGCTCTCCGGAGTTTTCTGGATTTCGTGGATTGGTTTAGTTGCATGTATTGCAAGTGAGTTTGCCGT
This sequence comes from Actinomycetota bacterium, assembly GCA_947477185.1. GTDB lineage: Bacteria > Actinomycetota > Actinomycetes > Nanopelagicales > Nanopelagicaceae > Planktophila. The sequence goes on from CANJTH010000035.1 coordinate 9,789, forward strand.
CTCGTTCTGGGCAGCAGCATTGCTTAAGGATCGTGTAGGTTCAAGTGCGGCAATTTCAACGGCTGCAGTCACAGCAATCGGTTTCGGAATGATTATTGGACGTTGGTATGGTCCAAACATATTTAGGCGGTTATCACTTGATGGGCAATTACTTCTTGCTATCTCTATTCAATTCCTCGGTTTTGTTGCCTTTTGGTTCTCCCATTCAATGCCCATCAGTCTAATTTCACTATTTACAATTGGTTTGGGCGTCTCGATTCAGTTTGCACTAGCATCGATCCGCTTAATCGCATTTAGCGATGGCCGACCTGATCTTGCGATTGGTAGGAGCTCATTTGCTGCAGGTGTTGCAATAGCGGCAGCACCGTTTTTGCTGGGAGTGCTAGGTGATAACTTTGGAATCTCACGGGCATACATCATGGTCCCCGTTTTGATTGCTATCTCCTTTGTTATAGTTAAGTTCATCCCTTCTAACCCAGTAAAGGCATAAATGATGAACTATAAAACTCGCAGAATTGTGACTTTAGTAGTGCTCTTTGGCTTAATTATTTTGAGCGCTATTAGCGCTCTTTAATACCGCTGCTACGCTGATATCGGCCGGCGTAGTCACTTTATTTCGATACTTAATCCATACAAATAAGGATGCGCTAAGGGATATGCCTCCGCACAGCGCAATCGTCGGTCTAATGCCGATGTAATCAGTTGCTAATCCAATCAACGGCGAACCAAAAGGTGTGCCGCCCATAAAGATAAGTAGGTACAAGCCCATTACGCGCCCACGTATCACTTGATCGGTACTTGTCTGAACGATTGAATTAGCTGAGACCAAAGTTGTCAACGCAGTGACACCACATATGGGCAACCACACAATATATGTTGTGTAATTTGGAAGCACAGAGAGCACCATGATGGAGATTGAAAATAGCATTCCTCCGAGGATTACAAAGCGTGTGGTTCTAAAGCGCTCAAGCCGGGCCGATCCAATGGCACCTGTTAGCGAGCC
>CANJTH010000036.1:0-10786 GCA_947477185.1 Actinomycetota bacterium
CCCTTACTTGGTGAGAATTCACTAAGTAAGGGCGTTGTTTTTTTAGTAGAGTGGGCCGTATGAGTGCGCAGTATGACTACATCATCGTCGGCGGCGGATCGGCCGGTAGCGCACTAGCTAATCGCTTAAGTGAAGATCCAAAGAATAATGTTCTTGTTCTAGAGGCCGGTCGACGTGATTACAAATGGGATGTCTTTATTCATATGCCCGCAGCCTTAGCCTTTCCAATCGGCAGCAAGTTCTACGACTGGATGTATGAATCCGAGCCCGAGCCCCACATGAATAACCGCCGCATTTATCATGCGCGCGGAAAAGTTTTGGGTGGCTCATCATCGATCAACGGACAGATTTGGCAGCGGGGCAATCCTCTAGATTATGAGCGCTGGTCCAAGGATGCGGGAATGAGCAGTTGGGATTATGCACACTGCCTTCCATACTTTAAAAAGATGGAGAACGCTTTAGCCGATCAAAGCAATACTTTTCGCGGTAACAGTGGTCCCCTCAAATTAGAGCGCGGACCAGTTAAGGGTCCACTCTTTGCCGCCTTCTTTAAAGCAACTGAGCAGGCTGGATATCCACGCACCGATGATGTCAATGGCTATCGCCAAGAGGGCTTTGCCGCCTTCGATCGAAATGTTTACCGGGGACGCCGCTTAAGTGCAGCGCGTGCCTATCTCTATCCCGTCATGAAGCGCGTCAACTTGACCATTAAGTTGCGCGCACATGTCACTAAGGTTTTATTTGAGGGCACAACTGCCACTGGTGTAGAAGTAATGATTAAGGGTAAGAAATACACCTTTACATCGCGCGAGGTCATTTTGTGTGGGGGAGCCATCAATACTCCCCAGATCTTGCAGCTATCAGGTGTTGGCAATGAAAAGGATTTAACGCCACTAGGTATAAAGATGGTGCACCACCTACCAGGAGTTGGTGCCAACTTACAAGATCATCTTGAGGTCTATGTTCAATACAAGTGCAAGCTACCTGTAACACAACAGCCCATTACACAGTTCTGGCGCCGTCCATTTATTGGGGCGGCATGGTTATTCTTTCGCAAAGGCCCAGGTGCTACAAATCAGTTTGAGGCCGGTGGCTTCACTCGCAGCAATAATGATGTTGCATATCCAAATTTAATGTTTCACTTCTTACCACTTGCCATTCGCTATGACGGCACGGGGGACACTCGTGGCCATGGCTATCAAGTACACGTGGGCCCTATGTACTCTGATTCTCGTGGCTGGCTAAAGATTAAAAGTAGCGATCCCTTTGAAAAACCCGCCATGCAGTTTAATTACTTATCAACTGATGAAGATCGACGCGAATGGGTGGAAGCGGTCAAAGTTGCGCGACATATCTTGACTCAGCCAGCTATGAGTGATTACAACGCGGGGGAGTCATCACCTGGCTCTGCAGTCACAACCGATGCCGAGATTCTTGAGTGGGTGCGAAAAGATGCTGAAACCGCGCTGCACCCATCGTGTACGGCCAAGATGGGCACTGATGCGATGTCAGTCGTTGATCCAACAACAATGAAGGTCCATGGCGTGCAAGGCTTACGTGTCTGCGATGCATCGGTATTTCCCTATGTCACTAATGGAAATATCTACGCACCCGTCATGATGGTGGCTGAAAAAGCTGCCGATTTAATTTTAGGTAAGGCGCCGCTTCCAGCTGAGAACTTAGAGTTCTACCGCCATGTCAAGTGATGAGATAGCACCATCGGCAATTGCCAAAGTCAAGGTTCAAAAAAGTGATTCATCCACAGTAAGTTCAGACTCAGTCGTTGTTGAAGAGCCACTAGAAATTCGTATTAAGCGTGGCAGCACTGAAGAACAACTCGGTATCACAATGCGCACACCTGGAAATGATTTAGAGCTCGCTGCTGGTTTCTTATGGGGTGAAGGATTTTTAAAGGATGCCAGTGAGTTATTAAGCGTTATCGTTTGTGGCGATAAAACACTCTCACCCCGCCAACGTGCCAATGTCGTTATCGCACACGTTGCAGAGAGTTCACAAGAATCGGTAAGAATCCTAGAGCGGCGCTTTACGATTACATCGGCCTGTGGCGTCTGCGGATCTACCAACATAAGTGACTTGCACAAACGAGGTATTAACACAGTGTCGCCAACAACTCATAACAACCAAGAACTTGCCCATATGGCATCACTCCTCGAAGGTCGCCAGCGCATCTTTGAAAAAACTGGTGGTCTACACGCCGCCCTTTTAGTAAATCCTAAAGGCGAGCCAATCTGGGTGCGCGAAGATGTTGGCCGCCATAACGCCGTGGATAAAGTAATTGGTACAGCTCTTATGGATGGCGCAATTCCATTACATGATTGGACATTAGTTGTATCAGGACGCATCGGATATGAACTTGTTCAGAAATCTATCTGCGCTGGAATCTCTGCAATTGTTGGAGTTAGTGCCCCTACATCTCTTGCCATTGATTTAGCCAGCGAGTTCGGCTTAACTTTGCTTGCCTTTGCGCGAAATGGCGTTGCTAAACATTATCTGCCGAGCATAGAATCTGCTAAATGACCCAGGAAAATCTGCCACGTGTTATCACTGGAAAGAACATTGGCCAAGTAGATGCAACAAAGATGCCACGCTATGGAGGGGTAGCGACTTTTGCACTATTGCCACAACTTCACGAAGTAGAAAATGCCGATGTTGCAATTGTAGGCGTGCCTTTTGATAGTGGTGTGAGTTATCGACCGGGTGCTCGCTTTGGCCCTAGTCACGTGCGAGAGGCTTCACGATTACTTCGACCCTATAACCCAGCAACTGGAACCTCGCCCTTTGCAACCCAACAGGTTGTAGATGCTGGAGATTTTGCTGTGAACCCTTTTGATATTGAAGAAGCCATTTCTAGTATTACGAAAAGCTATGATCAATTATCCGAGCAGGTGAAAAGTATTGTCACTATCGGTGGGGATCACACAATCACTTTGCCAATCTTAAGATCACTTCACGCAAAGCATGGTCAAATCAGTGTTGTGCATTTTGATGCACATTTAGATACTTGGGACTCATACTTTGGTGCTGATTACACACATGGCACAACTTTTAGACGCGCATCTGAAGAGGGCTTACTTGATCCTGAGGGTTGTATGCATATAGGTATTCGTGGACCGTTATATGCAGCTAAAGACCTTACCGATGACAAAGCCATTGGTTTCCAAATATTCTCATCCATTGAATTTCAAGATTTAGGTGTAGCCGAGGCGATAAAGAAAATGCAAAACCGCGTTGGTAAACGTCCGGTCTATATAAGTATTGATATAGATGTTCTCGACCCTGCGCATGCACCAGGGACTGGAACACCTGAGGCCGGTGGAATTACTAGCCGTGAATTACTGTCAGTCGTTAGGGCAACTGCGGGGATGAACATTATTGGCGCCGATATTGTCGAAGTTGCTCCAGCCTATGATCATGCCCAAATCACGGGCATTGCCGCATCGCACGTGATGTATGAATTAATTTCTGCAATTAACCCAAAGAAGGCCTGAAAAACCCACGAGAACCCTTGGTTTTACCCACTCTGCACCTTATCCTTTTAGTTAAATCCCGGAAATTCCGGGGGACTTTAAAAGGAGCATGCATGAGTTCAACGGAGAAAGCTCTCGGACATTCAGAAGTAGAGACACGAAGTGTTGACTGGGTTCCGCATTCAGAACGTTTTGGAAAGACCCGTGATCTTGGAAATGTTTGGTTTGTTGGCAATGTCAATTTAACTGCTATGGCAACTGGCGTTGTTGCTCTTTCATTAGGCTCTAACTTAATTTGGACAGTTATTGCCGTTGTACTTGGTTCTCTTTTTGGAACATTTTTTATGGCCTTTCACTCAGCTCAAGGGCCACAGCTTGGCTTACCGCAACTTGTTCAATCCCGAGCACAGTTTGGTTATATTGGTGCGGCGCTGACAGTCTGGGTTTTCGCCCTTGCCAATTACATTGCCTATAACACTTCTGATGCGATTTTATCGGGTGCTGCGATGCATCAGATCTTTAAAATCCCTTCAGAGCTTGGCTTTTTTATCGCCGCCGCAGTAGCAACTCTCATAGCAATTTATGGCTACAGTCAGATTCACTTCGTGAATAAACTGCTCTTTTGGCCTTCAATTATCGCACTAGGTGCAATGACAATTGGCGTACTTGTTCGCGGAAAACTACCGGCAGGTGCCTTTGATTTAACTGACTTCAAACTTGCTCCATTTATGACCGCCTTCGTAATTATCGCTGGATTCCAACTTGGCTGGGCACCTTATGTATCTGACTACTCACGATATTTGCCGGGCAATGTTGGAGTGCGCTCGACATTTTGGATGACCTATCTTTCAAGTGGGCTATCTGGTGTGTGGGTGTTTGGTCTTGGTGCTGTTGCATCTGGTCCTGATGGAAAGCTGACACCAGTAGAGGCATTCAAAGCAGTTGGCGACTCCATCTTTAGTGGTTTCGGAACCATTCTTTTGATTGTTTTGCTTCTCGGTCTTTTGATTGTAATGTCCATTAATGCTTATGGTGGATCACTCACTTTGATTTCAATGATGGATTCCTTCAAGAAAGTTAATCCAACGAAGAATCTTCGTTTAGTCGCCCTTCTCATTATGGGTGTATCTGTATGGGGAATTGCCCAATTCGTAGGAGAAGCGCGCTTCAATACTTTCTATGGAAATGCCTTGGTTTTCTTGGCATATCTATTCACTCCTTGGACTGCCGTCAACTTAGTTGACTACTTCCTAGTTCGCAAAGGTGTCTATGTCATCGGTGAAATCTTTAAAAAGGATGGAATCTATGGAAGATGGGGCTGGCGCGGGAATGCTGCTTACGCTTTAGGCTTCGCAACTATGATCCCATTCTTTGTTACAACACCGTACGTCGGACCTATCGCAAAGAGTTTAGGTAGCGTTGATTACTCACTCTTTGTTGGGTTACCGGTTAGTGCAATTGCATATTTAATTCTTGCACGCGGTATTGATTTAAAGAAAGAGGCCGAAATGGCAAAGGCTGAAGGTAATTTAGCAATTCACTAAAAGTTAAAGGTAAGAGACCATCTACTCTATTGTGAGTAGATGGTCTCTCCATTTCTAACTGTCTTCATCACAGTGATAGCTGGCACATCATGGGGATCGATTTCAAATGGATTTTTATCTAAAACAATGAAGTCAGCATTAAAGCCAACCTCGAGTTTGCCCCACAATTGATCGGCATAGGCTTGGTGTGCGACCTCCGAGGTGTAGGACTGGAAAGCCTCTTGAATCGTTATGGCCTCATGGGGCATCCAACCTCCAACTGGCAAACGGTCGGGGGTCTGGCGGTGGACTGGCACAGCGATTCCTTCTAGTGGGATTTCACTTGTCACTGGCCAATCGCTACCGAAGGCGATTCGAACTCCATCATCTAAGAGTGTGCGCAATTGGTATTGCCGATCTGTACGCTCTGGCCCGATGCGGGGTGCACTTGATATAGCTTGCATAGGGTCTTGACGCGTCCACAGTGGACCGAAGTTTGCAATCACGCCAAGCTGTGCAAACCTAGGTAGATCTGCGGGGTCAAGTAGTTGCACATGCACAATTGTTGGTCGCCTATCCCATAAGGGATTTTCTTTGATTGCATTTTCAATTGCATCAAGGGATGCTCTAATTCCTGCATCACCGATTGCGTGAATATGAACTTGAAAACCAGCCTTATCCATCGTGCAAATAGCCCTTGTTAGCTCCTTCCATTGCCAGACTGGCATGCCATGTGAACAAGGATCATTTGCGTAAGGCTCAAGCAACGCCGCTGTACCACCCTCAATCACGCCATCGGCAAAGAACTTAATAGTGCGAGCAGTAATATTTTTATTAGTTGGTGAATTTTCAATATCTGCTCGCATCTTTAGAAAGTAAGGTAAGTCTTTTTCCCACGAACGCGGGTCAGCGCGAAAAGCTAAGTTAACACCCTGCTTAATTACTCCCGCGGCTTCGGCGGCCAAATAGGCCTCGGCCATTCCTGGATCCACCCAAGCATCTTGCCACCAAGTAATTCCATGACTGGCATAGCGCTTAGAAGAGTATTCGAGGGATGCAATCTCTCTATCCATGCTCGGCAGTGGCGCCTTCGACATGACTAAATTCACTGCATCCCATTCACGCAGAGTTCCCATAGGAGTGCCATCAGGGCGTCGAACTATTGTTCCAATCTCTAAATCTGGCGCATCAGCATCGATGCCACAGCGTCGTAACGCCTCTGAGTTGACCCAGATTGTGTGGTAATCCATACCATTTAAAACTACAGGCCGGTCTGACACAACATCATCTAACCAATGAGCATCAAAATTTCCATCAGGATCGATTGCCGGATCATATGTGCCACCGATAATCCACTCTAAATCCTTATGTGCTGCAGCAAAGCGTGCAACTTCTTGAACAATCTCCTTGAGAGTTTCAAGGCCAGTAATCTGAGGACCAAATGATTGGCGACCACCAAATAATGGATGGGCATGACCATCACCAAAGGATGGAGTTACAAATGCTCCATTCAGATCAACTTCAGAGTCATGGGGGGCATTTAAAGCATTTGCTCCTGTGGCGCTAATGCGGTGACCATCAACGAGCAGAGCATCAAATATTTTGCCCCTCGCAGTTCCTGGCCAGAATTTTGCATTGTGATAAAGAACTTTACTCACCGGATTGGCCCCATTTCTTTCTGTGAAATCTATTAGATTTGCCTAAAACTAAGGATTAAGTAGACCAGAATAAAGGTCAGGTCGACGATCTTTGCGAATATCATTCTTTTCAGTAATAGCAGTGTCGGTGGGCAGTTCAATATCGGCATAGAGAATCTGTGTAGCATCCTGTATGGCGATATCGGCCATGGTTTTGATCAATCCGTCGAAGTCAGTAATGACACTTGCGCCCACCCAACTTAAACCCCTTTCATCTCCACATCTATCGGCCGCTGCAACCACAATCTTATTTTGTGATGCTGCTGCTTGTACCCGCACTACTTCTAAGGGTGTCGCAGGAATGACTTGACCTAGCTCAGGCCAATTAGTCGGCAGCGCAAGAATCTGTGCGCCTTGTAACATGGTTAATCGCACCCATTCAGTGAATTCGATGTCATAACACACCATCGTTGCTATTCGGCCATAGTGTGTATTAACAACTAGAGGTTGTTTACTGCCGGCTTTGAAGTATTTTGGTTCATCCCCAAAGAGATGAACTTTGGCATACCAACCTAGTAGTCCATTTTTATCTATGACAACCGATCCATTCCATAGTTCATTTTCATCGTCAATGGCAAGCCCTGCAATTATTACAACGTCGCTCTCTTTTGCAATCATTTTCCAATCCGCTATTAAGGAGCTATTTAATCGAACAGATCGCTCCGCAACTTCTTCTTTGGATGCGAAGTTATAACCCGAATTACTCAGTTCTGGAAGAACGATAATATGAGCCCCACCATCTATTGCACTCCTTAGCGCATCTGTTGCAGCCTCACAACACATAGCGGGATTTTCAATATCTAGTCTTAATTGGCACACTGCTATTCGAACCATATGGAGAGCCTATGACATGAGCCGTATACTTGTGCTCTACTATCTGAAGAGTCCATTTGAAAGGGTTGAGATTGTCTATGTTTTTGCATCCACTTGATCCATTAAGCCATGCAGAGCAAGAGTTAATCGTTGCCCATGCCCGTAAGGCCTGGAATCTTGGGCCGCATCACATATTTGCAATGCTGCAGCTGCAGGAGGCGACAAAGGCCGAGCTTGCATCGTCAGAGGCATTAGAGCGCAGTGCGCGCGTGACTATGTGGAATCGCAAGAGCGCGATAGTTACCGAGGGTGTAATTACGACATCGGGCGCAGTTTTGAGTTATCAAGAGATTCCAGGTGCTAAAGCGCCAGTAACTGTTATTGAGTCAGCGATTGCATTAAAAGTTGTGCGCTCCAATCAATCTGTCAAAGATGCGCTAGCGCGCAGAGGTATTACTGAAATTATGGATGTGCACATGGAGACCTGGCCCATCGGTGCTCAGATTCCAAAGCATCTAGATGATGGCCGGCGATTAATTTGGACACCCATGTGGCACCGTCCGACGCCGGAGGCTAATTTTTACGCCCATCCAATTAATGGACTCCATGCAATCGTTGATCTAGATGCAGAAGAGTTAGTGGCCCTTGAGGATAATTCTGACGTTCCAATTCCACAAACACCTGGCCCGTACCGCGAATCACAATCCAAACCAACAGTAAAACTCAAAGAGCTCATGATTCACCAACCCGATGGCCCATCTTTTAGCATTGAAGGTTGGAAGATTAATTGGGAGCGTTGGTCTTTACGTATTGGCTTTGATCAGCGGGAGGGTCTTGTCATACATGATGTTAATTTCAATGATGAGGGTAATCTTCGTAAAATTGCTCATCGCCTATCTATTGCCGAACTCGTCATCCCTTACGGAGATCCCAGCCAGGGTGCCTACCGCAAGAACGCCTTTGATACTGGCGAATATGGACTCGGAAACTTCACTAACTCATTAACACTGGGCTGTGACTGTCTGGGCGAAATTCTCTACTTAGATGCCAGCGTTACCGATGGCGATGGACAGGTGCGCACCATTAAAAATGCAATCTGTGTGCATGAAGAAGACTTTGGAATCTTATGGAAGCACACCGATGTCGATGGTCATACCGAAGTACGCCGCGGCCGACGATTTGTGGTCTCATCGATTGTCACCGTAAATAACTATGAGTACGGCTACTTCTGGTACTTCTATCAAGATGGCTCCATTGAGTTTGAAGCTAAGTTAACTGGAATTGTTTTAACTCTGGCAGACACGCCTGGTGTGGATCATCCATCGGCGACCGAGTTAGAGCCGGGATTATGGGCGCCGTATCACCAACATATTTTATGTGCACGAATGGATCTCGATATTGATGGCACCGATAACAGCGTGGTTGAAGTTGAATCCTTTGCTCACCCAATCGGTGAAAAGAATCCTTACGGGGGAGCCTACGAAACGCGTGAGAGTATTTTAGCCAGTGAGAAAAAGGCACAGCGATTAATTGATCCCATGAAGAGCCGCTTCTGGAAGATTATTAACCCTAATAAAAACAATCATGTAGGCCATAGCGTTGGCTATAAATTAATTCCGGGCCATACGACTTTTCCATTAGCACTTGAAGAGTCGGTCTTAGGCAAGCGTGCTGGCTTTATGTATAAGCACTTATGGGTAACTCCTAATAAAGATCAAGAGCGCTATCCTGCCGGTGATTATCCATTCCAACACGATGGTGGTGCAGGATTACCAGAGTGGAGCGCTGCAGATCGGCCAACCGAAAATACCGATGTAGTGATGTGGTACGTCTTTGGAACAAATCACATTCCGCGCACAGAGGATTGGCCAGTAATGCCAGTTGAACGTACAGGTTTTCATTTAAAGCCCAGCGGTTTCTTTCGACGTAGTCCAGCTATGGATGTTGTAGCTTCAGAGCCACTCGATCCTCAATGTCACTAATACGAGTTCGGGCATATGCAAAGGCGACACACTTTGGCCCAACAGTTCTTATTACCAGTATTTCATTTGTGCTTGCTATGCGACTTTGGTGGGAGGGCCCTGCATATCTGATCGCCTTTACTGTATTTCTCGGTCAGTTGGTAATCGGTTGGAGCAATGATATTTATGATTACGGTGATGATCTAAAGCACGCACGGCTAAATAAACCTCTCGTTGCCGGCGAGATTACGGTAGAAGAGCTTCGTAAGGCTACATTTATTCTCTTACCAATAGCTGTAATCGCTAATGTGATTGGGCCACTAGGCGTTAAGGGCGGCTTGGTTTACTTGCTTGGTGTTGGATGTGGCATCGCATATAACTTCTACTTTAAATTCTCTCCTCTCTCACCGCTCCCATATGCCGTGGCATGTGCTGCGCTTCCAGCATCGATTTTCTATGCCACCAATCGAACTCCACCACTTTGGGTATTGGCCGCCGGTTCGATGCTTGGCGTTGCCTTTCATTTTCTTAACGTCATTAAGGATCTAGCCCACGATAGAGAGAGTGGTATCGGTGGTCTTCCTCAGCGCTTAGGCAAGGCAGGCTCATCGGTTATTGCCCTGGTTTTAATAGCTTTAACTGTAGTGCTCTTTCTCAATAGTCCAGTTAGCCAGGATTTAAGCTCAATAAAACTTTTAAAGTAGTTTTTACTTAATTAGTGTAGTTAACAACGGCAAGACACATTTCATCACGGGTACCTTCACCCCAAACAACGTAATTGGGAGAGATGTTTTTAAACTCTGGCAGCAACGCTCGAAGGCCAACATCAAATGTGCAGGTTACTTTCAATTTATCTCCGGGCATGGCAAGTATTGGATTTTTTAGCCAATCAGTTGTTTGATTATCGAAATCCCAAATTGGACGGTTCATGATGAGCGAGGCTTTGCTAGTGCTCGCCTCGGTATAGGTAACACTTATATTTTTACCTAGTTGGTGCATGTGTCCAGTAACTCCGTAAATCTTTATTGGAGAACGGATGGTCGTTGTGCACTCAGATACTGGACTAGGAATGGGGTTGAGTGCATTTTGGCCACAAATAAATGACAATCCACGGGCCTGAAGAGCTCCCTTATCGGATGTGCGATTAGCTAAATCAATTAAAGCCGCCTCTCGTGTGCACAGTGGTCCCGACTCTTGTGGCGAGCAGGCTAATTCGATAGGTGCGGTAATGAGAAGTGTTTTCAAACTAGTAACAGGACTAGTAGCAAGAGAGAGTGAGACCTTCATAGATGCCGAATTTTTAC
>CANJTH010000037.1:0-10764 GCA_947477185.1 Actinomycetota bacterium
ACAGGAACTAGAAAATCCCGCGCGCCTTCAGGCGTTGAGCGGGTTAAGTATGGGGTTTCAATCTCTAGAAATGACTCGTCCTCCATGACACGGCGGATGGTCGATGTCACCTTCGAACGCAGACGCAGATTAGCTGCAGGTTTTTCGCGACGTAGATCTAAGTAGCGATACTTAAGTCGTACCTCTTCGCTGATATCTCCATCATTTCCGCTATCAACTGGGAAAGGTAAGGCAGCGGACTCGCTAAGAACTACCACGGTATCGCCCATAACTTCAATCTCACCGGTTGGAATATTTGTATTGGAATTTCCATCTGGACGTGCAACGACTTCACCCGTAATTAATAAGCACCACTCGGCACGCAGGGCTCCGGCCATTTTTTCATCACGGATAACCACTTGAACAGAGCCCGAAGCATCGCGTAGATCGATAAAAGCAACTCCGCCATGATCTCGACGACGAGAAACCCACCCTGCAAGAGTGACGGTCGTGCCGGCATCGGATTTGCGTAACGTGCCTGCATCATGGCTTCTTAACATAGTGAGTATGGTTTCGCTTTCTACAGTGCGTTGATTAAGGAGTCAATCGTAACCGATGTAGATACACCGGAGTTCATATTTTTAAGTTCTACGCTCTTAGTTGCAATCTCGTTATCGCCAAGGACCACAACGTTGCGAGCCCCACTCTTATCTGCTGCCTTCATCGCACCCTTGAGGGCGCGTTCACCAAAAGCAATCTCTACTACCTTGCCGGCATTGCGCAGCTGCATCGCTAGCCCCAGAGCTTTGACCATTGCACTATCACCTAGCGGAATAATAAAAAGATCGGAGACAAAACCATCTACAGAGATAACGCCTTCAGCCTCTGCCGCCAGTAGCGCACGATCTACTCCTAGGCCAAAGCCAATACCAGATAGCTCTTGTCCGCCGAGCTCGTGCATCAGGCCGTCATAGCGTCCTCCCCCACCGATTCCAGATTGGGCCCCGAGAAGTTCGTGAATGAATTCAAAAGTCGTGCCGGTGTAATAATCCAGACCTCGCACCATTCGAGGATTGAGTACATATGAAATTCCGAGTGCATCCAAATAACCCTTAACAGATTCAAAGTGGGCACGTGATGCATCACTTAAATACTCCATCAGCAGTGGCGCTTTAAGCATCGCTGCCCGCATCTCTTCCCTTTTATCATCAAATAATCGCAATGGATTAAGGGCTGCGCGAGCCGCCGTTGCCTCATCTAGATCAAGAGTGGCTATGAATTTCATGAGATCGATTCGGTGGGCCGCGCGTGATTGAGCATCACCTAAGGATGTAATCTCTAGACGATATTTTTTTAATCCTATGGCTTTGAAACCAGCATCGGCGATTGCAATTACTTCAGCATCGATTGCCGGGTCATCTAAACCAATAGCCTCGATTCCTACCTGATAAAATTGGCGGTATCGACCGGCCTGCGGACGCTCTGCTCGAAAGTAGGCACCTGAGTACCAAATCTTTACCGGCAACGCTCCTCGATCTAAGCCATGTTCAATAACGGCGCGCATCGCACCAGCCGTACCTTCAGGACGCAGTGTTATAGAGCGATCACCACGATCGGTGAATGTGTACATCTCTTTAGAAACAACATCAGTTGACTCACCAACACCACGAGTAAAGAGCTCAGTATCTTCAAAGACTGGCAGCTCCATTAACTGATAGCCGGCCGAGCGAGCCGGTGAAATCAAAGATTGGCGCACAAACTCAAATAATTTTGAACGTGGTGGAAAATATTCGCTCACGCCCTTTGGGGCTTGAATTTTTTGGCGGGCCATTAGTAACGCCCCTTTATGGATTTTAGATAGGGGTTGTTCTTTCGCTCATGTGCAATCGTGGTTTGCGGACCGTGTCCGGGTAGAACTCGCAAGTGATCAGGCAAGGGCAGAAGTTTCTTGCGCAATGTCTCTTCCATATCTTTAGCAGAACCTGTTGGCTGATCGGTGCGGCCAATAGAGCCTGCAAAGAGAACATCGCCACTAATCAAAATCTCATCTGAAACCTCGAACATCAGTGAGCCCGCCGTGTGTCCTGGAGCGTGAATAGCTCTAAAGCTAAGCCCAACCAGATCGAGGAGTTCACCATGGCGCAATTCTCTAACATCCCTTGGCTCAACAAACTCCATGCCCGCCAATGTCGCAGCAAATTCTGGCGATAAACATCGCTCTGGATGTATGAGTGCGGCTCTATCCTGGCTGTGAATATACGCCGGGATGTTATAGCCATCGGCGATTGGAGTGATTGAAAATGTATGGTCTAGATGCCCGTGCGTAGCGATAATGGCAACTGGTTTGAGGCTAAATTCATCAAGGATCTCCGTGAGCTGATGGCTCACATCTGGCATCCCAGGATCGATCACGACACACTCAGCCCCCGGCCCACTAGCGATAACCCAGCAGTTGGTAGCAAACATGGGGGCTGCAAATGAGGCGACGAGCATCCTTTGACCCCCTTGCATCGCAGCCCGAGAAGCGATTTTCGCTATGAGGCTAGGACAGGGTACCTTTTACCCTACCTAAACGCTCAATTCACGTCCGTTCAAAGCTTCTTTGTTCGGCCCATGACATACATAGCGACGTTCACTACGAACAACGCGCTGAAGGGATCACCACCATGACTGATTTTAATCCAGTACCCCAGGCATCAGCGGCAACTGCGCTGATTGGAGATCCAGCAGCATTTGGACGAGTCGCCGATGATGGCACTGTCTATGTTCGTACATCGAGCGGGGAAAAAGCCGTTGGCTCTTATCCTGGCAAGAGTGCAGATGAGGCCCTTACATATTTTGTTCGCAAATTCGAAATGCTCGCTGCAGAGGTCGCTCTATTAGCTGCACGCATTAAAAGTGGCGCACTTGTTCCATCTGATGCATACACGGCAGTTAAAAAACTACGTGAGCAAGTTAAAGAGCTCAATGCAGTGGGTGATCTTGAGGCTCTCGTCGCATCGGTTGAACAGATAGAGCCTTTAATCGAAGGTCACCGTGAGGCATATGAGGCTAAGAAGGCGGCCGAATCGGCGGCAAAGAAGGCCCGTCTTGAACAGATATTAGTTGAGAAGGAAAAGATAGTCGCCGAGGCCGAGTCATTAGCACTATCGGAGTCATGGAAGGTTACTGGAGATCGTTTGAAGGTACTTCTTGATGAATGGAAATCTGCACCTCGCTTAGAAAAGGCGGCCGATGCCGCTCTCTGGAAGCGCTTCTCATCATCTCGCAATAAGTTTGATAAGCGACGTCGTACTCATTTTGCCGCCCTTGAGGCAGTTCAGAGCGTTGTATCAGATGCAAAGAAGGCGATCATCACTGAGGCTGAATCATTAGCCAGCTCCACCCAGTGGGTACCAACTGCAAAACAGTTTAAAGTTTTGATGGATGCATGGAAGGCATCTGGACGTGGAAAGCCAAGTGATGATGCCAAGATGTGGGCCCGTTTTAAGGCCGCACAGGATCAATTCTTCACCGCTAAGAACGCTGATTTGGAAAAACGCGATCTAACAATGGCAACAAATCTTATTAAGCGCGAAGAGCTTGTTCTTCTCATCGAAGCCCTTGTACCCATCACAAACCTCGATGAGGCAAAAAAGGCGCTGCGCGAGCACATGAACACCTGGAGCAAGATCGGAATGACACATCGCGACAAGCGCACATCCCTTGATGCCAGAGTTCATGCCGTTGAATCACTTATCAAAGAGGCAGAGTCTGCACACTGGCGCAAGAGTGATCCTGCAGCTAAGGCACGTGCTGCAGAGGTTGTTAAGCAGCTGAGCGATTCAATAGAAAACTATGAAAAGATCGCGGCGAAATCTGAGGCAGTTGGCAATGCCAAGAAGGCTGCAGAGTCACGTGAATCTGCAAATGCCCGAAAGGTTTGGCTAGCTGAGGCTGAGAAGAGTTTGGCCGAGTTCGGCTAATTTAATTATTGGTTGTTCGATAGACGTCATAAACGCCTTCAATACTTCGTACTGCACCCAAAACTGCATCTAGATGAGTTGCATCTGCCATTTCAAAGGTGAAACGTGAAAACGCTGTGCGATCCTTAGACGTACTAACCGATGCACTCAGAATATTGACATGCTGATCAGATAATGTGCGAGTGACATCGGCCAACAGCGATGCACGATCTAGCGCCTCAACTTGAATATTGACTAAGAATATAGAACCGGCACCAACGCGCCACTGCACATTCACAACTCGGTCAGATTGATTCTCTAAAAGATCAGCGGCATTAACACAATCACTTCTGTGAATCGAAACTCCACTTCCCTTTGTTATGAAACCCATAATCGCATCACCCGGAACAGGCGTGCAACAACGGGCAAGCTTTACCAAAACATCATCGGCACCTTCAACATCGACTGCGTTGCTTGAACGACGCGTTACAGGTGCACGAGTAGGTAGAACATCCATCGTTGGCTCTGGATGTGAATCCTCTCCCCCGAGAGCTATAACTAACTTATCGATAATAGATGCAGCAGATACATGACCATCACCTACTGCCGAATACAAGCCCTCAATATCTGAGTAGTGCAGATCATGTGCAAGTTCAAGTAATGAATGTCCTGCAAATATCTTCTGCAAAGGCAGCCCCGCTTTGCGCATCTGACGAGCTATAGATTCTCGACCAGCATCAATAGCCTCCTCGCGCC
This sequence comes from Actinomycetota bacterium, assembly GCA_947477185.1. Lineage (GTDB taxonomy): Bacteria > Actinomycetota > Actinomycetes > Nanopelagicales > Nanopelagicaceae > Planktophila. Next base: position 4,680 of record CANJTH010000037.1, read on the forward strand.
TCTCTTTGCTAAACCACGCCTTTATCTTTGATCGCGCACGCGGGCTCTGAACGAAGTTAAGCCAATCTCTACTTGGGCCAGCATGTTCTCCCTTGTTAATTACAATCTCGACAACATCACCATTATTTAGCCGTGATTCAAGAGGTACAAGACGTCCATTGACCTTTGCACCCGCACATCGAAGACCAACATCGGTGTGGACTGAGAAAGCAAAGTCAACTGGTGTAGACCCACCTGGCAGTGCAACGACGCTTCCTTTAGGAGTAAACACGAAGACTTCAGGTGAACCTAAATCAAAGCGCAGTGCCTCCAGAAACTCCGATGGATCCTCCGTCTCCTTCTGCCACTCGTGCAACTGGCGTAGCCACAACATTTCAGGTGATGACTCATTTGTTTCTGCCCCCTGTTTGTATTTCCAGTGCGCAGCGATTCCAAATTCAGCCCGTGCATGCATATCAAAGGTTCGAATCTGAATCTCAATGGCTTTGCCCGTAGGTCCAATTACTGTGGTGTGAAGAGACTGATAGAGATTGAATTTTGGCATGGCGATGTAATCTTTAAAGCGTCCCGGTACAGGGCTCCATCTGGCGTGAATTGAGCCAAGAACTGCGTAGCAATCTCTCACATCATCTACTAATACACGAATGCCAACAAGATCATAAATATCATTAAATTCACGGCCCCTAACGACCATCTTTTGATAGACAGAGAAGAAATGTTTTTGTCGCCCTGTTACCGTTGCATGGATTGAATCATGAGCTAAATCCTCAGTAACTGTTTGTATTACCGTTGCCGTTAACAAATCACGCGATGGTGTTCGCTCTGCAACTAGGCGGGAGATCTCCTCAAATTTCTTAGGTTCAAGGACCTCAAAGGAGAGATCTTCAAGCTCCCACTTCATGGCGTTCATGCCCAGGCGATGAGCCAGAGGGGCATAAATATCTAGCGTCTCGCGCGCCTTGCGCTCTGCACTCTCGGCAGAGACGTATCTCCATGTTCGGGCATTATGCAAGCGATCAGCGAGTTTAATAACTAGAACACGAATATCTCGCGACATAGCGATAACCATCTTACGAACGGTTTCAGCCTCAGCCGTTGGCCCATAGGTCAGCTTGTCTAACTTAGTTACGCCATCTACCAGATTGGCTACCTCATCGCCAAAGTCATGGCGTAGTTCTTTAAGAGAGTACGGCGTATCTTCGACGGTATCGTGAAGAAGGGCCGCTATTACTGTTTCAATACTTAATCCAAGTTCGGCCAGAATCTGTGCAACGGCGACGGGGTGCGTGATATATCGCTGCCCCGATTTACGTAGTTGACCCTCATGAGCTTTTTCGGCGATAAGAAAGGCGCGCTCAACATCTTCAACCTTGCTTGTGGCGTGATTTTCTTTGAGCGCACTAACTACTGGTGCAATCAAAGTATCCACGGCAGCGACTTACTTGCGGCCTTTGCGCTTTGGCTGATTACGTGGCCCACGATGTTCATTGCTTGTAGCGACAACTGGAGCAAAGGTAGTTGGTGTTGCGCTACGACCATTGACACGCTTTGCAAGTGCGATCATCGCTGGCTCTTTTTCGCGTAACTGAGCCAGCACCGGCGGTGCGATAAAGACCGATGAGTACGTACCAACGGCTAAACCTATAAAGAGTGCCAGCGATAAATCTTTTAATGTACCGGCGCCAAGAAGTCCCGCACCGACGAATAGGATCGAACCCACTGGTAGTAGGGCGATAAGAGAGGTATTAAATGATCGAACCAGAGTCTGATTAACGGCCAGGTTAGTTGCCTGCGAATACGTGCTCTTGGAGCTAGCGGTAATCGTGCGAGTATTTTCACGGACTTTATCGAATACGACAACTGTGTCATAGAGGGAGTAACCCAGAATCGTCAAGAAACCAATGACCGTAGCAGGTGTGACATCGAAGCCAACCATTGCGTAAATTCCAACGGTAATAAAAACGTCGTGAATAACTGCAACGATTGCCGCGACCGACATCTTGGGTTCAAAGGCCATTGCAAGATAGAGCATCACGCAAATAAGGAAACCAAATAACCCGTAGAGAGCCTTACGTGTGATCTCTTTACCCCACGAAGGTCCAATTATCTGACTGTCAATCGATTCGACTGCAACTTGGAACTTCTTAGCTAATGCATCTTGGACAGCGTTGTTTTGCACAGAATTAAGGGCCGCTGTCTGTACACGGACTTTATTGGTGCCGATATTTTGCACAATAATCTCGCCAGGGACCCCGACTGTATCAACTGCTGCGCGGGCATCGGCAATGGATGCACCTGCCTTAGTAACGGTAAAGGATGAGCCTCCTTTGAACTCGATACCTAGGTGCAGACCTTGTAAACTCAATGCTGCAATAGATAACAAGATGAATAGGGCTGAAACTGCATACCAGCGGCGGCGCTTACCGATGAAATCGATAGATGTTTCACCGCGGTAGAGACGGCCACCAATTCCTGAGAGCTTTGACATTACTTATGCCTCCTTTATTACTGGCAGGGTTCCGGTGCTCTTAGCTGAGAAGCCAGAGAGTGCGTGACCTGAAGCGAAGAAATTTGCACGAGCAAGGATTGTTACCAGTGGCTTCGTAAAAGTAAAGACAACTAGTAAATCGACCAGTGTTGTGAGCCCTAATGTAAATGCAAATCCACGAACTCCACCGACAGCAAAGAAGTAGAGAAGAGCCGCGGCGATGATGGAGACAAAGTCGGCTACAAGAATCGTGTGACGAGCGCGTGTCCAGCCAGTTTCAACGGCTGTGCGCAGCGACCTGCCCTCGCGCAGCTCATCTCGAACACGTTCGAAGTAGACGATAAATGAGTCGGCCGTAACACCGATCGCAACGATCGCACCGGCTATTCCCGCCAAAGTCAGCGTGAAACCAATCCACTGTCCAAGAAGCAGGAATAAGACATAGACAAATGAGCCCGCCACAAGAAGGGAGCCGACAGTGACAAGACCGAGTCCTCGGTAATAAAGAAGTGAGTACAGAAATACAAGAAGCATGCCGAGTCCACCCGCAATTAAGCCAGCATCGAGTTGATCGGCGCCCAGCGTAGGTGAGATCTGTTGGACTTCCCCGCGATCAAATGCAAGTGGTAGAGCACCGTACTTCAAAACATTCGCTAAATCTTGTGCCTCAAGTTGTGTGAAACTTCCGGTGATCTGGGCATTTCCAGATGGAATTGGCTCGTTGATTCGTGGTGACGAAACTACCAGTCCATCGAGCACGATCGCTACTTGATTGAGCGGTTCTGCCAGAGTAGTAACACGAGTGGTGAGTGCTCCGAAAGCAGTTGTTCCTTCGCCGTTAAATGTCAGACTTACATACCAAGCACTTCCGCCCTGAGTATCGATACCTGCAGAAGCCTTTGAAATCTGTCGACCTAATACTTCAGCTGGCGCCAAAATATATCTAGTCGTTCCTGAGCGATCACACACTGCAATCGTGTCACCCGGTGCATCATTTCCAGTGCCTTGAAGATTTGCTAACTTCGTACAATCAAGTGCTGCGAACTTTGCATTAACTTCAGCGCTAACACCGGCTGCAGGTGTTGCAGCGGGATCTGCCGCGCCCGTTGATGTCGCACTTGCTAGAACTTGGCGAAAGCGAAGCTCTGCAGTTTGTCCCACTAACTCAACAACTCGTCGCCCTGTATCTCCGGGAACTGAGATAACGATCTGGCGATTTGTGCCACTGCCTTGGGCGGCAACCTCGGATTCAGCAACACCTAAAGAGTTAACACGTTGACGAATAATTGACACGGCTTGGTCGATCGCCTCATTCGTTACCTTTCCACTCTCCCCCGGCGCAATACGCGGTTGCAGGGTCACGGAGGTTCCACCTCGAAGATCTAGCCCAAGACGAACGGCCGTTGCACTTTGAAGAAAGGCAAGTGCAATCAAGACGACGAGTGCCAGGGCTAAGAGAGCCAATGAGCGTCCGGGACGGCTAGCCGTCTTTACAGCTTTAGTTGTTGTAGACATAGAGGCAGAGTCTAGGCATCAATTGCAGGTGTGTCGAAAAGGGATGCCAGTTGAGGCGGAGGTATTCGTCCAATATGGGCATATCCCATCGCAGTAGCAACCCTTCCCCTTGCAGTTCTGGCCATGAAACCATTGCGCACTAGAAAGGGCTCGGCCACTGATTCAACGGTCTCACTCTCTTCACCAACTGCGATCGCTAGAGTTGAAAGACCCACCGGACCACCGTTAAAGCGCTCAATAAGGGCGGTTAAAACCGCGCGATCTAATCGATCTAAGCCCAGAGCATCAACTTCATATATTTTAAGGGCCGCTTGGGTATCAACTAGCGAAATAAGAGCGCTGCCCTTGACCTGTCCGTAGTCTCGCACTCGGCGCAATAATCGATTGGCAATGCGCGGTGTACCACGAGAGCGCCCAGAGATTTCAGTGATTGCATCGGGGGCAATCTTTATCTCAAGCAAAGCTGCACTTCGGGTAATCACTTGTGCGAGTTCTTCATCGCTATAGAAATCCAAATGGGCAGTAAAACCAAATCGATCACGCAACGGACTAGTCAATAATCCACTCCGAGTTGTTGCCCCCACAAGAGTGAAATGTGGGAGCTGCAGTGGAATCGCAGTGGCACCTGGACCTTTACCGACTACAACATCGACTCGGAAATCCTCCATCGCTAAATACAAAAGCTCTTCGGCAGGTCTTGGTAGTCGGTGAATCTCATCGAGAAATAAAATCTCGCCTTCAACCAAAGATGAGAGAATTGCAGCTAAATCACCTGCGTGAGTGATTGCAGGACCACTTGAAATCCGAATCGGCGCCGACATCTCACTGGCTAAAATTAAGGCCAGAGTTGTTTTTCCAAGTCCTGGTGGACCAGATAGTAAAATATGGTCGGCCGGTGTTTTTCGCCCTCGCGCCGCCGTAAGTAAAACATCGATCTGTTCGCGCACGCGATGTTGGCCAATAAACTCCTTTAACGTTGTTGGACGAAGAGCATGTTCAAGGGCTGACTCTTCGCCCTTAATATTGGAACCAACTAAGCGATCCTCAGCCACGTCTGCTCTTTCCATTTGCTAAGGCCGCCTTTAATAGATCGCCCAAGGCCATCGTGGATGGATCTTGACCATTGGCCGCTAAGCCTGAAAGCACTGCAGAGATAGCGCTATCGGAGTCTTTGGGAGAGAAACCGAGAGAAACTAGTGCGCCAGTTAGATTCTCACGCCACTGTGCAACATGTCCGCTGTAGGTTGCCCCGGTGGATAGATCATTTAACTTTCCTTGTAGCTCCAAAATCATGCGCTGTGCGCCTTTGCGACCAATTCCTGGTACGCGCTCAATCGAGGCTACGTCCTGTGTTGCAATGGCACGGGTTAAATCCTCAGGAGTAAGTGCGCCAAGAATTGACAGTGCAACCTTTGGACCAATTCCTGAAACTGTCTGCACTAATTCAAATAGTGAACGGGCCTCATCACTTAAAAATCCAAATAGTGTGAGTGAGTCTTCACGCACAACGAGAGAGGTAAATAGCTGCACTTGTGATCCCATTGTTACTCCGGCACTAGTGGCGGCATTTACTGAGATGCTTAATCCAACTCCCCCGACTTCAATAATTAATCGATCGCTATGGATAGATCTGACGGTGCCATTGATGGTGGAGATCATTTATCCACGCAGCTTACGTAGTCGAGATTTCTCGGCGGCAAGAGCCGTTGCGATCTTTGCATTAGCCCCGCCTCTCCAGATATGACAGATAGCAAGTGCCAAGGCATCGGTGGCATCAACGGGCTTGGGAATCTCGCTCAAGTTAAGAAGTTTGGCAACCATCGCCGCAACTTGTGCTTTATTAGCTCGACCCGATCCCGTTACCGCCGCCTTCACCTCACTCGGTGTATGCATCATGACTGGAATTCCCGATTTTGCTGCAATAAGCAGTGCGATACCTGCAGCCTGTCCCGTACCCATAACGGTGCGAACATTGTGTTGAGCAAATACGCGCTCTACTGCAATAACATCTGGGTTCCAGATTGAAACCCATTCATTAATCGCTCTATCTAATTCAAGTAAGCGCGATTCAAGGGCGAGATC
>CANJTH010000038.1:0-10699 GCA_947477185.1 Actinomycetota bacterium
ACACAGAGATCAGCCCCACTGGCATCTAAATTCATTTCGATAGATCCGATGGCATGGCTTGCATCCCAAACGACTAAAGCACCAATTGCACGTACTTGATCTGTAATAGATTTTATGTCGTTGCGTGCACCTGAGCGGTATTGGATAACCTCTAGTGTCACTAATGCAACATCATCGTTTAGATACGGAGCTAAAACATCTGTAGTGATTCGCTCATGGGTGGCAACATTAGGGTTCTCGTTATCAATGAGGACAAGATTTAAATCAAACTGCTTTGCAATTCCATCGAGAATATATCGATCGGTAGGAAAGTTCGCGGCATCGGTAATAATCGTCTTTCGCCCTGGTCTAGCGTGAATTGCGGCAAGACAGAGTTGATAGAAATTAACTGATGTCGTATCACAGATAAGCACCTGTCCCGGTCCTGCACCTAAAGCCGAGGCACCTAATAAATCACCGGTTGGTTGGGCTTCATCAACCCAATGCCCCCAACCAGATACGAGTTCATCTCCCCACTCATGCGTTAGAAAGTTATTAATTGATGCAACTGTGGCAATGGGCATACGGCCAAGTGAATTTCCATCTAAATAACACATCTGCGGATCTGAGACCACAAACTCTGCTTTAAAATGGGCTAGTGGATCATTTCTATCGAGCTCTAGCGCGTACTCGCGGTCAGTAACGTTCATGGATGAAAGGTACGCTCTCCCATCATGGCGCGCAACGTAGTAAATATCGAAGAGGTCTCAAAGGCCTTTGATATTAAAGAGCTATTAATAGGGGTCTCACTCGGTGTATCTGAAGGTGACCGAATCGGAATTGTTGGCCGAAATGGATCTGGCAAGAGCACGTTAATGAAGGTTATTGCAGGTACTGAATCGCCAGACTTGGGGCGCGTAACAAAATCTAACTCTGCTCGCATTGGAATTTTATCTCAGGTGGATTTTGAAAACCCTGAAAGCACTGTCGGCGAAGTGGTCTTGGGAGATACGGCAAAACACGAGTGGGCAAGTGAGCCAAATATCCGTGAAGTATTCACTGGTCTATTTGGAAGCTTTGATGATCATATTTTTGACCGAAAGTTTGGCCAACTATCTGGTGGTGAACGCCGACGTGTTGGCTTAGCAAAGCTTTTAATTAACGAACTTGATTTAATTTTACTTGATGAGCCAACTAATCACTTAGATGTTGAAGGTGTGGCTTGGCTTGCAAGCTATATAAACGCTCGCAAAGGCTTAGCTGTAACGGTTGTGACTCACGATCGCTGGTTCTTAGATGCCGTTACGGATAAAACATGGGAGGTCGTCGATGGAAGAGTTGAGGAGTATGAAGGGGGCTATAGCGCATTTGTCTTAGCTAAGGCCGAACGCGCTCGCCAGAGCTCGGTAATGGATGCCCGCCGCAATGCTCTAGTTCGAAAAGAGTTAGCATGGTTGCGCCGGGGAGCACCTGCGCGCACAACAAAGCCTAAGTTTCGAGTCGATGCCGCAAATGTTTTAATCGCTGGCGAGCCCGAACCACGCAACCAAGGTGAACTCCTTAAATTTGCACTCAACCGTTTAGGTAAAACCGTTTACGAGGCACACCATGTCCAAGTCAAGCTTGGTGATAATGAATTAATCAACGATCTCTATTGGAACATTGGCCCAGGAGATCGCATCGGTATAGTTGGAATAAATGGCGCAGGAAAAACAACACTAATGCGCACTCTCGTCGGTGAGCTTCAACCAAGCTCTGGCAAGTTAGTCACAGGTATTACTGTTAAACCAGCTTTTTTAACCCAACATCTAGATGAGTTAGATCCAACGTGGCGCGTACTTGAGGCCGTTGAAAAGATTGCCAACCGAGTTGAACTAGGGGGTGGGCGTGAACTATCGGCCTCCCAACTATGCGAGCGACTTGGATTTGACCGTGAATCCCAATGGACTCCAGTAGGGGACTTATCGGGTGGTGAAAAACGACGGCTGCAGCTAACCCGTTTGTTGATGGATAGTCCTAACGTCTTACTACTAGATGAGCCTACAAATGATTTCGATATTGAAACTCTGACCGAGTTAGAGGATTTATTAGATAGCTATGGCGGGACTCTGATAGTTATCTCGCACGATAGATATTTTCTTGAGCGAGTCTGCGATCGCTTTGTTGGTTTATTAGGCGATAGTGCTGTGCGTGATTTACCACGGGGAGTAGATGAGTATTTAGAGCTTCGCTACGAAGCGATGTCTACGCCAGTTACTGCACAGAAAGAGAGAAAGAGCTCTAGCGCCGCCGAAGAGCGCCAGTTAAAGAAAGATAAAGTTCGCCTGGAGAGACAGATGGAGAAGGCCGATTTACGGATCACTCAACTACAGGCCGAACAAGAGGCTGCCGCCTTTGAACCTGATCGGTTAGTGACAATCGATACAGAGTTAGCTGAAATAGAGTCAGAGAAAAATAAACTTGAGGAAGAATGGCTTCAAGTTACCCATTCTCTCGATAGTTAAGTTAAAATTCTGGCATGAGTCGAATATCCCATAGCGTCGAAGTTGTTCTCTTTCGCTCCCGTTTTCTTCTCGCCCCGCTTTATTTGGGGTTAGTTGGGGCTTTAGTTCTGCTCACCTTCCGATTTTTGATTGAGTTCTATCATTTGGCACAGAAAATTGGGGAGGCCACTCCGCAGAGTTTTACGCTGGATTTATTGGCCTTGCTGGATTTAACCCTCTTAGCGAACTTAATTCTAATGGTCATTTTTGCGGGATATGAAAACTTTGTATCCCGAATTGATGTCGCAACAGAGTCAAAGGATCGCCCACACTGGATGGGGACAATTGATTTCAGTGGCCTTAAAATCAAATTAATTGGTTCGCTTGTAGCAATTTCAGTAATCGAACTCTTAAAAGATTTTATTGAGTTAGCTGGCCAGGACCATGTAGGTGGAGGAACAAAGTGGCGCATTGTCATCCACCTAACTTTTGTTGCCTCAGGTGTTTTGTTTGCATTAATGGATTGGATTGCTGACAAACGAGAGTTCAACGGCACCCATACGTAATGCGCTTAGATCTCCTCGCCGCACTCTCTGGCGTGATGATTGCTGGTGTTATCGCCGGTGGCGTAAGTAGTTCACGAGGGCTGAAACCAGTGAGGCACAAATAAAGAAGGCTGCAATTGCATATGACCAAGTTTTTACCATTGGAATCGTGGCTGCGTAATAACCAGCAAGAGTTATTCCAACTCCCCATAAGAGGGCACCTAAGGCATTAGCGCTTAAGAACTTGTAGTAGTTCATCTTGGATGCACCGGCGATGGGTGGGACAAAGGTGCGAATCCAAGGGAAGAAGCGGGCGGCTACGACGGCCCACCACCCAGTCTGCTCGTAAAAGCGCTCTGATCGCGCAATCATGCTGCGCATACGGGGTGAAATATGGCGCTCCAAATAGGGGCGCCCAACTAAGCGCCCTAAAACAAAACCAATTTGATCACCAAAAAACGCGGCAATGAAGATAACTGTTACGAGAACAAGAATATTTACATTGCCATTAGCGGCTGCGACAAGACCGGCACTAAAGAGGATTGAGTCACCGGGTAGAAAAAATGCAAATAAAACACCGGTTTCGAAGAAAATAATGACTCCAACGATTAAATAGATGAGGTACGGAGCAAGAGTAGAAAGTTGAGCATCAAAGGATGCTGCGAGTTCGATCACACAGACTTCTTTACCGCCGCCGCAACTGCCTTAGTGACATTTGGGTCAAACACACTGGGCACAATAAATGATGCATTAAGTTGATCGGGAGAAACACAGCCAGCGATTGCTTCAGCTGCGGCAACTAATAACTCGTCGGTAATTTTATTGGCGTTGGCATCTAGAAGTCCTCGGAAAATTCCAGGAAAGGCTAAGACGTTGTTGATTTGATTTGGTTGATCACTACGTCCTGTCGCAACCACCGTTGCATATTTACGTGCGATCACAGGATCAATCTCTGGGTCTGGATTTGCAAGGGCGAAGATAATCGAACCAGCGGCCATCGATGCCGCGTCGGCTTCAGTAATGACATTGGGTGCACTTACTCCAATAAATACATCGGCACCCTTCATCGCTCCCGCAATATCTCCTGTGAAATTATCTGGGTTACTAGTATCAATAAACCACTGCTGCATAGGATCTTGAGATTTCATATCCCTAGTAATCACACCACTGTGGTTAAACCCAATAATATTTTTTGCCCCACTTAGAACTAACAGGCGTGCAATTGCATTTCCTGCCGCTCCGACTCCGATAAGAACAATCTTTATTTCGCTGAGATCTTTCTGAACGAGCTTAAGAGCATTACGAAGTGCTGCCAAAACAACAATTGCAGTGCCGTGCTGATCATCATGAAAGACTGGGATATCTAATAGTTCTCGCAGACGGCGTTCAACTTCAAAGCAACGAGGAGCCGAGATGTCCTCTAAATTAATACCACCATAAACAGGTGCAATTAGCTGAACAGTGCGCACGATCTCATCGACATCTTGGGTATCAAGGCACACAGGCCAAGCATCAACGTCGGCAAAGCGCTTAAAGAGTGCGGCCTTACCCTCCATCACAGGAAGGGCTGCAGCAGGGCCAATGTTTCCAAGGCCTAAAACCGCTGATCCGTCGGTTACAACGGCGACGGTGTTGCGCTTGATAGTAAGGCGCCGAGCATCTGAGGGATCATCAACGATAGCTTGGCAGATACGTGCAACGCCAGGAGTGTAGGCGCGAGAGAGATCATCACGGGTTTTTAGCGGAACTTTTGAGGTGACCTCAATTTTTCCACCAAGGTGTAATAAGAATGTGCGATCACTGACTTTACGAACGGTTAGCTCTGAGTTTTTAGTAAGAGCGATAGTGATCTCATCGGCATGAGCAGAATCGATTGTGTCACAAGTTATATCGATGACGACTTTTTCTGGGAGTGATTCAACGACATCGAGCGCTGTAATTGTGGCACCGGCTGCAGCGATTATGGTGGTAGCAAGTGCTACTGGTTGTGATGCTGGTGGACCTTCAATTCGAATTGTGATTCCATATCCAGGTGATGTCGATGCCATTTATACAACTCCATATAATCTGTCGCCGGCATCGCCCAAGCCTGGGACGATGTAACCATGTTCATTAAGTTTTTCATCGAGGGCGCCAGTGACTATTGTGATTGGAACGGCACTGGAGGCAAACTCTTTCTCAACTGCAGCGATACCTTCAGGTGCTGACAAGATGCAGATTGCGGTTATGTCGTTTGCGCCTAAATCTATTAAGTAATGAAAAGCGGCGATTAAAGTGCCGCCAGTTGCAAGCATAGGATCTAGAACGAAGACTTGACGCCCCGATAAATCATCAGGCAATCGATTGGCGTATGTACTTGCTTGAAGAGTTTTTTCATCTCGCACCATGCCAAGAAAGCCAACTTCAGCAGTTGGCACTAACTTACTCATACCTTCGAGCATCCCAAGGCCTGCACGCAAGATAGGTACAACAACTGGCCGTGGTTCGGCCATCTTTAATCCTGTGGTCTTAGTGACCGGCGTTGTTATTGAGACCGAATGCGTACGAACATCGCGCGTTGCTTCGTAGGCAAGAAGTGTGACTAACTCTTCAACGAGGCGGCGAAAAGTTGGCGAATCAGTACCTTCGTCGCGCAAAACCGTGAGTTTGTGTGCGATGAGAGGGTGATCGGCAACGTGTACTTTCATAGCCCTTACCTTACAGGGCTTTCATTCCCTTCCAATGAGTGGAACTATGAGCGCATGCCTGAATTCGATGAAGAGCTCGAGGACGAGATCGAAGAGTTCGATGCCCTCGATGATGTAGCTCAACCGATTTTAAAAGTAAGCGGCGTCACAAATGAGTTGGATATTGCAGTTGCCGCCTGGCATGAAGATGGTCGGTGGACGTTAGGGATACTCCCAGATCCAACTGATATCTCACAGATAATTACAAGCCTTAAATCACAACAGACAAATGGTGGGGCGATTGCTCTGATATCTATCGATGAAGAGTTTTTTATTCTGATCCGCGTTCTCGGTTCTCACATCTCTCTTTTTTTAAGCGATGCAACCTGTGCCTTGGATTATCCAGTAGCCGAAGAGTTGTTAGAGATTGCAGATTTACCAATGCCAGAAGATGAGGATGATGCAAATCCGATTGGACACATTGAGATTTTGTCTGACCTGGGCATGAATGGAATGGAGATATCGGCGCTCTGCGATGATTCAGAGCTTTTCCCCGATGAACAGTTAGAAGCGATAGCTAATCGACTTGGCTTTGGCGATCAGTTTGCAGAGCTCTTACAACTGTGAAGGATGAAGAGTTAATGCGCGCAGCTTTAGCTGTTGCGCACGGAGCCCTTGCGAGTGGCGATGTTCCAGTTGGTGCAGTAATAATAAATAAGCAGGGTGAAATAGTTTCTACCGGGCATAACGAACGCGAGCTACACAATGATCCAACTGCTCACGCCGAAATTGTTGCGATTCGAAGAGCCTGTGAAAAATCTAGTCAATGGCGCTTAGAAGATCACACAATTATCGTCACACTTGAGCCCTGTGCCATGTGTGCCGGTGCAATTGCGCAGTCACGTATTTCAACGGTTATTTTTGGAGCATGGGATGAGAAAGCCGGCGCCGTTGGCTCGGTTTGGGATCTTCTGCGCGACCCACGCTCACTCTACAAAGTTGAAGTCAAGTCTGGTGTTTTAGCAGATGAGTGCTCAGCGATGTTAAAAGAGTTTATACAAGGAGTTCGTAAGAGGGATTAAGAATGATCATCGATCCCTCTTCTTCACCGACCATTCCCTCAGCACGCATTTGTGATCCAACTTCAAGGCCAGCGATTTCGCGTCGGCCTAAGAACTGAAGTGAGACACCACCACTTTCATCCCAAATTTCAACCTGCAATGTAGGAGCTGCGCCACGGGGCGCGGTCTTAATAGATGTTACGCGACCCTGTACCCGTGCCCGTTTGCGCCACTGGATTGCACCGATAGATGTGATGTCTTCGGTGTAATGACTAACTGGCTCGACACTTGTAGGTGTAGAGGGTTTTGGCGTGTGAACTGGAGCCACTGGTTTTACTTCACGCAAGTGGTAGGCCTCGGGTTTGGATGTTGAGGTAATGCGATCAACATCGAAAGGAACAATCGTTGCTACAACTCTGGAGAGCTGAGAAATAGGGGCTGCGATTTCTTCAGCCGTTTGATCATGGAGTAAACGTCCCAAGAAGCCTGAATAGGAGCGCCGAGGAAGGAGAAGCGTTAACTCAACATCAGGTTTTTCAGTGGTACGGATTGCATAATCAAGGGCGGCATTAGCCAAGCGCCGATCTGGACAGTCAATAAGCTCGAGTGTGACATCATCGAGGGCATCAGATGCAGCCCATGCCTTTTGAATATCCTCGGCACGACGATCATCGATAACAAAGTGGACTGCCGTTAAATGTCGAGGATTAAGGCTGCGCGCATATCGAATGGCGCCAACGGTTGCGATATCCACGCTATCGACAAGCACGGCGACATCATGTCTAGAGATTGATGTAGCTCGTTCATGTTCGCGCTTTACCGAAAGTGTTTCTTGCTCTCTCGTATATTGACTACGCAATCGCAGGAATGTCATAACCAAAATCGGCGCCGTAACCAGTACTAACCAAGCACCCTCAGTGAATTTAACGACCGAAAATATAATAACAACTAGGAGAGAGATTGATCCGGCGAGTGCATTAATAAAGACCTTAGCTCGCCAGGCGCCTGTTCTATTTCGCAAAGCATGTCGGGTCATTCCAAACCCAGCTAAACAAAAACCTGTAAACACACCTAGTGCATAGAAAGCTACAAGATGCTCTACCGAGCCCCCAGTAATAAGAACTAAGAAGATACCGCCACCAGCCAGAAGTAGAATTCCATTAGAGAAAGCAAGACGGTGTCCACGCTTTGTTAATTGTCGCGGCAAATAGCCATCAGATGCCACGAAATTACATAGGAGTGGGAAGGCGCTATATGTTGTATTGGCTCCAGCAAACAAAATTAACATTGTTGAAAGCTGAACCATTACGAACATCACCTGCCCAAAACCGCTGTCTCCGACGATTGCTTTAGCAATCTGTGAAATAACGGTCGGCGTGCCCGATTCGTAAGGCATAGCGTAGATTTTGTGAGCAAACCATGAAACACCAAGAACCAGCGTTCCAAGCAGAGCGCTCATCATAACTAAAGTACGACGGGCATTGACATGTTCAGGTTGCTCAAATAGCGCAACTCCATCTGAGATGGCTTCAAGACCAGTTAGGGATGAGCCACCATTGGCAAAGGCGCGCAGCAAAATGAATATGGCTGCAAAAGTGAGAAGCCCCTGACTCTCGCCGACCTCTATAGCACCCGGATTATTTGTTGCAAGTACTTCCAGGGTTCCAGTGAAATGGCGATACAAACCGATAGCGAAGATAATGAACATACAACCAATAAATAAGTACGTTGGTAAGGCAAAAACCTTTCCCGCCTCTTTAACACCACGAAGATTTCCATAGGTCAAGAATCCAATCACCAACAAAATCATTGGGATTTTCCATGGATCCAGCGATGGGAAAGTAGAAATAATCGCTGCCACACCAGCGGCGGATTGAATAGCAACGGTCACGATGTAATCGAGCATGAGTGCAACTGCCGCTATCTGTGCAACGACAGGGCCAAAGTTATCGCGTGAAACAATGTACGCCCCACCGGTTTTTGTATACACATTAATAACGTTGCGATAAGAGAGAGTAATAATCGTCAAGATCACTAATATCACTGCAGTCATTGGCATTAATATTGCAAATGCAGCTAAACCAAAGGCAGGCAGCAGTGCGATAAGAATCTGTTCAGATCCATATGCAGATGAAGAGATGCAGTCTGAGGCAAGAATTCCGAGTCCAAATCGCTTCTTCAAACGTTGATGGCCTAAGGAGTGTCTATTTAATGGATTGCCTAAAATCCGGCGTTTAACGGTGTACGCAAAAGAATCCTTCACATGCGCATGGTCCTGGAGTACGGCTGGTGTGGGCGCATCATCGGTCCACGACTTGGGCACAAGCACTCCTTAATTAAATGCATTTAATGCAAGATAATTGTAATGCCTCTATCGTAGAGCGCACTGGCTTCAACTTCTTGCAGGCAGAGCGTATGCTCGCCCTATGCGTACACAGTTATATATTGATGGCCAATGGGTTGAGGGTGCTAGCAAGGTCGCCGTCCATGATCCAAGTGATGGTTCGGTAATCGCCGAAGTCTCAATGGCATCTGATGCCCAGTGTGATGCCGCCATCGCTGCAGCCGATGCCGCCGCCGCTGAGTGGGCAAAGACTGCGCCACGATTTAGATCAGAGATATTGCGTAAAGCCTTTGAAATTATGACAAGTGAGATCGAAGCGATTGCAACGTTAATCTCGCGTGAAAATGGAAAAGCAATGCCAGATGCTCGCGGAGAAGCTGCCTACGCTGCAGAGTTTTTCCGTTGGTTTGCCGAAGAAGCTGTGCGCACTCCAGGTGATTTCCGCAAATCCCCTTCAGGGGATAAGCGCATCTTGGTAACACATCAACCAATCGGTTTATCAATTCTTATTACTCCCTGGAATTTTCCAGCAGGAATGGCCACTCGCAAAATTGGACCAGCAGTTGCTGCAGGCTGCACAATGATTTTAAAGCCAGCAACTGAAACTCCACTAACTGCCATGTATGTCGTCGACATTATGGAGCGCGCAGGTCTGCCAAAGGGAGTTCTGAATTTAGTACTCCCAGAAAAAACAGGTCCAGCAATCTCAAAGATGCTGCACGATGCTCGTGTTAAGAATCTTTCATTTACTGGATCAACTGAAGTGGGACGAGTTCTACTTAAAGAGGCGGCCGACAAGGTTATTCGCTGCTCAATGGAGCTCGGTGGCAATGCCCAAGTTATCGTTCATGATGATGCTGATTTGGCCGTAACTATTCCTCAGTTATCACTTGCAAAGATGCGCAATGGTGGCGCCGCCTGCACATCGGCAAATCGAATCTTTGTCCAACGTGGAATCGCAGAAAAGTTCATCTCAGAGATGACTAAGTCCATGAGTTCATATGTAATGGGTCGTGGAACAGATCCGTCAACGACACTGGGTGCCTATGTCTCCATGAAAGAGCGCAATAAGATCGCAGATTTAGTTGACGAGTCCATTGCAGCCGGCGCACAAGTAAAAATCGGTGGAGTTAAGCCCGATGGTGTTGGCGCCTTTTATCCGGCCACAGTTTTAACCGTTGAAAAAGATAATCCAATCTTGGGCCATGAAATCTTTGGCCCTGTTGCCCCAATCATTATCTTTGATACTGACGCCGAAGGTATTGCTTGGGCAAACGACACAGAGTTCGGTCTTATCAGTTATGTATTCTCTTCAAACTTAACCCGTGCATTGCGCACAGCAGAGGCGATGGAGTCGGGAATGGTTGCCATCAACAAGGGTGTGATCTCTGATCCAGCGGCGCCATTTGGTGGCGTTAAGCAATCAGGATTAGGCCGTGAAGGTGGCTTTGATGGAATTCACGAGTTCTTGCAGACTAAGTTTATTGGTGTGGAGATCTAAACCCACCAGGGTAAAAATATCTCATTAATTAATTAGGTGTGTGTGGCGCAGACCGATTTGAGATTGTGTGGTGTAAGAATTCTTCAGTCATCTTGAAAAGATTAGCAATGATTTTTACAT
>CANJTH010000039.1:0-9759 GCA_947477185.1 Actinomycetota bacterium
GCCATCTGGCTTTACAAGGATCAGTGTTTTCTCTGTGCTCACTCGCCTAGTGTATTAGCCCTTTTGCGCTTGGGAAGCCAGATGGGCTGCGCGAGCGGCCTCGCCCTTTCGCCCCACGATAATGGCCGCTGCCCATAGCCCGATGAAAATCACCCCCATGATGAAAAAGGATGGGACGAAAAAGCCAAAGGCGATCATGAAAATCTGCAGCACCGAGCCGATATAGAAACCTGAACGTCGCTTGAGAAGTCCGGCCGTTAAGAATAAAAGTAGCGCGATAATCGAGCCGTAAATAACTCCAGCCGTTGACTGATCTTTAATCGCCAGCAGAATTGCAAAACCTAAAGTCAAAGACTCCATGACTAGTACTGATGCACCAAGAGCTCTCATTGTATGAACTTCTTTCGTAGATAGCTTCGCGCCTCGCCCACAGTCACGACAGAACCAGTCATGATAATGCCAATTGTATCCTCACTTAAAGGCCGAGTTGCATCGCTTACTGCGCGATCAATGGCGGCTTCTAAATTACTGACTTCAAATACCCGATCATGGCCAAAGACTGTAGATGCAATCTTTTCTAACTCCCCTGAACTCATTGCGCGCGTCGATGAGCTTTGAGTAACGATGACATGGTCGACGATTTGCTCGAGCTCTTGCAAGATTCCAGTGGCATCTTTATCCCCAAATACGCCTGCAACTGCGATGATCTCATCGAAGTTAAACTCATTGCTTAATGTCTCAGCCAGCGCCTTAGCGCCATGAGGATTATGGGCGGCATCTAAAATTATCGTAGGGTCGCGGTGTACAACCTCACAGCGCCCAGGTGAAGTAACGGCGGCAAAACCGGCCCGTACTGCTTCGATATCTAATGGTTGATCACCAAAGAAAGCCTCGACGGCCACGAGCGCACTTGCAGCGTTAGCGGCCTGGTGCTTGCCGTGTAATGGCAGGAAAATATCGTCATATGTATCGTGCAGACCAGTGATAGTGATCAACTGTCCCCCAACTGCAACTGCCCGTGATGCAACGCTGTATTCGATACCTTCGCGCACAACATCGGCGCCGACTTCGGCGGCCTTGCGAATTAACTCTTTTGCCGCCTCTGGCTCTTGCTGGGCCAACACGATGAATCCGCCCTCTTTAATGATGCCCGCCTTTGTTGCCGCAATCTCATGGAGTGTGTGACCTAAGTACTCCATATGATCAAAGCCGATTGGCATTAGGACTGATACATCGGCATCGACAACATTTGTTGCATCCCATTCCCCGCCCATGCCAACTTCAATCACAGCTACATCTACGGGGTGCTCGGCAAATGCGACAAAACCAAGTGCTGTAACGGCCTCAAAGAAAGATATGGGATCGCTGAACTTGGTGTCGATTAAATCTAAATATGCTGCGATGTCATTGTAAGCAAAGATTAAATCCTTTGGATCAATAGGCTCTCCATTAATTGCGATGCGCTCACGGTATGTCTCAAGATGAGGACTGGTAAAACGGCCAGTACGAAGGCCATGTGCAAATAAAAGTGAGTCAATCATTCGCGAAGTTGTGGTTTTACCGTTAGTACCACCGACATGAATCGTTGGATAGGTTAATTGAGGCGAACCTAAAATATCGACAAGGGCTGCAATGCGCTCAGTTGTTGGTGCAATTCGAGTTTCTGGCCAGCGAGCAAGTAAGGCCTGTTCAATGGCATCTACACGCTCTTGATCATCGGGAGAGATAATCATGGGCTTGGAAGCTGTGATAACTGCGCAGTAATACGTTGCATATCGGCAGTTGTCTTTTCTAAACGCTCACGGATTTCAACGACTACTGAATCTGGTGCCTTTGCCATGAAGCCTTGATTATTTAGCTTAACTTCGGCTGTTTGCTTATCTTTCTGCGCGGTGGCTAAATCCTTTTCAAGACGTGCGCGTTCGGCGCCAACATCGATTGAACCAGTTAAATCAAACTCAACTTTTACTGCACCAATTTCGCAGTGCGCACTCGGTGTTATCTCCCCTAGCTCTAGGCGCAAAACAAAGGCCATTGCACCTGCATATTCATTAATATGGGCAGGTGCTATAAAACGGGCAGGAATCTTCTGTGATGTTTTGATGCCTTGATCGTTACGGAATCTGCGCACATCGGT
Source organism: Actinomycetota bacterium (assembly GCA_947477185.1). Lineage (GTDB taxonomy): Bacteria > Actinomycetota > Actinomycetes > Nanopelagicales > Nanopelagicaceae > Planktophila. The sequence goes on from CANJTH010000039.1 coordinate 2,138, forward strand.
AATAATCTCTTGAAGCTCGATAATTAGTTTTTCTGCCCTCTTATCGATGTGATCTGGATGTGCAACTGGCCATTGGGCAATGACTAGAGACTCTCCCCCAGTTAGCGCAGTCCACATAGTTTCAGTGATAAAAGGCATGATCGGATGCATTAAGCGAAAGAGTTGATCTAATACAAAGCCCAAAACCCGCTTGGTGTCGGCGCAATCTCCCGATGCAAAACTCTCCTTGGAGAGCTCTAAATACCAGTCGCATAAGTCATCCCAAGCAAAGTGGTACATGAGCTCACAGGCACGCGCGAACTCGTACTGCTCAAGAAGTGAATCGACCTCTGAAATAGTTTCCGATAAGCGGTTCAAGATCCATTTATCTATGGCATTCAATGAAGAGAGATCAGGGAGAGCACCCTCAACGGTTGCACCATTCATCATTGCAAAGCGCGTTGCATTCCAGAGCTTTGTCGCAAAGTTGCGTGAGCCACCGATCCAGTCTTCGGCTAGGGCTTGATCTTTACCAGGATTAGCTCCACGTGCCAGCGTAAAGCGCAGGGCATCGGCCCCGTACTTATCCATAAACTCTATTGGGTCAACGGTATTGCCCTTAGATTTCGACATCTTTTTGCCGAACTGATCGCGCACCAAACCATGAAGGGCGATTGTGTGAAAAGGCTGGACGCCTTCCATTGCAAATAAACCAAACATCATCATGCGCGCAACCCAGAAGAACAAGATGTCATAGCCTGTAACTAAGACAGATGTTGGATAGAACTTCTTTAAATCATCGGATTGTGTTGGCCAACCCAGAGTTGAAAATGGCCACAACGCAGATGAGAACCATGTATCTAAAACATCTGGATCTTGTGTGTAGCCAGCTGGTGCGACTTCACCTGGACCCACAACTACAACTTCATTGTTAGGGCCATACCAAACTGGAATGCGATGTCCCCACCACAACTGACGCGAAATGCACCAGTCATGCATGTTGTCGATCCAGTCAAAATATCGCGGTGCTAACTCATCTGGTTCGATCTTTACGCGACCGTCGCGCACAGCATCTCCAGCAGCCTTTGCAAGGGGTCCGACTTTTACGAACCACTGCTTTGATAAACGTGGCTCAATAGTTGTCTCGCAACGAGAACAATGACCAACGGCGTGAATATATGGACGCTTTTCATCCACGATGCGACCTTCGGCGCGAAGTGCTTCAACAACGGCCTTGCGTGCCTCGAAGCGATCCATGCCATCAAAGCGAGTGCCAGAGCCATCCATAACGCCGTGTTCATTCATGATGACAACGAATGCAACGTTGTGGCGCATTGCCATTTCAAAGTCATTGGGATCGTGAGCCGCCGTCACTTTTACAGCACCAGTACCAAAATCCATCTCGACTAACTCATCGGCAATGATTGGTATATAGCGATTAGCAAGCGGCAAAAGAACTTGTTTGCCAATTAAATCCTTATAGCGCACATCATCTGGGTGCACTGCAACTGCTCCATCACCCAGCATTGTTTCAGCTCGCGTTGTAGCAACGGTAATCTGAATGTCGCCTTCGCCATAACGAACCTGAACAAACTCACCTGCATCATCTTGGTGCTCAACTTCAATATCTGACAGGGCTGTAAGACAACGTGGGCACCAGTTAATGATTCGCTCTGCGCGATAGATTAGTCCCTGGTCATAAAGCTTCTTAAATATTGTAAGTACCGCAGTTGAAAGACCGGCATCCATTGTGAACGCCTCGCGCGACCAATCGACGCTATCACCTAAGCGGCGCATCTGATCTAAAATCACACCGCCTGATTCGGCCTTCCACTCCCAGACTTTCTTAACAAAATCTTCACGACCTAAATCATGACGCGTTACACCTTCTGTCGCTAACTGTTTTTCAACAACGTTCTGAGTTGCAATACCCGCGTGATCCATGCCAGGTAACCAGAGTGCTTCGAAGCCCTTCATGCGCTTCATGCGCGTAAGTGTGTCTTGCAACGTGTGATCTAAGGCGTGTCCAATGTGTAGTGAGCCCGTCACGTTAGGAGGTGGAATAACAATTGTGAATGCAGGCTTTGTAGATGTTGAAGTAGCTTTAAAATATCCAGCCGCGACCCATTTTTCATACAGGGCAGCTTCGATATCTGCTGGTGAAAAGCTAGAAGCTAGTTCGCGGGACATACAGAGCAGTCTAGATTATGCGCTCTTCTCCTCTTGACCCTTTTGACCTCGAGAACGCTTTGGAATATCGCCTGTATGAAGGATGAACTCAGGTTGTGCACCCGTTTCGATGCAGTCTTTAGTAACCAAGACCTTTGCAATATCGCTACGGCTCGGCACGTCATACATCACAGCTAGAAGTACTGACTCCATAATCGCGCGCAGACCACGGGCGCCTGTTCCGCGAATTAAAGCCAAATCTGCAATGGCATCAAGGGCATCTGGCGAAAATTCGAGTTCTACATTATCTAAATCAAAAAGACGCTGGTACTGCTTAACCAGAGCGTTCTTAGGCTCGGTGAGGATCTGCATTAACGCCGTCTTATCTAAGTTCTCAACACTGGTCAGAACTGGAAGGCGTCCAATGAACTCTGGAATCATGCCAAACTTCAATAAATCTTCAGGCATCACATCGGCAAAGATATCGCGACGATTCTTTTGAGCTGCATCCTGCAACGTTGCATTAAAGCCAACTCCTGCTTTGCCGCTGCGGGATTCGATAATCTTTTCAAGGCCAGCAAATGCCCCACCGACGATAAATAAAACATTAGTCGTATCGATTTGGATGAACTCTTGGTGTGGGTGCTTGCGCCCGCCTTGTGGTGGAACTGATGCAACCGTTCCTTCTAGAATCTTTAATAATGCCTGCTGAACACCTTCACCTGAAACATCGCGCGTAATGGATGGGTTCTCAGATTTGCGAGCAACCTTGTCGATCTCATCGATATAGATGATTCCTGTTTCAGCTTTCTTAACATCGTAATCTGCGGCTTGAAGAAGTTTGAGCAAAATATTCTCAACATCTTCGCCAACATATCCAGCTTCGGTCAGTGCAGTTGCATCGGCGATTGCAAATGGAACGTTAAGCATGCGCGCCAATGTCTGAGCCATAAGAGTTTTGCCACAGCCGGTTGGACCGAGCAATAAGATATTTGATTTTGCTAACTCAACTGAATCTTCGCGATGGCCACCTTGAACCCGCTTGTAGTGGTTGTACACGGCAACTGATAGTGATTTCTTAGCACGGTCTTGTCCGATGACATATTGATCGAGGAAATCAAAGATCTCATGTGGCTTTGGAAGCTCGGCTAAGCCAAGAGATGTTGCCTCCGATAGCTCTTCAACAATGATCTCGTTACAGAGCTCGATGCACTCATCGCAGATATAAACGCCAGGGCCGGCAATGAGTTTTTTTACCTGCTTTTGAGTTTTACCGCAGAAGGAACACTTGAGCAGATCGCTAGTCTCACCGATTCTTGTCATGGCCAAAGTTTAGATTCTTAATGCTTTATTTGCCCTGGTATTTACGCTTGTAACTGTTCGCCGAGAGAATAATTACGCTGTTTTCACCGGCATTTTCATATCTTTAACACCTGGGACAAGTAAAACTAGAAGACAAACAACGAGATGAAAAACTGAGGCGCCGATTAAAAACTCCTTCTCCCCAAAGAGAGTTACCGCAGGACCTACCAAGACCATGCCGAGCGGCATCAAACCCGCCGAGCCCATGTGGTCGATACTAAAAACCCGACCCTGTAATTCGCGTGGGACTTCGCGTTGGATCGCCGAGTTCCAGAACGCCTCCCATGGACCGACTGAAAAACCAGCAAGTAGATATGCAAGAACTACAAAGGATTGCGAAATTGGAAATGCTAGTGCGAGCGTCGTAATCACAAGGAGCATCCAAACAAGTACGCAGAAGCGACCTTGATGCTTGATCTTGAGTTTGATACAGGCGATGGCAGAAATTACGCCACCGATTGAAAAAGCTGCCGCCGAGAGCGCAAATGCTGTGTTGGTTCCAAACTCGCGCCGGGTTATAACCGGGAGCAAGACAGTTTCTGCAGCTAGCACCACCATTAATTGAATTGAAGCCATGGCTATCATCGCCCCGATCCATGGGATCTCTAAGACTGTTCGCAACCCTTCGCGCATTTCAACCATAAAAGGCTCACGGACTTTCTTATCCGAGTTGATATCCTCTTTTATTTGGATAAGAAAATATGTTCCCACGGCAAATGCGATAGCGGTAAAAAGAAATGTCAGCCGCCCTCCAATTAAAAAGACTGAAACTCCCCCGATTCCAGGGCCGATGATTGTCGCTGATCTGATAACGATTCCACGGGCAACATTTCCCGCGGGTAGTTTCTCATCAGGCAACAGCGAGGGCATGATCGCACTGGCCGATGCCATTCCAAATGCATCACCGATTCCCATTAAGAAAACAGCTAAGGCCAATAAAATATGAGGAAGTTTTGGGGCTGAGATAAAAACCATTCCAAATACAATAATTGCACGAAATAGATCAGCCACAATCATTACCTGCTTGCGCGGTAAGCGATCAGACCACACACCAGCAAAAGGTGAAAAGAGAACTGCGGCTAATACACGAGCACCGAGAATCAAGCCAAGGGATGTAGCAGTGCCACCTGCATCTAAGACTGTTACAGCAAGTGCAATTGGAAATGCCGATGCACCTAAGACAAATATTGTGGTGTTAAACCAAAAGAGACGGTATCCCTTATATGACCACAGGGAGCCCGCCTCAAATAGCTTCATGAATAGATACTACTTAACTGGCTTGGCCTTTCGAGAAGCCAATACCTGATCAATAATTCCGTATTCAACTGCTTCAGCAGCCGTCAGTATCTTGTCACGCTCGATATCTTTCTCGATTTCAGCTGCAGACTTAACAACGTGGCGCGCAAGAAGCTCTTCTTGCAAACGCGCAATACGTGCAATCTCTTTGGCTTGAATCTCAACATCAGATGCCTGCCCGCCACCCTCAGATGATGGTTGGTGAATCAAGATGCGTGAGTGCTCGAGGGCATAACGCTTTCCCTTTGCACCCCCTGCAAGGATCACAGCTGCAGCAGAGGCGGCCTGGCCTAAACAGATTGTGCTGATATCGGGGCGAACAAACTGCATCGTGTCATAAATTGCGGTGAGGGCGGTAAATGATCCACCAGGTGAGTTAATGTAGATCATGATGTCGCGATCTGGATCCATAGATTCCAGTGTCAATAACTGTGCCATTACATCATTGGCAACGGTGTCATCGATGGGCTGGCCCATAAAGATAATGCGCTCTTCAAATAGCTTCGTGTATGGATCAAGGCGCTTAAAACCGTAAGCGGTCTTTTCTTCAATAGTTGGAAGAACGTAGCGAGAGGTAATCTCTTGGATGTGCTTCATTATGCTTTTCCTCCAAATACTTGACCATCAGATGTTGCAATGTGATCAATGAAGCCGTATGCCTTTGCATCTTCGGCATTAAACCAGTTATCGCGATCTGAATCGATAAGAATCTTTTCAAGTGTTTGACCCGTGTGCTTAGCGTTTATTTCAGAGAGTGTGCGCTTAATAATCGCCATCTGTTCAGCCTGGATACGAATATCAGTTGCAGTTCCACCAATGCCACCCAGTGGTTGGTGCATCAAGATGCGCGCATTAGGAGTTGCATATCGCTTGCCAGGGGCACCTGCAGTAAGTAAGAACTGACCCATTGATGCCGCGATTCCCATTCCAACAGTTGCAATATCGTTCTTGACGTATTGCATGGTGTCGTAGATAGCCATGCCGGCGGTAACAGAGCCACCAGGTGAGTTAACGTATAGATAAATATCTTTGTTTGAATCCTCGGCCGCTAATAGCAAAATCTGCGCGCAGATTGCATTTGCCATATCGTCGCGTACTTCTCCGGCAAGGAAGATAATGCGCTCGCGAAGCAAGCGGTTATAGACCTGGTCATCTAAGCCGATCATTCCAACGCTCGATGAGCGAGCCTGAATTTCTCCAGCTTGTGGGTTAAGAAAATCCACGTGTGTTCCTTCCAGTTGCATGTTTATTACCTGTAGTGAGGCTAACAATGTTGTGCGCTAAATGCTTCCCAATTTGCTGGAAAAGGAGCGTGAGATGGGTGATGTTCGCTTAGGGCTAAAGCCCTTGGGGCAAAAAGCAATAAGTGATTAAGCCTCGTCGACTAGATCAGCGGGTGCGGCCTGTGGGCGCAGCGCCTGAAGATCGATCATATTGCCAGATGCATCCTTAACAGTGATGCGCTCTAACACCGATGCCAACGCCTTTGCACGAGTTACCTCTGAAACTAGCTGTGCAATCTGGCCAGCCTTTTGTAACTCTTGTGCAAACTGCTCTGGCGGCATTCCATATCGCTGTGAGGTGCGAACCAAGTACTCAGTTAACTCCAGTTCGGTAATTTGAATATCTTCAGCCTGCACGATTGCATCGAGTAAGAAATCTGATTTCAGAGATGAACGAACCTGGCCATCGACCTCTGCGCGGTGTTCAGCATCTTCACTACGGCCTTCACCTTCAAGGTGGTCGGCTACTTCGAGTTCAACCAAACTATCTGGTACTGGAATATCTAAATCTGCGAGTAATTTCTTGATTAAAAGATCGCGAGCCTGTGTTCCCTGCTCCATTTTCTTAACGCGGCCAAGGCGCACAACAAAATCTGCCTTTAGCTCTGCCAATGTATCGAACTCAGATGCCAGCTTTGCAAATGCATCATCTACTGGTGGCAGCTCGCGCTCTTTAACTGCCTTAACAGTGGCTTGAACTTCTCCCTTTTCACCTTCGGCCTGCCCAACTAGTTGAGTCTCAAACTTCTTTGTCTCCCCTGCAGACATACCGATCAAGGCATCGTCTAGACCATCAATCATGCGATCTGAACCAACTTCGTAAGAAATATCATTTGCCTGTCCACCATCAACTAATTCACCCTTGATAAATGCCTCCAAATCTAAGGTTGCAAAATCTCCCTTAGCTACTGCGCGCTCAACGCTCGTTAATGTTCCAAAGCGTGTTCGAAGCTCTTCAACCTGCTCATCGACATCGGCATCTGAGACAACAAGGTCTTCAACTTCAATGGTGATGGATGAAAAATCTGGCAGCTTTACTTCAGGTCGAACATCAACTTCGACCGTAAATAAAAGCTTTTCATTATCAACAAACTCTTTAACATCAACGACTGGACGACCAAGAACGGCTACAGAGTGCTCACGAGCTGCCTTGCCATAGAAATCTGGAAGCGCTGCATTAATCGCCTCATCTAATACCGTGCCACGTCCAACGCGCTGATCGATCATCGCCGCCGGAACTTTTCCTTTACGGAATCCTGGAATGTTGACCTGTGTTGCAACCTTCTTATAGGCATCGGCTACATGTGAACTCATCTCACTGAATTCAACTTCTATATCAAGACGAACGCGAGTTGGAGAGAGTGTCTCGATGGTGCTTTTCACAGATGCTCCTAAATAAGTTACGAACTACGAGAGTGAACTGGTCGGGGCGGGGAGATTCGAACTCCCGGTCTCCTGCTCCCAAAGCAGGCGCGCTAGCCACTACGCTACGCCCCGAGGCGCAATGCAGGAGTCTAGACGAGATTTCACTCA
>CANJTH010000040.1:0-9564 GCA_947477185.1 Actinomycetota bacterium
AACGAGCATGTACTGCTGCGGTCCTACCGTCTATCGCGATGCTCACGTTGGCAATCTACGCACCTTTATTCTCTCAGATCTCATACGTCGAACAATTGAGATATCTGGTGGGACTGTCCGACTTATTCAAAATATTACCGATGTTGGTCACATGTCAGAAGATGTGATTGGCGAGGACAAAATGCTCTCGCAGGCTGCAGCTGAGAAAAAAGATCCATTTGATATTGCACGGATGTATGAAGCCAGGTTCCATAAAGATCTTGGGCTACTCAATGTCATAGTTGCCGATGAATACCCCCGTGCTAGCGAGTCAATCGATTTAATGATTGTAATGATTACCGATTTAATTGCGAAGGGCTTTGCCTACGTTGGGAGTGATAATTCGATCTACTTCGATGCACAAGCATTTGAAAGTTATGGGCAGATTAGTGGCAATCGTTTAGATGCTCTCAAGCCCGGTCATCACTACGAATATAGCGATGAAGGTGGAAAGCGTTTTCACGCAGATTGGGCGCTATGGAAAAACGCTGGGCTGCGCACAGAGATGGTGTGGGACTCACCATGGGGCACAGGCTTTCCCGGTTGGCACATTGAGTGCTCGGCGATGTCAATGGAGTTCTTAGACAATCACGTCGATCTTCATGTCGGTGGAATCGACCTACGCTTTCCTCACCATGAGAATGAGCGGGCGCAGTCCAACGCCTCTATCGGCACTGAAACCGTAGATTTATGGGTGCATGGGGAGCATCTTTTATTTGAGGGACGCAAGATGTCAAAGAGCTCAGGAAATGTCGTGCTGCTTTCAGATGTAGTTGCAAGGGGCTTAGATCCACTAGCGCTGAGGCTGTGCTTTCTTGAAAACCGATTCCGTGCACAAATGGATTTAACATGGGAAGCTATAGAAAGTGCACACACGACACTGAGCAAGTGGCGCAAAAAAATGGCACAGTGGGGAGATTCGCCCAAGAAATTAGTAGACCAAGAGTTCCTCAATGCTATAGAAAAAGATCTAGATACCCCCCGTGCGCTTCAGCGAATCCGTGCAGTTGAAAAAACCAATGAGATTTCAGATGCCGATAAGCGAGCTATATTTATGTACGCAGACGAGGTTTTGGCTTTAGATTTATCGCGACGGGAAATAAGTAAAAATATCTCGGTGGAGCAAGAAAAGCTTTTGAGCGCGCGCTTGGCTGCTCGCAAAGAAAAGCGATGGAGCGATAGTGATGCATTACGAGCTGAGTTAGAGTCAACCGGGCTAGAGATTAACGACAGTGCAAATGGACAAGAGTGGAGTTGGCGCTAAGCCGGAAGCAGTATTGCAAGAAGTAAGATTAAAAAACCACCATTAATAAGTGAGATCCCGATGGCGGTTCCTTCGATTAAATACTCATTGCTTGCACCAGGAAAACCCGCACGCAGTACAACGGCCATCCACACGCAACTCGCAATTATTCGTAAACTACGCCCTCCCCACAGACGCCCGATACTCCAGATTCCAGCACAGGTTGCGGTAAAACTTAAAAGTAATCCAAATGGCGGCAGAGATGCATGCAAAAATACCGAACCGATACCTAAGCCACCACCGAAAATAACGGCGTAAATAAAGGGCATTAGAGGGCGATTCCAGAAGTTAAGTCACTCTCGCGGCCATTGCTATCAAAGGGTGCTGATTTTTCACCTCGCACCAGCGTGTAGTACTCATCTCCCCAAATCGCAAGACCTAAGTTATTAGATAGAGCAAAAAATGGACCATCGAGTGCGATCTGGGTTGCATGGGCCGCCATCGCTTCCATCTTGGCATTAACGAACTCATTACCGTCAATCAAAGTTGTTACAAATGAATCATCTTTTGCAAATGGGATCTCATCGACATTATCACTACCAAAGAAATCAGATCCAACTTCCTTCATGGCCGCTATGCCCGCCGCGATAACGGATTTTGGAATAGTGTTCCAATAAATCTTCTGTATCTGCCACTGTGAAAGCTCTGCTGCTCGCATTGCTACGAGATGGGCTTTTATGTGATCGGGATGGCCATAGCCACCAATCTCATCGTAGGTAATCAGAATATGAGGCTTAATCTCATCAATTACTCTTACCAAAAGCTGTGCAGCGGTATCGAGATCGGCCTGCCAAAAAACATCGGGGCGATTATTAGTCTGCGTCTCCATCATTCCACTATCTCGAAAACTACCGAGGAAGCGGTGATCTTGTACGCCGAGGGCTCGCATGGCATTAGTGAGTTCGATTTCGCGGTGTGCGCCAAGTCCATCATCTCTGGAGCTAGCAAGGTGAGAGAGTTCAGGAACAAGGACTTCACCCTCTTCGCCCCGAGTGCAGGTAACAAGTGTGACCTGAGCACCTCGCGCGGCGTATAAAGCCATTGTTGCGCCATTGTTGATCGTTTCATCATCGGGATGGGCATGCACCAAGAGAATTCGATAACCCGTATATGAATCTCTCATTAATACACCGCACATGTTGGATCAATGTGCTTAGCCCAAGCATGAATGCCGCCCTCAACATGTGTTGCATCAATGAAGCCAGCATTTTTAACTATAGATAGCGATGTCGCAGATCGCACACCCAAGTGGCAGTGCATGATGATCTGCTTATCTCGTGGCAATCGTGCAATTGCAGTGCCATCAACGAACTGAGATAGTGGCATTAAAACAGAGCCAGGGATACGGGCGATTTCAAACTCATATGGTTCTCGTACATCTACTAATATAAAATTATCTCCGTTATCCATTTTCGCCTTGAGTTCGAAGACGTTTATCTGCGATGGGACAATTGGTGCACAAAACGCCTCATAATCTTCGAGTAGGCCTAGTTGAGTTGGATTATCTGCACAGATCACACAGGCTGGATCTTTGGAAACTTTGATGCTGCGATAACTCATAGCTAGTGCGTCATAAACCATGAGCGAACCAATAAGTGGTTCGCCAATCCCGGTGATGAGTTTGATCGCCTCTGTAGCTTGAATCGATGCAATCGATGCGCATAGCACTCCTAAAACTCCAGCTTCGGCGCAGTTAGGTGTATCAGCCGCTGGCTCTGGATGAAGGCAGCGATAGCAAGGGCCATGCTCAGAGAAGAAAACACTTGCCTGTCCATCGAAGCGAAGCACAGAGCCCCAAATATATGGTTTCTTTAAAAGTACGCAGGCATCGTTAATCAAATATCGCGTCGCAAAATTATCGGTACCATCAATAATTAGATCGTAATCTTTAAATATCTCCATCACATTAGATCTATCTAAACGCACTTCATGTGTGACTACTTCTACAAAGGGATTTATCTGCGCAATCTGTCTCTTTGCACTCTCCGTCTTACTTCTGCCAATATCACTCTGCCCGTGAATAATCTGACGTTGTAAATTTGATTCATTGACCGTATCAAAATCAACAATGCCAAGTGTTCCAACTCCTGCGGCAGCCAGATACATTAAAATTGGTGACCCTAAACCACCTGCACCGATACAGACCACTCTGGCGCCTTTGAGCCTTTGTTGACCATTTGATGAGATCTGAGGAATAACCGTATGGCGGCTATATCGACGCAACTCTTCGGTGCTTAGCACGGGCATCGAATCTACCAACGGAGGAATTTTCATAGAGTAGTAAGTCTGCCGTAGTCACGCCTGTGTCGCTAGTTTTTATATGGGAGAGTATTGGCACAAAACATATAAAGCCCCCTACGATTGTGCTAATGAGCACTGCAGATGAATCAAATAAGCCACGCTTACCGCGAGATGAGCGCCGTGCGCTCCTGCTTTCGGCGGCCCTAGAGGTCTTTACCGCTGCTGGTTATCACTCTGCGGCTATGGATGAGATCGCCGATCGCGCAAATGTCAGTAAACCAGTTTTATATCAGCATTTCCCATCAAAGCTCGATCTCTATTTAGCTGTACTAGATCTACACATTGACTCACTTGTATTTGAAATTCAAAAGGCGATTGCATCTACTCCAGATAATGCAAATCGCGTTCATGCAACTGTTGATGCTTACTTTGCCTTCATTGAAAAAGAGGGTGAGGCATTTAGACTGCTTTTTGAGAGTGATATGAGTGTGGAACCATCTGTGCGAGAGCGGCTCAATCGCATGACATACGACTGTGCAGCAGCAGTAAGTGCCGTGATAGCACTTGATACCGGGCTTGCAAAAGATGCAGCGATGTTCCTTGGAGTTGGAATGGTTGGTTATTCCCAGGTCACAGCCCGCCACTGGTTAGACCGAGACAGCACATTGACTCGCGAACAAGCAGTAGAACTGGTCAACAACCTCATGTGGAGAGGGATTTCAGGTTTCCCACGCAATTAAAGGCCGATAGGATTAACCCTATGAGCGTTAAGAAAAGTGAAGTCGCTGTAAAATCAGAGGTCCGCATCGCTGTTACTCGCGTTGCTAGCGACATCGTTTTTGAGAGCGCAATGAGTGCAACTGATATTAAGAGCGCAGTAACCGAGGCTCTCACAACGGGCAAACCGCTGACGCTGAGCGATATTCGCGGCCATGAGATTATCGTTCCGGCAGACAAGATTGGCTTCGTCGAAGTCGGCGAATCCCCATCGCGTCGCGTCGGCTTCGGCGCTGCATAACGTGTCACTGACTTTCGCCGAGCTTCCACTTCGCCCCCAAACTATTGAAGCCCTTCATGCACACGGCTTCACCGCACCCTTTGCAATTCAAGAGATGGTTCTGCCCATCGCACTTGGTGATGGTGATGTGATTGGTCAAGCAAAGACTGGAACAGGAAAAACATTAGCCTTTGGAATTCCAGTTATCGAACGCGTCATCGCCCCGCATGATCCCGAGTGGGCAGATTTTGCAACTAAGGGAATGCCACAGGTTTTAATCGTTGTTCCGACACGCGAATTATGTACACAGGTCACACGCGATATCGAAGAGCTAGCCAGCAACCGTGGAATTCGTACATTGGCCGTTTATGGTGGGCGCGCATTTGAACCTCAGATCGAAGCTCTTCAAGCCGGCGTTGAAATCGTTGTCGGAACTCCAGGACGATTATTAGATCTTTCTCGACAGGGCCAGTTAAAGTTAAAAGAGGTTTCACGTCTTGTCTTAGATGAGGCCGATGAGATGTTAGATCTTGGCTTCTTGCCCGATGTTGAAAAGATTTTGGCAAATACTCCAAAGCGCACCCAGACAATGCTTTTCTCAGCGACCATGCCTGGCGACATCATCGCTCTGGCCAGACGCTTCATGAATCAGCCGATTCATATTCGCACGCAAGATAGCGAAGATGAGGGCGCAGTCGTAAGCCGCATCGAGCAACACGTTTTGCGTGCACATGCAATGGATAAGATTGAAATGCTCGCCCGCATTTTGCAGGCCAATGGGCGTGGACCGACGATTGTTTTCTGTCGTACAAAGCGCACCTGCCAAAAGACGGCCGATGATCTTATTGAGCGTGGCTTTAGGGCCGACACAATCCATGGCGATCTTGGCCAAGGCGCGCGTGAAAAGGCTTTAGGTGATTTCAAGGCCGGTAAATCAGATGTGCTTGTTGCAACCGATGTCGCAGCACGTGGAATCGATATTGAAGGCATTACTCACGTAATTAACTATCAATGTCCAGAGGATGAAAAAACTTATGTGCACCGTATTGGGCGCACAGCACGTGCTGGCGCCGATGGAATCGCTGTCACATTTGTTGATTGGGACGAGCTCGCGCGTTGGAAGATGATTAATCTAGTTCTCGAACTTGGATTGGCCGAGCCCGAAGAGACTTACTCATCATCGCCGCATCTCTTTGAGGTTCTTAACATTCCCACTGGCTCAACTGGCCGCATGGTTAAAGCCAAGCCAGTTGTACGTGTTGAGAGTAAAGGCTCATCTACACCGCGTAGAGATGCCGCCCCACGCAAAGCCGCACAACCAAAGGAAAAGATTGAGCGAACTCGTACAAGGACTAAGAAGTTTAAATAAAGCTAATCTGCGACAAAAATCCGTATCGCATCTACAAGCATCTGCACTGCGATCGCGGCAAGCAATAGACCTGCGATACGAGCTACCAATGTAACTCCAGCCTCTTTTATGACTTTTAAGATCGTCGTTGATGCCATTAAGGCAGCTGCGATAGCAAGATGAACTCCAACAACAGCTGCAATTAATCCAACAATTCGCGTAGGTGTATCGGCGCTTTGCACAAAGATCATCGTTGCAACGATTGCGCCAGGACCGGCAAGCAACGGTGTCCCAAGTGGCACTAGGGCAACATTAGAGTCTGAACTCTTGCTTTTGCCACCACCTGTGCCACCAGTTAATAAATCAAGTGAGATCAAGAGTAATAGCAAAGCTCCTGCTGCCTGCAGTGCCGCCATAGAGATATTGAGATAGCTGAGTATGAAGCGGCCAAATAAAGCAAAGAGTGTGATGACTGAGAATGAAACAGCCGCGGCTTTAATCGCTAGAACTCTTCGCTCTTTAGGAGTCTTATCGGCAACGAGTGCTAAAAATATGGGTGTGGCACCTGGTGGATCCATAATTACAAAGAGTGTTACAAAGGATTGAATTGAAAATGTAAGTGCGCTTATCTGGAGTGCCTTCATGCCCGTACCACCCGTCGCTGATCTGCAAGTGACTCTAATTTTTCCCATTGCTCAGGAGCCGTTTGAAATTCACCTAGTGAATTAAGTTTACCGTTGCCGTGATAGTCGCTGGCACCAGTTACTACTAATCCCAATTCATTAGCGATATTTCGTAGCATGGCACGCTCATCAGGGTTTTGATCACGGTGATCAACCTCAATTCCATGTAGGCCGGCCGCTACTAAATCTGCAAAATCAGCTGCTTTAAGAGTTTGTCCTCTGTGGGATGCAAAGGGATGTGCAATGACTGCAACACCCCCAGCGGCACAGATCATGGCAATGGCATCGACAGGGGTGGGTGCTGCATGAGAGACGTAAAAAGCAGAGTCATTGTTGAGCATTCCCTGAAAAGCCTCATCACGCGATTTTATGATTCCTTTATTAACAAGCGCGTCGGCTAAGTGAGGGCGCCCTAGAACTGCACCATCTGGACGCGCAGCTTCGACATCATCCATTGAAATATCAATCCCAGCTAGCCGCATCTTTTCAATCATCTTGCGCATGCGCGGTACACGACCATCACGAGTCTCTTCAAGCATTATCTGCATCTCTTTATGCTCGCCGTTAAAGAGCAGAGCTAACATGTGCACACTAATTCCATCATTGGTCAAGCATGAGATTTCACTACCTAAAGCAAGGCCGATACTCCCCCGCACAGTTTCGGCCGCCTCGGCCCAACTCGACGTCGTATCGTGATCGGTAATGCCAAGAACTGTAATCCCTAATGAAATCGCTTTATTTACCAGCTCTCGCGGGCTATCAGTTCCATCACTCTTGTTTGTGTGTGTATGTAAATCAATCATGTAGTTTTCTCTACCTGTGCAGTGCGCGTGCGAGTAACTACCAAGATGCAGCCAATCAAAATAAGTGCGATTCCGGGCAAAATTCCTAGTGGTGGTTTTTGCCCAAGCCACCATACAGCTAGAACTGAACTAATCGGAACTTCAAAGAAAATAATAAGTGAAACTACGGCTGGTGATACACGTTTGAGCGTCGCGTTAAACATTGTGTGGCCAAGAATTTGTGCTCCAATGATTAGGCCGAGCAAAATCCACCATTCACGAGCGCTAAAATTTATGAGTGAAGATCCAGATATAAGAGTGATTGGTAGCGCCGTTATCGCGCAGACGAAGTAACAGATACTTGTATATGTAGTGGTTTCAATTGTTCTTTGAGCCCTAGATCCGGCCATTACATATAGTGCTGCAAGGGCAGCTGAAACAAGGGCAGCAATATCACCCAAGAAAGATCGAAGTGATATCTGTAAATCCACTCCAGAAATCAGTAGTACGCCAGAAAAACTTACGAGCATGCCTAGCCAAACCTTAGATGGAATATGTCCGCCACTCATTTTCACAAAGAGTGCGGCAAATATTGGCTGTAATGCAACGAGTGCGGTACCAGCTGCAACGCTTGTCCAGCGCATTGCTAGAAAAAAACCCATGAAGTGTGCTGCTAAAAGAGCTCCAGCAATTACTGACCACTTCAAGCCATTGCGATTAATGCCATGACGAAGGGCAAAGGGCAGCGTTAATAGAGAGCCTCCTAAATTTCGCCAGAAAATCAATGTCGGAATCGGCATAACGCTCATGGCAATTAATGGCCCCGATGTTCCAATCCCAATCATTCCCACGCCAAGGCGAATGAGGTCTGGGCGTGCAGGTATCGCTGTATGACTATCGCGAATATGTTGCTCGTTCTCTAACTGTTCGCCGCTACCCATAAGAGAAAGGTACCCTTATCCCATGAGCGGCAATCTCCTTAACCGAGTATTTCTCGCCCGTCTTGCAGGCACTGCGGTCTTTGACCCTAACGGTGATCCCGTAGGAAAGGTGAGAGATGCTGTTGCGACCCTTCGCACAAATAATCTTCCACCCCGGGTCTTAGGTCTTGTCGTTGAAGTTCCATTACGCCGCCGAGTATTTGTACCAATCACCCGCGTCACATCCATTGAAAGTGGAGCAGTTGTTATTACTGGTCTACTTAATATGCGCCGCTATGAAACACGTTCTGGTGAGGTTCTAGTCCTAGGTGACATGCTCGATCGTTCAATTACTCTCATTGCATCCGATGAAGTTGTAACGGTTGAAGATATGGGAATGGAGCAAAACCAGAGCGGTGATTGGCTCATTAATAAAGTACACATCATGCGCGCCGGTCATGGGCTTCGCCGTAAGGGGGCAACTTCGACCGTTTCTTGGGAGGAAGTAGTCGGCTTTGCACACACCGAACACAATCAAGGCGTTGCAAATCTACTTTTAACTTTAGCCAACTTGCGTGCAGCAGATTTAGCTACGGTATTGCAGGACTTACCCCCTAAGCGTCGAGTTGAAGTTGCAGGCGCACTTGCCGATGAGCGACTAGCCGATGTACTCGAAGAGATGGATGAAAACGCCCGTGTTTCACTCTTAGCCGAGCTCGAGGGTGAGCGCGCTGCAGATGTTTTAGGTGAGATGGATCCAGATGATGCCGCCGATTTATTGCGTGAGATCGGCCAGGAGCGCGCCGAAGCACTCATCGAATTAATGGAGCCTGAGGATGCCGAGGATGTTCTGAGACTCATGAACTATGAGGATTATTCAGCCGGCGGAATGATGACGACCGAACCAATTGTTATGAGCGCTGATTACTCAGTTGCCGATGCCCTTGCCGCAGTGCGCCAGCAAGAGATTTCACCGGCATTGGCTTCACAGATTTTTATCGCCCGTCAACCACTTGAAACACCTACGGGACGCTTTATTGGCACAGTGCATTACCAACGATTATTGCGCGAACCACCTTCGACTCTTTTGGGCTCAATCGTCGATACGCACTCTCGCGGTGTCACGCCCGATGCATCTCTGCATGAGGTTTCATCACACTTGGCAAGCTACAACATGCTCTCGCTACCTGTAGTTGATGCCAACAATCGCTTGCTAGGTGCGATAACCGTCGATGACGTTCTCGATCACTT
>CANJTH010000041.1:0-9520 GCA_947477185.1 Actinomycetota bacterium
CATACTCTTAGAGTAATAATCGCTAGCGGGAATCTCGGGAGGCGGGGCGGTAGCCTTGTGCGTATGGCATCACTCTTGGCACTGCTCTCTAGTGTGCTCTGGGGTACTGCCGATTTTGAGGGTGGACGGTTAAGCAAAAAACATGCACCGATTGCAGTCCTTGGATTTTCTCAAGTTATTGGTCTGCTCTTTGGAATCACACTCGTAGTTTTCTTTGGTGATAGCGGTGCGCAGGCCTTCGGCGACGGGGGCTATTTAATTCCAGGAATCTGTGCCGGCTTTCTAGGCTACTTCGGTCTTATCTGTTTATATGCGGGACTCGCTTCGGGAAGCATGGGCGTCGTCTCACCGATTAGTGCATTGAGTGCAGTTGTTCCACTGAGTTATTCGCTCATGCACGGAGATTCACTCTCGCGAATTACATCAATCGGTATTGTGCTCGCACTCGTTGGAGCATTCTGTGCAAGTGGTCCCGAACTTTCGCAGGGGCTACCGATTCGCCCACTCTTGCTTGCAATCGGTGCAGCGTGCGGATTTGGTACCTCACTTACCTTTATCTCTATTGGCTCACAGACCAGTCCGCTGATGACTATGGTCACGATGCGCGCTGCTACTTTTATCGTCACTATTGCAATTGCACTTCGTTATCGCACAATGGGTGGTTTTTCAAAGAGTGAATATCCCAGCTTAATATTTATGGGTGTTGCCGATTTCCTAGCCAATCTCTTACTGGGTATCGCATGTACAAAGGGATCAGTATCGGTGGCAATGGTCCTAAGCTCTATGTATCCAATCGCAACGGCACTTCTTGCCTTTAGATTCTTACGCGAGAGATTACATAGGGTTCAGTACGTGGGAATCGTATTGGCAGTTAGCGGCGTTGCCCTAATATCTGCATTCTAGTTCTGGGCATGAAAAAAGAGAGTCTGATCGATTTGACTCTCACTAAAGTGTGAAAAGTGATTGAGAACTTGGCGCCAATCAAATATGTTTTCGCCCCCGCGCTCTGGGGTCACTGTTAAGAAAAACTCATCTATGAGTCGATCGGCAAGAAGTTCGGTTAAAAGGGCGCCGCCGCCCTCAATTAAAATTCGCGGCCCAAACTCTTGGCGTGCACGCGCAATAGCTTGGGCCGGAGTTGTGTTCCACAGATGTGATTTAGGATTTTCGACAACTGGATTTAAATCTGATCGTGAGAGGACAACGAGTGGAACAGGTGTGCGTGCATATGGTTCATTACGAGCAGTATTTCCACCGATGATGATCACATCGAACTCTGCACGACGGGCCAGAAATACAGAGCGATCTGCACTCGAGCCGACGCCACTCGAAGAACCGGCCTTGCTAGTTGAACCATCAGCGCCTACTACGAGGGAGGCGCAGGTGCTCATGGCGCTAGCATTCCAGTTTCGGTGTTATTTCACAGAGAAAATCACGCTCAGAAGTTGAGGAGTGCTGCTAAAGGTAGTTAGCCTTTCGGCTATGTCACTGGCCAAGCCCCTGTTTATCGCCCTTGCGGCCTTAGCAGTTGCTGGCCCCGCCCTCATTGCCACTCCCGCGCATGCAGCCCCCTCTTTAGAGGAGGTCCAGGCCAAGGTGCGGCAGTTAGAGGAGGATGCAACGACTGCGGCAGAAGGGGCGCAAGAGGCGAAGGTGAAGTTAGCGATCTTAACCAAAACGCTCAATGGGATTAAGGCTAAGGCCGAGGTGCAGGGAGCGAGCTTGTCAGCTCTACAAAAATCACTAGGAACAATTGCAGTTGAGCAGTATAAATCCGGAACGTTGAGCCAGGGTCTGGAGCTTCTCTTTTCTAGCGATCCAACGCTCTATCTCTCATCGGCCGGTGCCTTAGATGCAATCACTCGAGGAAAATCTGCTCAACTTCGAAAGTATCAAGCTGCGCAGCAGCGCTTAAGTGCAACAACTTTGACGGTCAATGACAAGTTAGCTCTCGTTGCAGCGGCGCAGAAAAAATTCGCGGCCCAATCGGCATTGGCTTTATCTAAGTTAAAAGAGGCTGAGCTTCTCCTCTCAAAGTTAAAAAAAGAGGATCGCGAACGCTTAGCAAAGTTAGCAGCAGCTCAAGAAGATGCCGATCAAGCATCCTCGCTTGCCGCAGCAGCAGGTGCCAATGGTGTTTCAGGACGAGCTGGTATTGCACTTAAATATGCACTTAAACAGATCGGTGATCGATATGTATTTGGTGCTGCAGGACTTGTGACCTGGGACTGCTCGGGCCTAACTATGCGCGCCTATCAAGCTGCCGGTGTCTCACTGCCACACTCATCATCTGCGCAGTCGCGCATGGGTAAAAAAGTCTCACTCAAAGCGCTCAAGCCCGGTGATTTATTATTTTTTGGTCGTCCTATCTCCCATGTTGGTATCTACTTAGGAGGCGGTCGCATGGTGCATGCCCCACGCTCTGGCTCTCGCGTGAAGGTGACTACTGATTTAAATATGGGACGCAAAGCTCTGGTTGGGGCGCGCCGTTACTAAAAAAACTCTCTTCGTTACCAATGATTTTGGTCCACGCGCAGGCGGAATCGAAAGCTTCATTATTGGTCTGATTGAACGATTGCCACATGGATCTACGACTGTTTACACCTCGGCCCAGGGCCAAACAGATGGCTATGACGCTGCGTGGCTTGAAAAATACGGTGTACGTGTCCTCAGAGATCGCGCAAAAATTCTGCTACCCACGCCACGAATCACGGGCGCCATTGTGCAGTTGATAAAGGATGAGCAGATAGAAAGCGTTGTCTTCGGAGCAGCAGCGCCACTTGCACTTATGGCTTCGAGGTTTCGACGGGCTGGAGTCGGCAGAATAATCGCCTTAACCCATGGCCATGAAGTCTGGTGGTCGAAAGTATTTCCATTCACCCTAGCAATGCGCCGAATCGGATCGACTGTCGATGCACTTACTTACTTAGGTGAGTTCACGCGCACAGCGATTGCGGGTGTACTTACTCCAAAGTCGGCTGATGCAATGGTAAAAATTGCACCAGGTATCGATACCGAACATTTTGCACCGATTGACTCATCATCACTTCGAGAATCACTTGGTTTGGGCGAGAAAAAAGTAATCGTTTCGGTCGGTCGATTAGTCCATCGCAAAGGTCAGGACCGTTTGATTGAATCAATGCGAGCAATTGTGCAAGAGGTTCCAGAGGCTCATTTGTTGCTGATAGGTGAGGGACCTTACCGAGAGCATTTGCAGGCACTATCAAGAAAGTATGCACTCGATGATCACATTAGTTTTATAGGTCGGATTCAGTATGCCGATCTTCCGCGCTACATTTGTTTAGGCGAAATTTTTGCGATGCCTTCGCGTTCGCGATTTTTTGGATTAGAAGTTGAGGGTTTAGGCATTGTCTATCTTGAGGCAAGTGCGTGTGGGTTACCCGTGATTGCCGGGGCATCAGGTGGTGCCCCAGATGCCGTGATTAATGGCACAACTGGTGTCGTTGTTGATGGTTTAGATAGCGCTGCTATCGCCGTTGCAGCAATTAACTTGCTCAATAACCCTGCGCAGGCCACATTGATGGGTCAAGCTGGGCGCAGATGGATCGTAGAAAAATGGCATTGGCAGATATGGGCCGATGCCTTCAAAAAATTAATCAACGAGTAGGTTGTGTTTGCGTGCTTTACTTACGGCGGCCGTGCGATTAGCAACTTCAAGTTTTCTAAAAATTGATGCTAGATGCGTCTTAATAGTCGCCTGAGATAAGAAAAGTCCAGATGCAATCTCTTTGGTAGATGCCCCGCTAGGCAAGAGTCCAAGAACATCAAACTCACGAGCAGTTAAATTAAAGCTCTGGGTCGCCGCCTTCATCGCCGCAGATATCCCTTTAGCACTAAAGCTCAGAGGTGATTTAGTTGAGTGATCTATCGCCGCAGTTAGTTCGATGATCGGTGCGCTCTTTACTATGTAGGCACTTGCCCCGGCATTCATCGCTGCAAGCAAATGCGCATCGCTATCGTTAAGGGTGAGTACCACGATCCCTAAAGTCTTCGAGATTCCCCGTGCCCAAGAGATTAAATCAAAACCACTGCCATCTGGCAGATTTAAGTCAACAACTATTACATCTGGATTTACGAAGGCTATCTGTGCACGGGCCTCGGCAAGACTGGCCGCCTCAGCAGCGATTTCATAGCCATTGCTAATCAGTGCATGTTTGAGACCCTCGCGAACAACTGCGTGATCATCGATAATGACAACTCGTATCATGTTCGCACCCAGGGAACTGTTATAGAAATCTGGGTACCTGATTGAGTTGATTCGATATCTAAAACCCCCTCTAATCCACGCACACGTTCGCCAATGCCGACTAACCCATAGTGACCCTCTTTGGGCACAGCCCCTCCAACTCCATTATCGCGCAGGCTCATAGTTACCGATGTTGCCTGGGAGTGCTCCTGTACATTACGCAGCAGCTCTGCAAAGATTTTCTGTAACTCATAATCTAGATTTGGATCAGATTGGGCTGACAGGATCTCTTTACTTGATCTGAGCGCAAAGATTTCATCGCGCACTTTTTCAACCAGATCACTCATTGCAAAGCGCAGGCTGCGTAGTTCAGCACGTATATCAATAGGAGTATCGGGTGCGCCAACAAGGCTATCAATCGAGTAGCCCAGTCCAACTAAATCCTGGGCGATCCCATCATGTAACTCTTGTGCGAGTCTGACTCGCTCATTAGCGCTCACATTTTTTATCTAACGGCTAGTGAAGAGTTGTTCAATCTCCTTGGCGTACTCTTTTGAAATGACTGCGCGTTTCATTGAAAGCTTGGCCGTTAAGTGTCCACCTGCAATGGTGAAGTCAGTTGGCAAGATAACAAATTTACGAATCGATTCAGCTTTACTGACCGCCTTATTTGCATCATCGACAGCGGTCTGAACAACAGCGATTAGATCTGGATCATTAGTTAGATCTGCCATAGATGCGCCCTCTTTTTTGTTATTGGCAACCCACGATTTCAGTGCATCTTGATCAAGGGTGACAAGGGCTGCAATGAATGGCTGGTTGTCACCAACGACCATGCACTGGCTAACAAGTGGATGTGCACGCAATCGATCCTCTAGAACTGCCGGTGCAACGTTTTTTCCACCAGCTGTAACTATGATTTCTTTTTTGCGTCCGACGATATAGAGGAAGCCCTCATCATCTAACTTTCCAAGATCACCCGATTGAAACCAGTGATCTGCGTTAAATACTTCGGCGTTAGCGGCATCGTTCTGCCAGTACCCACGCATAACAATTGGACCACGGATTAATACTTCACCATCTTCGGCGATCTTGATCGATGTTCCGGGTACTGGGCGTCCCACAGATCCGACGCGATGCGCACTCGTCGTGTTAATCGTTGCACCTGCAGTCGTCTCTGTTAACCCATAGCCCTCAAGAACCGTTATGCCAGCACCGCGATAGAAGTGGCCAAGACGCACACCAAGAGGGGCACCACCAGAGATTGCCGCCTCAACACGCCCACCCATTCCCGCGCGAATTTTGGAGTAGACCAGCTTGTCAAAGAGTTTGTGCTTGAGTGAGAGCAGAGGCGATACTCCTTTTTTATCAAGGCTTTGCGAGTATGCGACCGCAACATCGGCGGCCTGTCTAAATATCTTTCCCTTGCCTGCAGCCTCTGCACGCGCCTCGGAGCCGTTATAAATCTTTTCAAAGATTCTTGGAACGGCTAGTACAAAAGTTGGCTTGAAGGAGGCGAGATCAATCGATAAGCGTCCAACTGGATCACTGCAGTGGGCTAAGTGAAGACCTGCCGCAACTGCACCGATTTCGACCATACGACCAAAGACGTGAGCAACGGGTAAGAAGAGCAGTGTAGATCCACCGGGCTTTAAGAATAAGTCGCTATGTGCCTGCACAACATTTCCACACTCGGATAGAAAATTGCTGTGAGTGAGTGCAACTCCCTTTGGCTTGCCGGTTGTTCCAGATGTATAGATAAGTGTTGCAAGCGTCTCGGGAAGAAGAGAGTTTCTACGGCGATCGACTTCTTCATCACTGATGTTGGTACCAGCGGATTTGAGAGTACTTAATACATCTTCAGTCATCGTCCAAATGTGCTTGGTGTGTGCGGGCAAAACACTCTGAACGAGCTCGCGCAATGCTGGGGTCTCAACAATGATTCCTACAGAGGAAGAGTCGTTAAGAATCCAATCGATCTGTTCGGCCGATGAAGTGTCATAAACAGGTACTACTACGGCTCCAGCAAACCAGATAGCAAAATCTAATATCGTCCATTCATAGCGAGTGCGAGACATGATTGCTACGCGATCACCAATTTGCACTCCTGCTGCGATTAATCCCTTGGCAGTTTGTCGGATCTGAGCTTCGGCCTCTTTTGCGCTCACACTCTGCCATCCATCACCGAGTGGGCGAGACATAACGATGCGCTCTGGTTCAAAGAGTGCCCGTTCGGCGATGAGCTTTGTAAGGTTGCCGGCAGTGGCGGCAGGGACTAGGGCGGGATTAGTGATTTCATTCATACTCCTAACGTTAGTGCCTGAATTAATATTTAGGGAAGAGGGGTAGCCTTGGCCCATGAGCGATTCAAGTAGTTCCACCATCTCAATAGATGCCCCAGTAGCCGCAGTCACAGAGGCGTTATTTGCGCTGGAAAAGTATCCGGAATGGTCGACCTCGATTAAGTCGGCAGAGGCGATAGCCCGGGATGATCAAGGACGCATCACCAAGGTCAAGATGAGTATTGATGCGGGCATGATGAAGGATCGTGTAATTTTAGATTACGACTGGTCTGGTGCTCCAACGCATTTGAGTTTTTCACTAGATGATGCAGATTTATTAACAGGCATGGATGGTTCATACATCATTAAGAGTATTGATGAGGATACGACCGAGGTTACTTATGAGCTCGCCGTTTCACTATCAATGCCGATTCCTGCAATGATGCGACAAAAAGCAGAGAAAGCCACGATCGATGCTGCGCTAGCACAACTTAAAGCAACGCTCGAAGCGTAGTTTTCCTCTATGGTATTCACAATTGGTATCGATGTTGGTGGTAGCAAAGTTTTGGGTGGAGTCGTTGACGAGTCGGGTAAAGTTTTAGCAACTGCTAGAAAAGACACACCGCGCCAAGGTGGAAGTGCATTAACGCAGACAATTGCTGAAATCGCCCAAGCGCTAATGCGCCAACATTCAGTTGCTTGCGTTGGAGTATCGGCTGCAGGTTTTGTCTCATCTGATCGAAAGACGATGCTTGCCACACCCAACATCGCCGACTGGAATGGTGTTGATTTAGATACCGAACTCACGAAATTAATTGGGCTCCCAGTCATCATCGAAAACGATGCAAATGCCGCTGCATGGGGTGAGGCAAAGTTTGGTGCTGGCCGAAACGAAGATCACATGATGATGTTGACAGTTGGAACTGGTATCGGTGGCGGAGTCGTTGTAAATGGCGCCCTTTATCGCGGAGCCTTTGGCACTGCTGGCGAGTTTGGTCATATGCGTGTAGTACCCGATGGACATTTATGTGGATGCGGTGCGCGAGGATGTTTTGAACAGTATGCATCTGGAAATGCACTTCTTCGCCATGCACGCGAGGCGATTAATGCAAGCCCAGAAATTGCACGTAACTTGTTATCTCGCGGTGATGGAACAGTTACAGGCTTAACTGGAAAGGCTATTACCGATGCCGCACGTGATGGGGATCCAGTTGCATTAGCTGCATTCAATACAACGGGTCAGTGGCTTGGCGCCGGAATCGCAGCGCTATCGGTAGTTTTAGATCCAGCATGTGTGGTTATCGGCGGGGGAGTAATCGAAGCCGGTGAGATTTTACTGGCGCCAACTCGCGAGGCTCTAGAGCGCACCATGCCCTTTGCCGGCAAACATCCTTCTCCGCGAATTATCTCGGCCGAATTAGGAAATGAGGCGGGCCTAGTCGGCGTTGCCGATCTAGCGCGTCTTTAATTGTCAGAGAAGTATTGAAGGCCAATCTTTTTTCTGAATGCAGTACATGCCCCAATGAAAGCTACTCATAGTGCGACTCCATCATCATCATGAAAGGGGCGCTTAAACCATCGCAGCACGGCGCGCTGTGCTGCGAAAAAAAATGAGCGGGGAGTTTGGGTTGGGGGATTAGGTGCAACAAAGCCCTGGCTTTGATCTATGCGATCTAGTTCATCTAAATATGTTGAAGGCGCTGACTCATCGAGGGAGAGTCCAGAGACTATAGAATCAAACTCGCTGCGGATGAGCTCCTCCTCATCGAATCCATCATCTTGAGGGCTTATCGGCTCTTTGCTCACCCTCAGATAGTGTCATACGGAGCAATAGCGGCTAAATTAGGAAGGTGCTCAATAACCTTCCCTATGGGGTCCTGCGTGCTTTTCTGACACCCTTTTTGATGAGCGCCTTTAGACCCAAGGTCAAAGGTCTACGCAATGTGCCAGGTAAAGGGCCCGTTATCATCGCCTCAAACCATCTCTCATTTAGTGACTCAATCTTTATGCCCCTGGTTGTGCCGCGCAAAGTAACTTTTCTTGCTAAAAGCGAGTACTTCACATCACCTGGGCCTAAGGGATTATTAAAAAAGCTCACCTTTATCGCCCTTGGCCAAGTGCCGGTGGATAGATCGGGTGGACGCCGCAGTGAGGCGGCCCTGCTGACAGGTTTAAAGATTCTTGCCGAGGGTAACTGCCTTGGAATTTATCCGGAAGGTACTCGCTCACCTGATGGACGTCTATATAAAGGTCGAACAGGAATAGCACGACTTGCAATCGAATCTGGCGCAGCGATTATTCCAGTAGCGATGTCTAATACCGACAAGATTCAACCCACTGGAAAGATAATTCCAAATCTGCATCGCGTTGGAATGATCTTTGGTGAACCTATGTATTTTGAAGGTGACTCAACGGATCTACAGTATCTGCGTGTTGTCACCGATCAAATCATGAAGAAGATCCAAGAGATGTCGGGCCAGGAATATATTGATATCTATGCGCCAAAGAAGAGTAAGCCAGATGATATTAATGTCTCTGGCGAAGAGGATTAAACTCGATCTAGAGCGTTGCGAGCAATGAGATAGGAACAGGTCGTGCACTCTGGACCAGCATCTGGAAGTTCACCTTCGAGTACATTAATGAAGTCGGCGATTGTTGCAAGAAAATTCGGAATATCACGTTCAACGGGAAGATATTTTTGACGCACACCAAAACCGTAGCTCTCTTGTGACTGCCCAATGGCCGACTCGGGGTTCCAGACCAGTAGACCGATAGATGCAACGCTCTGGCCCTTACCGGCAGCTGGATTCTCCAATGAGTATGCATAGGCCTCTAACTGCGGAGAGTAGAAGGCGCCGCTATCGCGTGCACTATCTGAAACCTTGCAGTCGATAAGACCTATGGTTCCATCGTCATTGGTTGAAACAAGATCGTATTTTCCTAAGATGCGCCAGCGAGTATCTGCGCCATTTATTGTCAAGGGTCTGCTCTTTACCCATTCGCCCCACTTAGAGATAGTTCCTGGGCGAAG
>CANJTH010000042.1:0-9463 GCA_947477185.1 Actinomycetota bacterium
ACTTAAGCAGATCCTCGAGCACATCGACTTGGTTCTTGTTCGTCGTGGAGAAAAAGTTGTCGTTTCTGTTCCTGTCCATGCAATCGGTGAGCATGATCGCGATGGTGTACTTGAGCATGTAAACAACACGATTGAGGTGCGCGTTGAGGCAACTGCAATCCCTAACTTCCTAGAGCTCGATATCACTGGCCTTGCAGCCGGTACATCACTGTATGCAGGCGATGTAGTTCTGCCAGCAGGCGTTGAACTCGAATCAGATGTAAAGATGATCGTTGTTCACGTATCAGAGCGCTCAACTATCGTTGAAGAAGTAGCACCAGTAGCCGTGGCAGCCGATGCAGCAGCTGGAGCCGATGCAGCAGCTGGAGCTGATGCAGAGAAGAAGGACGCTTAACCCTTACGATTACCGTTATGACGTGGTTGGTAGTGGGGCTTGGTAACCCGGGCGATCAATACTCTGCCACCCGTCACAACATAGGACAGATGGTCATAGACGAGCTTATTCGTCGTCATAGCATCAAATTATCATCACATAAGTCCCGCACAGAGATTGCCGCATATAAATTAGGTGTTGGTGAGAACGTTCAATCAATCATTCTTGCAAAGTCTAAGGGCTACATGAATGAGAGCGGCGGGCCGATTAAAGCTCTTGCTAATTTCTACTCTGTTGAAACACAAAATATCATCGCCCTTCATGACGAGCTTGATATAGGTTTTTCTACAATACGTAGCAAGTTTGCCGGTGGAGATAATGGCCATAACGGACTTAAATCAATGACTTCAGCCTTTGATACACCCGACTATTTCCGAGTGCGTTTAGGAATTGGACGGCCAATGGGTCAGCAGGATCCAGCTGACTTTGTTCTTAAAGCATTTTCAAAGATCGAGCAGAAGGATGTAGGCGAGTTTATTGTGCGCGGGGCAGATGTTGTTGAATCGTTAATAACGCAGGGTCTCGAGCGAACTCAGAGTGCTTTTAATACCTAGTAATCAGCCAGTATTGCGAAGACCGGCTGCAACACCGTTAATCGTTAGCAGCAAAGCACGTTGCACAATCGGATTAGTCTCACCTTGAGCCTCACGCACACGCTTGAGCAGGTTAATCTGCAATAAGTGGATAGGTGAAAGGTAAGCATCTCGGACCTGCAACGTACGGGCCAGAATCGCTTGATCTCCCAACAGTGAATCCTTCTTCGTCAGCAATAGGATTTCAGCGACAGTTAAATTAAACTCGGCTTCAATAGTCTCTAAGAAATGATGGAGCTCTTTAGGTACAAGTGCGTTTACATAGCGGCGGGACAGAGCTAAATCAGTCTTAGCTAACGTCATCTCAACGTTGCTTATAAAGGCATTGAAAAAATGCCACTCATCGAGCATCGTTGCAAGCAGATCTGATTTACCTGATTCGCGCGCTGCCTTTAACCCCGAACCAACGCCATACCAGCCAGGCACAATCTGTCGAGATTGGGTCCAACCAAATACCCAGGGAATGGCGCGCAGTGAATCGAGTCCACCGTGGGCATCGGGGCGGCGCGACGGGCGCGAACCTAGAAAGAGATTTCCTAACTGTTCAACTGGTGTGGATGCATAAAAATATGCGGGCAGATCGCTGTGATCGATTAATGCGCGATAGGCGGTAAAGGCGTTATCACTTACTAGCTGCATACAATCACCCCACATAGCTAAAGCCTGCGGACTTTGTCGTGGTGCACGGTTTAAAACCGTTGCTTCAAGTGATGCAGCTAGCGTTAACTCAACATGTTCACGGGCAAGAGATGGTAGTGCGTACTTATCGCTAATGACCTCGCCCTGTTCGGTCATCTTGATCTGACCATCAACTGATCCCCAGGGCAGAGCGATGAGCGCCTCATATGTTGGTCCACCACCGCGGCCAACAGAGCCGCCACGACCATGGAATAAGCGCAACGTAACACCATGCTTAATTGCAACATCGCGCAACGAACGCTGTGCGCGATGGATCTCCCATTGACTCGTTGCGATTCCTGCATCCTTATTTGAATCCGAGTACCCGAGCATGACCTCTTGGACATCACCTCGTAGTGCAACTACGTGACGATAGGTTGGATTGCTTAGTAGTTTTTCTAGAATCTCACCTGCTGCGCGAAGTTCGGCAACGGTTTCAAGCAGTGGTGCAAAGCCGATATGCGCTTTATTCTCGGCGATATTTACTAGCCCTGCTTGTGCTGCGATAACTACAGCGGCGACTAAATCATCGGCGCCCTTAGTCATCGAAACGATATATGTTTCAATCGCCTCTGGACCAAATCGGTTAATCAGATCTTCGATCGCAATAAAGGTATCAAAGCTCTTTTTTCCTGCCTCATCAAGATGAGCTACATCTAGTGATGTGCCAGCCTTTAATAACTGCGTTAGAATTTCAAACTTTTCATTATGTGATTTAGCCAGATAACCATCGACGTTACTAATTTGATTGAGAACGTGGTGATGAGCATCAGAGTGCTCGCGAATATCCATCGTTGCATGTGTGATTCCAAAAGCGGCCACAGTCCGAATCGTGCGCTCTAGTAAGCCTGTAGCAATGAGTTCACCCTTATGTTCAAAGAGCGAGTCACGCATCAAGGTTAAATCAGCTAAGAGCTCGGAGGTATCTCGGTAATCACGGTGCGGGACATGTGCCGCACTCTTTGCATGGCGATCACGCGTCATAGCAAGACGGTGCACAATCGCCGTTGCCTTAAGACGGTATGGCTCTTCGGCATTTAGACGCAGGAAACGCGCTTCAAACTCAGGGATGTGCGCTAAATCTTTTTCTACCGATGCTGATAGCTCGGGGGTTGCACCTACGATTCGAGTTGAAACAGATAGCAGTTGGCGAAGTGCATCCATTGCCGCGATTGTTACCCGTATTGCATGGCCAACCTGAAGTACCATCGCATCAGTTGTTACTTGGGCTGTAACATTTGGATTTCCATCACGGTCTCCGCCGATCCAACTACCGAAAGAGAGTGGGCGCGCCGTTACTGGGAGGTCAACTCCGATGCGTTTAATCTCCTTCGAAAACTCATCGAGAACCTCAGGAACCGTCGCTCGAAATAGATCATCGAGGTAGTAAAGAGCATTCATCGCCTCATCAAGTGGTTCTGGTCGATCCAACCGAAGCTCGTCGGTCTGCCACAGCAAGTCAATCGTTTCAGCTAAGCGCTCGTTTTGTGATGGATTGCGTGGGTCATCAAGAAGCTCTGCAACTTGGCCCATTTTATTTAAGACAGATCTACGCGCTGCCTCAGTTGGGTGTGCAGTAAATACTGGACGGACCGACATCTCAGTAATCCATTTTGCAATATCTTCCCGAGTTAACTCATGTCCAGGAGTTTGAGACAGTAATGCTGTTTCGATTTTATCGACTGCACGTGCGATCCAAGAGCCACCTTCGACGCGCGAATCGGCGATAACTCGAGATCTATGCACTTGTTCAGCAACATTTGTTAAATAAAAGTATGCGCTAAAAGCGCGCGCCAACTGCACTGAATCTTCGAGAGAGAGTGCGGCTAAAAGCTCAACACCATCGCCCTCGCGCACAGCTTTGCGCACTTGTTCAACCAGGGCTAAAAGCTCTGGGCCCTCTTGGCGTACAAGTGTCTGCCCCAATAAATCACCCAACCGACGAACATCGGCGCGCAGATCGGCATCATCTGCTGCAACTGCGCTGGGCTGTGTTCTCACTAACCAATCCTCTCAGGTAATAGCCACGGCTCACAATAAATTACACTCATTCATGCAAGCCCCCTCCCTTTGGGAGATGGGGCCTATAGACGTTTGGGGGCATGCGATGCGCGGATTAATTAACGCTCTGCCGACACCAGATGTGTCTCACATAGTGGCTCCATCTGCACTGTATCCATTCCTACTTGCTGCACGTGTTAATGATGCGCCTTTACTTGTTATTACAAGCTCAAGCAGAAGTGCAGAAGATCTTGTGAATGAACTTCGCGAACTACATAGCAATGTAATGGAGTTTCCAGCGTGGGAAACTCTGCCGCACGAGCGGTTGAGTCCACGTAGCGATACGGTGGCACGGCGAATTGCAACACTTTATTCGCTCTTAGAAAAACAGAGCACCAACCCAATCGTCGTTACACCAGTGCGTGGTGCAATCCATCGAATTATCGGAGATCTTGGCACATTGCCTTTAATGAAGTTAGAGATTGGTCGAGAGCAATCTCTGGATGCATTGGTGCGTCATTTAGCAAACCTTGCTTACTCACGGACAGATTTAGTAGAACGCCGTGGTGAGTTTGCAGTCCGAGGTGGAATCATCGATGTATTTCTGCCACTGAGTGCACACCCCATACGTATCGATTTCTTTGGTGATGAGATTGAGGATATTAGTTACTTTGAAGTTGCCGATCAACGAACATTCGAATCTCTCAGTGGCAGCGTTGAAATCTATCCTTGCCGAGAGTTTCTGATTACCCCGACAGTTCGGGCCCATGCTCAAGAGCTGAAAGATAGCCTGCCGGGTGCGAGTGAACTTTTAGAAAAAATTAGTGAAGGAATTTCATTTGAGGGCATGGAGTCTTTAATACCACTTTTAGTTGAAGAGACAGAAACACTCATAGCGCGAATGCCAAGTAACACCCAGGTTATATTTATAGATTACGAACGGATTAGATCTCGGGCCGGTGATTTACTTGCAACCAATGAAGAGTTTCTCAACGCATCCTGGTCAAATGCGGCGCATGGCGCCGTTGCACCGATACACGACGGCTCTGGTACATACATGTCCTGGGATATCTTCGACTTAGAAGTTGCTCGCTGTGGATTTAGTAGGTTAAATCTCTCTCCATTTGGCAGTGACTTGGCCGAGGATACGGAGTTTTTGGATTATCGAGCGATCGATCCGATGCGCGGTGATATTGAGCGAACTATCGAAGCTTTGCGAAGTGCCGTTGATGCACACTTTACAGTCGTGTTTGCAACCCATGGACATGGAATGTTGGAGCGCTATGCCGGTATTTTCCGCAATGCAGATCTACCGATTTATATTGTCGAAAAACTCAATGCAACACCGACTAAGGGCAGTGTGCATTTAACAACATCGGTAATTGCGCATGGTTTCGAAAGTACGAGTGAACAGATCTTTTTCATGACCGAACGCGACTTAACTGGAAGTAAGGGAAGCGTTAAGGATGGCGAGCGTCTACCATCAAAGCGAAAGGCGGCCATTGATCCATTAGAGCTGCGCGCAGGTGATTTTGTTGTACACGAGCAACATGGCATAGGGCGCTATATCGAACTAGTTCAACGCACTGTCGCCGAAGTAACACGTGAATATTTAGTTATTGAGTATGCATCGGCAAAGCGCGGCCAACCAGGAGATCGAATCTTTGTTCCCACCGATGCCCTAGAACAGGTGAGTAAATACGTTGGCGGAGAGGCACCGACCGTGCACCGAATCGGTAGTGGTGAATGGCAGAAAGCTAAGGGACGTGCACGAAAAGCTGTGCGTCAAATCGCTGGAGAGCTGATCCGCTTATATGCTGCACGAACTAGTTCACCAGGTTTTGCTTTTTCCCCAGATACTCCTTGGCAACGAGAATTAGAAGATTCTTTTTCCTATATCGAAACACCAGATCAACTTTCGACAATCAATGATGTCAAGGCAGATATGGAGCGGCCTTACCCGATGGATCGAATTATCTGCGGCGATGTTGGTTATGGTAAAACTGAGATTGCAATTCGCGCCGCCTTTAAAGCCGTTCAAGATGGAAAGCAGGTCGCTGTCCTTGTTCCAACGACGCTTCTCGTGCAGCAACATACAAAGACCTTTATCGAGCGCTATGCGGGATTCCCATTAAAGGTCGAGGGACTTTCGCGCTTTAATACGGCGAAGGAGAGCAAGGAGGTTCTTGAGGGATTACTCAAGGGCACAGTCGATGTTGTTATTGGCACTCATAGAATCCTTTCAAATGACGTTGTCTTTAAGGATTTAGGTTTAGTCGTTGTCGATGAAGAACAGCGCTTTGGTGTTGAGCAAAAAGAGGCGCTGAAAAAAATGCGCACTACAGTAGATGTTTTGGCGATGTCGGCTACACCTATCCCTCGTACGTTAGAGATGGCAGTGACCGGAATCCGCGAGATGTCCACGATTACAACACCACCTGAAGAGCGTCATCCAATTTTGACTTATGTGGGACCGGCTGAAGAGGGTCAGATAACGGCTGCGATTCACCGCGAACTTCTGCGTGATGGGCAGATCTTTTATCTGCACAACCGCGTTGAAACAATTGATCAAGCGGCATCACGTCTACAAGAGCTAGTGCCTGAAGCACGCATACGTGTGGCACATGGACAGATGAGTGAGGGCGCACTTGAAGATGTAATCCTTGGTTTCTGGAACCGCGACTTTGATATTTTGGTGAGTACAACTATCGTCGAAAGTGGCTTAGATATTCAAAATGCAAATACTTTAATTGTTGAACGTGCAGATAGATTCGGTCTCTCACAACTTCATCAGTTACGTGGTCGAGTAGGACGTGGCCGAGAGCGTGCCTATGCATATTTTCTCTACCCCGCCGATCAGCCATTATCAGAGCTAGCACATGAGCGTTTAACAACTATCGCAGCTAATACTGATTTAGGTTCAGGAATGCGAGTAGCGTTAAAAGATCTTGAGATTCGAGGAGCTGGAAATCTTTTGGGCGGCGAGCAGTCAGGACATATTGCCGATGTGGGCTTTGACTTATATATGCGAATGGTGGGTGAGGCGGTCAATGATTACAAGGCGGGAATCATTGAAACTGAGGAAAAAGTAAGTGATTGCAAAGTTGAGCTTCCTATTAATGCCCATCTCTCTACAGACTACGTTCCTGGTGAGCGACTGCGTCTTGATCTATACCGCCGCTTAGCCGATGTTAAAAATAACGAGGATGTCGAATCAATTCGTGGCGAACTATTAGATCGCTTTGGTGAGCTACCAGTTGAAGCGGTAGCACTCTTAGGTGTTGCATCTCTACGGGCGCGTGCCAAGGCGGCGAAATTGACCGAGGTTGTTATCCAAGGAAAGTTCCTGCGATTGGCGCCTTTGACTTTGCCTGAGTCCAAGCAGTTACGCCTGTCACGTTTGTATCCAGGCTCGCTCTATAAATCAGCGGCCAGCACAGTATTAGTGGCGCTAAAGAGCCAAAATCCATGGAATCCGTCCGAGAGTGCACCGGTAATAGTGGATACTTCTCTTCTGACCTGGGTCATTGAGGCCGTCAACGAGTTGAGCCAACCATCGAAAGCGAGTTCATAGTGAAGAAGATTCTGGCCGTAGTGAGCGTAGCAACTGCACTATTACTCTCTGGGTGCTCTCAAGTTGGCGCCGCTGCAACTCTTGGTAGTACAAAGATTACGCAGGCAACTGTGCAGGCGAGCATCGATTCCATTATCGCCGCTCGAGTGGGTGTGGATACATCACAGATGCAGTTAGAAACTGGTGAGTCACTCAATCGTGGACAACTTCGCTTTCACTTATTAACTGCGCTTCTAGTAGCAACAGGTAAAGAGTTAAAGATCTCAGCATCAAAGGCTGAAATAGATACACGCCGTGCAAGCATCATCGAACAAGTGGGTGGGGCAGAGGCTCTTCCTAATGCTCTCGTTGGTGCCGGCATTGCAGCCGATGACTTGGATTCTTATCTCGAAGCGATTATCGTCTCAGATAAAATTGGTCAGGCAATAATCGCTAGTGGTATACCTCAAGAGCAAGTCGGTGCCGAAATTCAAAAGCTTATTGTCGCTAAGTCCAAAGAGCTTGGCGTAACTGTTAATCCACGTTACGGTAAGTGGGATCCAACAGTGGCCGATGTAGTTGCTATCGACTCGGCTAGTCCTGCAGTAACTCCCGCAACGAAGTAATTTAGCCAAATGGAAGGTTCACAGCTTCAGCGCCTTGTTGAAGTTATGGACCAGCTTCGCTCGCCTGGGGGCTGCCCGTGGGATGCCGAACAAACTCATGAGTCGTTACTGAAGTATTTACTCGAAGAGTCTTACGAGTTTGTTGATGCCGTGCAAAGCGGCAACCGTGTTGATATGCGTGAAGAGCTCGGCGATGTTTTACTTCAGGTCTATTTCCATGCCCGTATCGCCCAAGATGATCTTGATGATCCATTTACTATTGAAGATGTAGCCCAATCAATTGCCGATAAGTTAATCCGGCGCCACCCGCATGTCTTTTCCGATGGTGCGGCGCAGAGTACGGCTGAAGTAGTACACAACTGGGAGGCGATTAAGAAGCTAGAAAAAGGCCGTACCTCAGCCCTTGATGGCGTTGCAATGTCCCAGCCCGCACTTGCATTGATTGAAAAGCTTTTATATCGGGCATCTAAATTCGATGTAGATGTAGTGGTTCCTGAAGTTGTTGATCTAGAAAAGCCGGCCGATGAAAGCGCGGTCGGGCAGGCGCTGTTGACGGTAATCGCATGGGCACATGCCAATGGCGTCGATGCCGAATCTGCACTGCGCAAGGAGGCTATGCGTTTGAGCCAACAAATCGCGGCCATTGAAGCGCGGTAGGATTAGCACATCAAAGATTGTGCGATTTCAGCGTTGAGGTCACACCGGCACACAGTTTTAAGTGGTGAAGGAGAAACGCTATGGCAATAATCGAAGCTCTCGGAGCCCGTGAAATTTTAGACTCCCGTGGAAACCCAACGGTTGAAGTTGAAATTGAATTAGAAGATGGCACTCAGGCACGAGCTGCAGTTCCCAGCGGGGCATCAACTGGAGCATTTGAAGCGGCCGAACTTCGAGATGGCGGCACACGTTACTTAGGTAAGGGCGTTGAAAAGGCGATTGCATTTTTAATCGATGAGATCGCCCCTGAGATTATTGGCTTTGATGCACAAGATCAGCGCTTAATTGACTCTGCCATGATCGAGCTTGATGGGACAAAGAACAAGTCGCGAATGGGGGCTAATGCAATTTTGGGAGCCTCACTTGCCGTTGCTAAGGCATCTGCAGAATCGGCCGATCTTTCACTCTTTCGCTATTTAGGTGGGCCTAATGCACATCTACTTCCAGTTCCGATGATGAATATTCTAAATGGTGGGGCACATGCCGATACGAACGTGGATATTCAAGAGTTCATGATCGCACCGATTGGTGCACCAACCTTCCGCGAATCATTACGGTGGGGAGCCGAGATCTACCATGCGCTAAAAGCTGTTTTAAAAAAGCGCAGATTAGCAACAAGTGTCGGTGATGAGGGTGGCTTTGCACCCAACCTTGATAGCAATCGCGCCGCCCTTGATTTAATCCTCGAAGCGATCGCCGCTGCAGGCTTTAAGGCTGGAACTGATATCGCACTTGCAATGGATGTTGCAGCAACTGAGTTCCACGAGAATGGAAAATACAAGTTCGAGGGCGCACTCAAGAGCTCCGACGAGATGATCGCCTATTACACATCTCTAGTTGATGCCTACCCCATTGTTTCAAT
>CANJTH010000043.1:0-9213 GCA_947477185.1 Actinomycetota bacterium
AAATAAGGGGATTTCAATGAATAAGGCCCAATTCATTGCGGCGTTGGCACCACACTTCAACGACAGCAAGAAGGAAGCAGCTCACGCTGTAGATATCGTTTTTGACACAATCGTTCGCAACCTGCACAAAGGCGAAGATGTAATGATCAACGATTTCGGTAAGTTCAAGAAGGTTGATCGCAAGGCACGTATGGGACGTAACCCATTCACCGGCGAGACAATCAAGATCAAGGCTTCAAAGAAGGCTCGCTTCCTGCCTGCAAAGGGTTTGAAGGATGTCATCTCAGGTGCGCGCAAGCTCGGACCTGCACCAAAGCCAGAACCAAAGCCAGTTGTTAAGGCAAAGCCAGTAGCCAAGAAGGCCGCTAAGAAGGCTCCAGCCAAGAAGAAGGTTGCAGCAAAGAAGAAGGTTGCCAAGAAGGCTCCAGCAAAGAAGAAGGTTGCCAAGAAGGCTAAGAAGAAGTAATTCTTTTTAACTCTTTTTTAAGAGACGGGGTCAGCTAATGCTGGCCCCGTTTTCTTATGCCAGGCACTAATATTGAGCCTATGAAGGAGTACAAGATTTCTTATGCTCCGCCAAAGGGCAAGCCCCTTGGGACAAATGTCGCATTTAAGATCGGCACCACAGTTGTAATTCCACTACTTAATTTAGTAGGAAAAAAGCACTGGCGAGGGGGAGGGAACATCCCCTCAACTGGCCCCGTGATTGTCGCAAGTAACCACGTCTCATATCTTGATGTTTTATTCCTGACGCACTTTCTCTATCGCAACGGCCGTGCCCCGCGCTATATCGGCAAAGAGGGCGTCTTTAAAACTCCGATAATCGGGCGGATTGTTTTAGCTGCAGGCCAAATCCCGGTTGCCCGTGAGGGCAAAGATGCAGCCAAGGCCCTTGAGCATGCGATAAAGATTCTGCAGGCGGGCCACCTTTTAGGCGTCTATCCCGAAGGCACGCTCACGCGCGATCCCGATGGCTGGCCAATGATTGCAAAGACGGGGCTAGTGCGCCTTGCGATTATGACACAGAGCCCAATTGTTCCAATTGCACAGTGGGGTTCACACATTGTGATGCCAACGTATGAAAAGAAAATTAAACTCTTTCCTCGAACTCCTATCAATATCTTAGTTGGTGCCCCACTTGAATTATCGCGCTGGTATGGGCGAGAGGATGATCCAGGGGCATTGATCGAGGCAACTGCCTTTGTGATGCGCGCAATTACCGATCTACTCGAAGAGCTGCGCGGGGAAAAACGCCCAGTAGAGATCTTTGATCCCCATCTATCGACTCTGCCCCGAACCGGAAACTTTAAGAAGAAACGATGAGCAAGATAAGCGTCTTTGGTACGGGCCAGTGGGGCAGCGTAATGGCCCAGGTTTTATCCGATGCCGGAAATCACGTTCTTATGTGGGGCCGTAATCAAAGCGTTGTCGATGAGATTAATCAGAGCCATACTAATTCACGTTACGTAGATAGCAATTCTTTGCCCAACGGCGTTAATGCAACAACTGATTTAGCTAAGGCATTTGATTACTCGTCTATTTACGTGCTTGCAGTTCCTGCGCAAACTCTGCGAGAGAATCTGCACGCCTGGAAGGCTTATGCGCCAGCAAATGCACTATATATAAGCACTTTAAAGGGCATTGAAGTATCTACCCAAAATCGGATGACTCAGATTATTCAAGAGGTTATGGCCACTGATAACGTCGCTATTATCACCGGTCCCAATCTTGCTAACGAGTTAATTCTGCGTCAGCCAGCTGGTGCAGTGGTTGCAGCACACACATCGATTGTTGCAGAAAAAGTAGTGAAGTTATTTGCAACGCCTTACTATCGCGTCTATACATCGACCGATATTTTGGGATGCGAATTCGCAGGTGCGATTAAATCTGTCATCGCTTTAGCCGTTGGAATGTCGATAGGAATGGGCTTTGGCGAAAATACTCAAGCCATGGTCATTACTCGCGGTTTAAATGAAGTGGCACGGTTATCGGCGGCCCACGGAGCCGACCCGCTCACTGCTGCAGGCTTAGCTGGCATGGGCGATCTCGTTGCCAGTTGTGGATCCCCACTGTCTCGAAATCGAACGTTCGGTGAAGTATTAGGGCGCTCAGGATCTATGGCAGTAGCGCGCGAACATGTGGCCAAGACCGTTGAGGGCGTAGCCTCATCTAGTGCAGTTCTTGAAATCGCCCGTAGCGTTGGTATCGAGGTCCCAGTGATTGAGGCCGTCGCCGATGTGTGTGCCGGCACCATTACTCCGATGCAGGCCTTTGACCGCTTAATGGAGATTACAACTCGTGGAGAGAACTTCATACGATGAGCAAGAAAACCGTTGCAATTATCTGCGGAGGACGCAGCAGTGAACACGAAATCTCATGTCTTTCAGCTGGTGGAGTCCTGGCTGGTTTAGATAGATCTCTCTATGACCCAGTTTTAATTGGAATTACCAAGGCAGGCAACTGGGTTTTATTGCCAAATGATTACCCACTGGCAATCATTAACGGGGTCTTACCAACCGTTGATGAAAAGGCCACGCCGCTTGTGGCCGACGTGCATGGTTTCAGTGTGAATGGAAAATCACTCACCATCGATGTGGTCTTTCCGGCTCTACACGGCCCCTTTGGTGAGGATGGCACGATTCAAGGCTTTTTTGAGATTGCAGATATCGCCTACGTCGGTAGCGGGGTAATGGCATCGGCAGCTGCGATGGATAAATCATTTTCAAAGACAATCTTTGCCGCCGCCGGCATGAAAACGGCCTCTGGAATTGTTGTAACGAGTGATGATTGGAAGACAAAGATTTCAGATATTTCATATCCAGTATTTGTTAAACCCGCCCGTGGCGGATCAAGCCGCGGCACGCATAAAGTTAAATCTAGTGCTGGACTAGAGGCTGCGATCAAGGATGCTTTTACCTTTGATCGCAAAGTGATGATTGAGAGCGCAGTTGCGGGGCGAGAGATTGAATGCGCTGTTCTTGAATCTAATGGCAGCGTGCAGGCATCAGTTGTTGGTGAGATAATTATTGATAGTAGATTTGAATTCTATGATTTTGAGGCAAAGTATTTAGATAATGCCACTACGGTTAAAGTTCCAGCCGATATTCCAGCCGCTGCTAGTGAGCAGATCCGCGCCAGCGCAGTAGCGGCATTTAAAGCCTTAGGGTGTAGTGGGCTTGCCCGTGTTGATTTCTTCTACACCGATAAGGGTGAAGTAATAATGAATGAGATCAACACTATGCCTGGCTTTACTGGAACCTCGATGTATCCAAAGCTTATGGCGGCAAGTGGCGTCGCATACTCCCCATTAATCACGGCCTTAATCACTACTGCACTTAGGCGCACAAACGGTACTTTAGGTAATTAATATTGTGAGAAAAATTCTGCTTACCGCCCTTATATCTCTGTCTCTATTGGCCAACCCTTGGGCATCGGCCCACCAGCCAGTAGTGCTGCAAGATACAGATACAACTGCTGCAAAGGGTCCACTATTAGTAGATGCAACTATCTCATTTGCCATCCGAGCATCTTTTACTAAAGCGGGACAGACACGGGCTCTGCGTGCACAGTTTAAAGAAGGTGATCAATTAGATCTGCAGTACCTGATCATCGATAAGCGGCCAGAGAGTGCGCTTAAGGCTACGCAGCTACCTAGCGTTGTGATTACTTCGCCATCTGGCTCTAAAGTGAGTATTAAATTCAACGAGCGTACAAAGTTTTTCGAGCCCTATAGCCGTACGAATTATCTATACCTTGCCCGTTATAGCGCACCCGCGCAGGCAGGTATTTACAGCATCACCATTACATCAAGGACCAAATCAGCAATTACTCTGGCTATTGGCGAAAAAGAGATACAGGGTGAGGTGGTTCGATCAGATACCGCCGCAGCAGCCTGTCCATCCCCAGATAGTAAAGATGCAGAAACAGGGATCACACAGGCTCGAGCAGGGCGATTAGTGGGGATGAGTGAGACACAGTCTCAAAAATGTGCACAGTCACTTAATTGGGGCTATCGCATCGCCGCGCGAGATGGCGAGATGTTTATGCTCACTAAGGATTACAGATTCGACAGAGTCAGTGTTTATATCAAGGCCGATAAGATCTTTGCCGTTGATGTTGGTTAGATAGCCTGACTGGAGATTAAGAGCTGGACTAAGGCTGATTTGGCCTAAGATGTAGTATGGTACTGTTTCTTGTACCACTCGCGAAAGGCCTACATCATGTCAATTACCGCCTCACAAGCACGCGCACAGTTGTTTCCATTGATCGAGCAGGTCAATTCGGACATGAAACCTGTTCTCATCACCTCTAAAGCAGGAAACGCGGTATTGATTTCGCTCAGCGAGTATGAGTCGATGATTGAAACGGCATACCTGCTTTCAACACCTGCAAATCGTGAATGGCTGCTGGAGTCATTAGCTCAGGCCGATCGGGGAGAGTTATTGCCTGTGGAGTTTCCTCTCACGGCCGTTAAGGAAAAAAGCAGGGCCAAGAAAAAGGGCAAGTAAGTTAATCTGTGGCTAAAAATAAGCTAAGTCAGGTTCTTGCCACGCCGCGAGCTATGCAGGATTTAGAGTATTGGCGCACTAGCGGTAATCAGAAAAAATTAGAACGTGTTAATGCACTCATTGCCAGCGCTTTAGAGACTCCATTTTCGGGAATAGGTGTGCCTGAGCAGCTGCGATTCCAAGATCAAGATACATATTCTCGGCGCATCGATAAGACACATCGCTTGGTTTATCGCATAGAGGGTAAAAACCTGGTTATTATTTCAGCACGTTTTCATTACGAGAAATAGCTATTTCAGATTGGCAAGACTTGCCTTAATTACCGCTTGGATCAACTTGGCGTCAACATCCCAGTCGTTGGGTAATTGAATCGTTTTTTTAAGCGCATTGCCCTCAGTAAATTTTGGAGCAAACTCCTTTAATACCTTTTGATCCCAAGGCGCAATTAACACATGTTTGGTAGATGCCGATGCACCAAAGATGTAGTGCTTATCTAGCTTGACCATGGGCTGATTCCAGGCGATAACAAGCTCTAACTGCGGAAACTTTGTAGTGATCGCCTTAAAAATCGACCTTATAGTCTTTGCCTGTTGGGGTGTTACAGATTTATAGAACTCTGTGGGGGTACTAAACCTTTGGGAGGATTGCGAGCCTCTTGAATACATAACAAGGGCGTTGGCGTGGGTTTGGGAGAAGCCATGGCTCTCTTTTAGATGTGCTATTTGTTCTGAATATTTCTTGCCTTCAAGTTTTGCCATGAGCTTAAACCAGTAAGCCATTTTTTCGCCGTATCGCTTTTCAATAGCGGGGAAGTGGGCTTCGCGGGATGGATCCTTCGGCATGAGAAGAGAATAACCAATGGCGAGCTTGCCTGTGGGTTTTGTGCTGGTGATTATTGGTCTGGTGATGAAGGTAGTTCGGAAGTGGCGTTAATAGTTTTGCGAAAGATTGCACAGTAGGCCGGGTGGATGGGCCAGATCTTGGTGAGTGCGGGTAAGAAGTGTGGAAGGTATGAGTCGCGTAGGGTTTCAAAACCTAATTGTTCAAAGAGCTCGCGCACTGTTTGACCCGATGGGCGATAGATATGTGTTGGGTCTGAGTCATATAACTTGCTGTAGCCCCACTCGGTAAACCAGTTTGTGATCGTTGGTAGATGAACGATGAGGATGCCGTTGGGTTTTGCGGCGTTGGCAATTGATTTGATTCCAGCTTCTGGATCTGTCAGATGTTCGATGACGTTGATGGCAAGAATGAGATCAAATCTGTGGCTAAATGGAATCGGATCTTGCACATTGCCTTGTTTGAAAAGCCGCTCGGGCTTTCGATTGGTGGCTTGTTCGATGGCGTGATGGGCGATGTCTATACCGGAAAGAGATCGGGCTCCTTCGAAGGCATCTAGTAGCCAGCCGTAGCCGCATCCAATATCTAAAACATCGGATTCAGATAAATGTGTGCTGCTGTATGTGCGATAGGCCTTTGCAATTAATGTGTCGCGCCATTTATCGATCACTGTCTGTTGCGGTTCACCCTGATCAGATGTGGCACCGTATAGCTGGGAAAAGTAGTCGATGCCGGCGTTTTCAAGGTTCTTATCCATGGGAGCCCACTTGTCGAAGTAGTGAGTGGATCAGGTGCTGGCGCATTCGGGGATTATTCCACGAAATCTTTCAAAAAGAGCAACTGGACTAGGGTTTCATCTGGGAGTTAAGTGAGCTTGACCCCATTTTGATAGAGTGCATGAATAGCAACTGATGAAACTTCACTGGGATCTATTTCAAATAGGTTTTTCTCCAGAACTAGGAAATCGGCTTTCATGCCAGCCTGTAGGCTGCCGCGCTCATGTTCGCGAAACATTTGATAGGCAGCGTTTTTCGTGTAGAAAGTGAGTGACTCCTCTAATGTGATCGCCTCACCTATGTTCCAACCATCTGTATCTTTGGCTCCAGGGGCTAGTCGATTTACAGGAACCCCTAAGGCACGTAGTGGAACTTCACTTGTTACGGGCCAATCACTTCCAAAGGCAATTGTTGCGCCGTTTTCTATCAAAGTGCGCAGACGGTACTGCAAATCATTTCTGGCACTACCAATACGCGGCAGGATTAGCTCTTTGTTCATGGGATCCATGTAGCACCACAGCGGCTGAATATTGGCTATCACGCCTAGTTGCTTAAAACGTGGCAAGTCTTCATCACAGATTAACTGGGCATGGACAATAACGGGGCGCCGATCCCAGTCAGGGTTGATACGCATCATCGCCTCTATTGCATCCAGTGCCTGCTTGACTGCAGCATCACCGATGGCGTGGATATGAACTTGGTATCTGTGCATATCAAATAATGCAACTGCATCCAGTAACTCTTCGTCATCCCAGATTTTAATTCCAGAAGATGAAGGGTTATCTAAGTAAGGCTCCATGAGCGCTGCGGTACCAGCCGAAAGAGCGCCGTCGGCTAGAAACTTAATGCTATTTGCCTTGACTAAATCTGGATGAGGTAGGGAGGCAAACTCTCCACGCAGGGAGTTAAACTCTGCAAGATTTTCGTGCCAGTTGGACGGGGTTACAAGAAAAGATAGGTTCATAGCAATCGTTAAATCCCCAGATATT
The DNA here is from genome assembly GCA_947477185.1 of Actinomycetota bacterium. Taxonomy (GTDB): domain Bacteria; phylum Actinomycetota; class Actinomycetes; order Nanopelagicales; family Nanopelagicaceae; genus Planktophila. Next base: position 7,114 of record CANJTH010000043.1, read on the forward strand.
GCCGCAGCCAAGTAAGCCTGGGCCATATCTTTTTCAACCCACGAATCAATCGAGGTAGTGACGCCGGCTTTGAGGTATGCAGCACACGCGCGCTTTATTGCCGCCACATCGCTCTGAATTGAATCGGCTGGGGCGATATCGAGAATTAAGGCCATCGCAGTTGGCTCGCGCAGCGTTCCTTTGGGTGTGCCATCGCCGCGTCGAGCAATTGTGCCGCCGACTGGATCTGGGGTCTGCTTAGTTATGCCAGCAAGTTCTAACGCCTTTGTATTTACCCAAATCGTATGATGATCAACTGCATGCAATACAACGGGGCGATCACTAACGACTGAATCTAGCCAGTGTGCATCAAAGTCTCCGCCATCGATAATCGCAGCCTCATATGCACCGCCAATGATCCAAAGCTGGTCGGGGTTATTGATTGCAAAGTTTTTAACTTCGGCCAAGATTTCATCGAGTGAGTTGAGTCCATTAATTCTTGGGCCGGCAGCCTCTCGGCCCCCAAAGATGGGGTGAGCATGTCCATCGATGAATGCTGGAATTGCATGTGCACCATGTAAATCAATACTTTTATCAAATTGGGAATCTAGGGCTTGTGTTCCGGTTGCGATGATAGTTTCACCATCGATTAGAATTGCCTCAAAGATTTCTTTTCCAGCAGACCAGAACTGTGCATTATGAAATAGCGTACGCACAGTTAGAGTTGATTAAATCAGATATTAAGAGGTAACTGGGCAGGTCAATGTGCGAGTGATACCGGGGACTGCCTGCACCTTAGACAAGATGACACGACCGAACTCTTCCATGCTAGGTGCTTCTGCACGCATGATGACATCGTAAGGACCAGTCACACCCTCTGAGAGAGTCACACCTGCGATTGCAGAGACTGCCTTGGCAACCGAGTTAGCTTTGCCGACCTCGGTCTGAATTAAAATGTAGGCCTGTATTGACATCGCCTTTCCTTTCCTTAGAGCCCACAGGCTACTTCAGAGATGGCATTACTGACTAGTGGAATAAGGTTAGAACTATGAACTTTGATGAGGCGCAGGTCATTGCCACGCTCGCGCAGATTTTTGGCTCACATCACTCTGGAGTTCTGATCGGTATCGGCGATGATGCCGCCGTCGTTACAACTTCACCGCAATCGGTTATTACTACCGACTCGGCCGTAGAAGGCACGCACTTTAATACCGAGTGGTCAGGGGCCTTTGATATTGGGCGCAAAATAACGGCAGCCAACTTGGCCGATATCTATGCAATGGGTGCAACACCGCAGTACTTAGTTGTAGCCGTAACGCTAACTGGTAGTGAGTCGATGGAGTGGATAAGCGATTTAGCCCATGGAATCCAACACGAGGCGGCAAGTTGTGGGGCAGCAGTTGTTGGGGGAGATTTAACGCGGGGGGCGATAAAAGTTATTTCAATCACGGCAGTAGGCAGCGTTGAAAAAATAACCACACGTGGTGGGGGAGCTCCAGGGGATTTAATCTATATCTCATCCTTGCCGGGATGGTCTGCTGCAGGATTTTCGGTAATAGATAAGGATGGAGCCGATGACTTAGAGGTATATGCAATTGAGCAGTTCTGCGCACCGAGCGTTGACTACTCTGCAGCCGTTGCAATGGCTAACGCTGGTGCAAGTGCGATGTGCGATGTCAGTGATGGACTCATTATTCAAGCAGCACAGATGGCCGAAGCCTCTGGAACCTCTTTTAACTTTAATAAGGATTTATTTACTAACGACCCCGAGTTTGTTGCACTGAGCGAGCTAGCCGAGAAGTGCGGCATTGATGTCTATCAGTGGATTTTTGCAGGCGGTGAAGATCACGTATTTCTTGCAACGGGAAGGGATTTACCAGGGCTTTGTGTTGGAGAGGTTGGTGCAGGTACCGGAATCACTGGCTTAGAAATGAAAAAAGCGCCAGATACCTGGCGCCATTTCAATTAACTCTTAGATAAAATTAACGAGTAACTTTTCCAGCCTTAAGGCATGAGGTACAAACGTTTTGACGCTTAGGTGTTCCACCAATAAGAGTACGTACGCGCTGAATATTTGGATTCCAGCGACGGCGGGTCTTGACCTGTGAGTGGGAAACGTTA
>CANJTH010000044.1:0-9139 GCA_947477185.1 Actinomycetota bacterium
AGGAAGAGGTCGATGGTTCGAGTCCATCTAGGCCCACCCGTTCTAATACGGGGACCTAGCTCAATTGGTAGAGCACCGCCTTTGCAAGGCGGGGGTTAGGGGTTCGATTCCCCTGGTCTCCACATGACACTAGCTAAAACTGTTTCGAGGGCAACCCTTCACACATCACTCGGCGACATTATCGTTGAGCTATTCCCAAACCATGCACCAAAGACAGTTGCAAACTTTGTTGAACTGGCAACGGGTGCAAAAGAGTGGACAAATCCAAACACTGGAGAGAAAACAAATGCCAACTTGTATGACGGCACTATTTTTCACCGCGTTATTGATGGCTTCATGATTCAAGGTGGAGATCCACTAGGTAAGGGCACCGGCGGTCCTGGTTATCGCTTTGCAGATGAGTTCCATGGAGAGTTGACCTTTGATCGTCCATACATCCTTGCTATGGCTAACTCTGGACCCGGAACAAATGGTTCACAGTTCTTTATTACAACTGCGCCAACAACATGGCTCAACCGCAAGCACTCAATCTTCGGTGAGGTCAAGGATTCGGCTAGCCAGGCAGTAGTAGATGCAATTGGGAAAGCTAAGACTGGTGCACAAGATAAGCCAGCAACCGACATCACGATCAACAGCATCACCATTGCTTAAGCGTTCTGCAACATACTCCCTAATCGCAGTTATATGCGGTGCATATCTGCTGCAGATGGTTATTCCATCAATAGAGATGCGCTTGGTTTTACCCAGCCTTGATTATCTAAAGGCAAGCAACGAGTGGTATCGATTATTTACAGTTGCCCTTGCTCATGCAGGCTTACTCCACCTTGGATTTAATATGTATGCGCTGATGATTTTAGGAAATCCACTAGAGGCCGCCTTCGGTAAAAATAAACTCTTAATAATCTTTTTCTTCTCACTCCTTACTGGCTCCCTAACATCGGCCTACTTTGCTACTGCATCGAGTTACTCTGTCGGTGCATCAGGGGCAGTCTTTGGATTATTTGGAGCACTTGCAATAGTTGGTAAGAGAATCGGAACCGATGTTCGATCTATCTATGTGATTATTGGAATTAACTTTGCGATTGGATTTGTTTTAGGTGGAGTCGATTGGAAGGCCCACCTGGGTGGATTAATCGGCGGTCTCATTAGCGCGCAGATCCTCTTACAAAAGCGCTAAAACTTATCCACAAGGGTTACCCACAATGTGGAGAGAGTTACACCAGTGTAATTAGGGGCCTAGCGCCAGCGAGTAGCCAGAGAGAAGCCAAGGCCGATAAAGCTAAAGCCGATAATCATGTTCCACGCCCCGATTCCTGGGATTGGATACTGTGTTTGGGTGACATAAAAAATCACGATCCAGAAGAGACCAATCAAAAAACCCGCAACCATCGTCGGAGCAAGCCAGGCCGGACTCTCCAGAGGGGCGTGTGGGGCATCAACGACAACCTGCGCCTCGTGGGTCTGCTTGTCGATGACTTTTTTGCGGAGCTTTGATTTAGGCATACGCGAAAGATACACCATGAGGTAAGAATGCTCCTATGGCTACACAGATCCTCGTTATCGACAACTACGACTCATTTGTCTTTAACTTGGTGCAGTACTTAGGCCAGTTAGGCGCCCAATGCACTGTGGTTCGAAATGATGCAGTAGAGCCAGAGGAGGCCAGCAACTACAACGGCGTACTGATCTCTCCTGGGCCTGGAACCCCGGAAAAAGCAGGTGTCAGTATTGCAATGATTACATACTGCGCGCAGAAAAAGATTCCACTATTTGGGGTTTGCTTAGGACATCAAGCGATAGGCGTTGCATTTGGTGCCAGAGTTTCACACGCCCCCGAACTACTTCATGGAAAGACATCACTCGTCCACCATAGCGGCCAGGGAGTTTTAACAGGCCTGCCATCTCCATTTACAGCAACGCGCTATCACTCTTTATGTGTTGAGCGAGAGACGGTCGGTGCTGATCTTGAAATTACAAGTCAAACAGATTCAGGGATTGTGATGTCGATTCGACACCGGAATCTACCAATTGAAGGTGTTCAGTTTCATCCAGAGTCGGTTCTAACAGAACACGGACATGCGATGTTAGCTAACTGGTTATATGAGTGCGGTGATAAAACTGCCCGCGAAAAAGCTGTGGGGCTTTCACCAGTTATTGGTACTAAAGCTTAAGGCGCTTTATTAATTGTAATTGTTACGGATTTACCAATCGTCTGTGTTGTGCCAGCATCTGGTGCCTGTCTAATAACAACACCTATAGGCTGATTTGCATCGTATGCCTCTACCTCTTTAACTAAGAAACCCACTTGTACAAGAATTGTTTTTGCTTGAATCGCATCGATACCTATCAGGGCTGGGACCTCAACCTGACCGCTGGCAATTTGTAATATAACCCCACTGCCGGCTGTGATTGTCGATCCAACCTCTGGAGTAACTTTCAAAACCGTGCCAAGTGGTTCATCAGATGGCACTGCCTCAGTCTGTGCAACTAATAAACCAACGGCGGCTAAGGCAGCACGTGCATCTATCAATGACATCCCAATTAATCCAGTAGGAACAATCGCATCACCAGGGCCATCTGAAATAGTCAATACAACACCCGAGCCCTTCTGCGCACGTGTAGTTGCAAGAGGAATCTGACTTGCTACACGGTCTTTTGGAATCCGCGCATCATGGGCTCGTGCAATCGTCACAACATAATCAGATAACATCGCCTGCGCATCTCCTTGAGATAGGCCAACAACATTTGGTATCTGCGGAAAAGTATTTGAATCTACAGCTGGCTTAGTAAATATAAGCCCAGCTGCGATTATTGAGATAGCGATAAACGATGAGAGCGCAGCGATTAATACTTTACGGCGCGAGATCTTCACGCGGGGAGCTTTAGTTGTTAATACCTGACCTGCGCCAATTTTATAGAGATCATCGAGCATAAGTCCGGCCGATTGATATCTATCCTCTGGTTTTTTCGCTAAGGCAACAGATAAAACGATATCGATATCGACAGGTAGATCGGGTTGGAGTGTGCTTGGTGGGATAAGAACACCAGAGACATGTTGATAGGCGATCGATACTGGAGTCTCACCAGTAAATGGAGGTGCACCAGTTAAAACCTCATAGAGTAGACATCCAGTGGAGTAAATATCACTCCGCAGATCTGCAACCTCACCTAAAGCCTGTTCGGGAGATAAGTACTGCGCAGTTCCAACAATATTCCAGGTGCTAGTCAGCGTTGCTCCTAAATCAGCGAGTGCACGAGCGATTCCAAAATCCATCACCTTCACATCACCTTGATCGGTAATCATGATGTTTGCAGGCTTAATATCACGGTGCACAATTCCGCGCTCATGCGAGTATTCGAGTGCAGCTAATATCCCCTCACCGATTTCAAGGGCGCGCTTTAATGGAACGCGCTCACCTTTATAAATTAATTCGCGCAGAGTGTGCCCAGAGATAAGCTCCATAACAATGTATGGCGCTGGCTCTTCCCCAGAGTCATAAACTGCGACGATGCCTGGGTGGTTTAATGCTGCTGCAGCAAAGGCCTCTTTTCTAAAACGCGCCACGAAAGAGGGATCACGCGCTAAATCGCTGCGTAAAACTTTGACCGCCACCTGGCGGGCAAGACGAGTATCTTCGGCCACATAAACATCGGCCATTCCTCCAGTACCAATCATTTCGCCGAGTTTGTAGCGTCCACCTAAGATTGAGTTAATCACAGAGCCGCCCCTAAAACTTCGTTTGCATTCACTTGTTGGCGCGTGAGATCGGCGATAACTATCGTGATGTTATCTGGGGCCCCTTGAATATACGTAGCATCAATGAGGGCCTTTATCGCCGCCTCTTTATCACTCTTTTTTAGAAGAGCTTTAATCTCTTTCTCTGTGAGAACTGCTGATAAACCATCACTACAGAGTAGATATCTATCATTTTCTTGTGCCGCATAGATTTGTAGAAGAGGGACAATATTTCCATCGCCCATAAGAGCTTGTGTTAAAACCGAGCGTTGAGGGTGATCCACTGCCTCTGTTGCAGTAATTGCACCTTGGTTTATTAGTTCTTGCACCACAGTATGGTCATTGCTTAACTGTTCGAAAGTATTTCCACGCAAACGATAACAACGGGAATCTCCAACATGTAATAGTGCAATCGTGTCATTGTGGGCCAATAACGCCGTCAATGTTGTTCCCATTCCGCGCAGCTCTATCGCCTCGCGCGCATACTCTCCAATTTCAGAGTCGATTGTATGAAGTGAGTTAAGTAGTAAATCCTCTGTTGAGTCAGGATCAATAGTTGTATCAGTGAGCATTGGTGTGAGTGATTGGAGTGTCTTAATCGCTAACTTGGATGCGATCTCTCCTCCAGCATGCCCACCCATTCCATCGGCAACTGCAATTAAAGAGCCAGAGACAAATGCCGAATCCTCATTACCGCTTCGGACTAAGCCCAACGCTGAGCGCGCACTGCTGTCAAAGAAAAAGCCGCCCATAAGAGGTAAGCCTAACCCCTGTTAATCTTTAATCATGAAGATTTACGCGCACCGAGGAGCATCGATAGATTTCCCTGAGATGACCATGCGTGCGTACAAGGGTGCCCTCGATGATGGGGCAGATGGCTTTGAATGCGATGTCCGCGTTACAAAAGATAACCAGTTAATCCTCTGGCATGACGCCGATATGAAGAGGGTGGCTAGTTACCCGGGGCGCATCGCCGAGATGAACTACATGCAGATTAAGCGACACTACCCAGAGGTTATTTTATTAGAGGAGCTTCTTGAACTAGCTCGGGATAATAAAAAAGAGCTAGCGATTGAAACTAAACACCCAGTACCAACAGGCAGTGCGGTTGAAAAGAAAGTTATGGAGTTAATCTCCGAAGAGGATCCAGTGGCTGAAATAACGATTATGTCTTTTTCATGGCTGGCCCTTGAAAATATTCGAAAGATCAATCCTCTACAACCAACAGTTGCCCTATTTGAGGAGCGATTTAATAGGCTCATGCGCAGATTTACCTCAGCTCAGTATCTAGGGCCAAGCGTGGGATATCTGCGCTCTAAGCCTGAACTAACCCACGAACACCGCAAACTCTTTGTGTGGACCGTGGATGATGCCGACGATATGCGTTTTTGTTCAGATAATGGTGTTGAGGTTTTAATTACAAATAATCCGTCATTTGCACGCAAGGTGCTCGGGTATCATTAGCAAGTGAGTACATATGCATATCTTGGCCCAAAGGGAACATTTACCGAAGCGGCGCTTAAAAAGATTACGTCATCCAATGACTCTTTAATCCCTTACGCAAATGTGACTGCGGCATTAGATGCCGTTCGCGTAGGCAAGGCTCACTTTGCATTAGTACCAATTGAAAACTCAGTTGAAGGCGTTGTGGCACGCACTCTTGACGAGCTTGCAACAGGAACACCTCTATCAATAGTTGGTGAAGTTACCTTGCCCGTCTCATTTGCACTTATGGTCAAAGACAGCTCGGTTGATATCCGACGTATTGCAACTCATCCACATGCCGAAGCGCAGTGCCGGGCATTTATCGCCCAGAACTACCCCAATGCCGAATTAATTGCAACGGCTTCAACGGCAGCTGCGGCAGAGGCGATTGGGCGGGGCGAATTCGATGCAGCCATCGCAGCGCCAGTAGCGGCTGCTCATTATGGATTACGAGTTGTCGCCGACAATATCGGGGACACAGTAGGCGCCGTTACTCGATTTGTTTTGGTATCTAAACCAGGGGCCTTGCCTAAAGCAACGGGTTTTGATCGCACATCGTTGGCTGTCTTTATCGGAATCGATCACGCCGGTGCCTTATTAGATATCTTGACCGAATTCGCAAAGCGCAACGTAAACCTAACTTTTATTCAAAGCCGTCCCACAGGTTTAGAGCTTGGCCATTACCATTTCATTATTGATGCAGTAGGCCACTCGACCGATAGCCCAGTAAAGGAGACGATCGAGGCATTACGCGCGATCTGTGAAGACATCCGCTTCCTTGGTTCATACCCGAGAGAAAAGACCGGCAAATGATCGACATTAAATTTTTACGCGATAACCCAGATGTGGTGCGCGCATCACAAAAAGGCCGCGGTGAAGATGTCACGATCGTCGATAAGGTTTTAAAGAGCGATGAGGCTCGACGTGTAGCTCTTAGTGAATTCGAGACACTACGTGCAGAGCAAAACACATTATCTAAGGCCGTGGCTAGCGCAAAAGGGGATGAGAAAAACTCACTTCTTGAAAATGCTAAAACGTTGGCCAATAGAGTTAAGGATGCAGATAGCAAGCGCGCAGAGCTAGAGGAGGCAACTAAAAATCTAGCAATGCAACTATCTAATATTTTAGATCCCGCTGCACCGATAGGTAAGGAAGAGGATTTTGTAGTTATCGAACATGTTGGCACACCGCGTACGTTTGATTTCGAGGCGAAGGATCATGTTGAGCTAGGCAAACTCTTAGGTGCAATCGATACCGAGCGCGGCGCAAAAGTCGCAGGATCGCGCTCATATTATTTAACTGGTTCAGGTGCGATGCTCGAGTTTGCACTTGTTAATTACGCGATTGCATCTGCACTTAAGGCTGGGTTTACACCAGTAATACCCCCTGTATTAGTAAATCCATCAGCGATGGAGGGCACAGGGTTTCTAGGTCAAGCTGCCGAAAATGTCTACCACCTAGAAAAAGATGGACTTTATTTAGTTGGAACAAGTGAAGTTCCATTAGCAGCCTTTCATATGGATGAGATTCTTCCAGTTGAAAAACTTCCAATTCGATATGCCGGGTACTCGTCATGTTTTCGTCGCGAGGCTGGAACATATGGCAAAGACACTCGCGGAATTATCCGAGTGCACCAGTTTGATAAAGTGGAGATGTTCTCCTTCTGTCATCCAGATCAGGCCCAAGAAGAGCACAAGCGTTTATTGCAGTGGGAGAAAGATTTCCTTAATGCGATGGAGATCCCTTATCGCGTCATAGATGTTGCATCGGGAGATTTGGGCTCAAGTGCTAACCGTAAATTCGACATAGAGGCGTGGATTCCTACACAAAACGCCTATCGCGAGGTCACGAGCACCTCTAACTGCACAGAGTTTCAGGCGCGCCGCTTAAACATTCGCTACAAAGATGCAGATGGTACAAAGTCAGTAGCAACATTAAATGGAACATTAGTTGCAATTCCACGCATGATTGTTGCGATATTGGAGAATCACCAAAACGCAGATGGAACAGTGAATATTCCTGCAGCTCTGCAACCTTTTTTAGGTATGGAACGATTTGAGTTGGTGTGAGCAAACGTCCTAAATTAATCGCAACAGATCTAGATGGCACAATCGTTTCTCATGAAGGTGTTATCTCACAACGCACAATTGATGTATTCACACGGGCACGTGATCTAGGTGTTCATGTCTTCTTTGTTACCGGTCGCCCGCCACGTTGGATGGGTGAAATTCGCGAGGCCTTTGGATTTGGTGCAGCAATTTGCTGCAATGGGGCGATGTTGTACGACTTAATGAATGACACAGTTCTTGAAGAGTGGATGATTCCAATTGATGAACAACTAGAAGTTGTTCGGCGAATGAGAATAGCAATGCCTGAGATGTCATTTGCAGTTGAGTCCAACGATCACTATCAACGAGAAATTGCCTATATCCCTAGGTGGGATGTAGGCATGGATAATATTGGTGTTGAAAAAATTGAAGAGGCTATGAAGCGTCCAGCTTTAAAGATTTTAGGCAGATGTAGTAATCATGAATTTACCTCCGATGAAATGGTTGAGGTCGCACATCGAGAGTTGCATAATCTTGTAACTGTTACCCACTCAACTTCAAGAGATTCATTGATAGAAATTTCAGCACTGAATGTTTCAAAGGGGACATCACTTGAAATAATGGCACAGCGACTTGGATTAACAGCCAAGGATTGCGTTTCATTTGGCGATAACCCCAATGATTTCTCGATGCTTGAATGGACAGCACGTTCATATGCAATGTCAGATGGCCACCCAGATGCACCTCTATTTGCTAAAGCGGTTGCAGAGGCATGTGAAGCCGACGGTGTTGCAAAGATCATAGAAGAGCTCTTAGATCTTCCCGCTTAAAACCTAGCCGATTTTTCGATAGCGCTTAATTCGGGTAACCTCTCCCACGGAGGGCTCGCATAGCGGCCGAGTGCACCGGTCTTGAAAACCGGCAAACGAAAGTTTCGTGGGTTCAAATCCCACGCCCTCCGCCATTTTTCTCAGATGTGTGTGGCTGAGTTCATAGCCCTTTACTCTACTTTTAGATAGCCAGCCGTAGAGGGCAAGAGGAGAATCACCCTTACGTTTTACTACGAGGGGGCTTTTTAATGTCAGGTGTTTTTTCACCAACGCGCGCAAAGATCAGTAAGCGCACGCTTCGAACAGATAAGTGGTGGCTACAACCCGCGATTACATTTGGCGTTCTCTTCTCATTTGTCATCTATGCAACTTTTCGTGCATTCGAGAACAAGTATTATTTTGCAGAGCCTTTAATCTCTCCTTTCTATTCACCATGTTTATCTACATCATGTGAACCAGGAACAGCCCTAGCTATCTTTGGTCAACCCTTTAATAATCAATATTTCGGTATTGGGATCTCACCAGCTTTATTTATATTAATCTTCCCTCTCGGCTTTCGCATGACCTGTTATTACTACCGTAAGGCTTACTACCGTGCTTTTTGGATGTCACCACCTGCATGCGCTGTCGCTGAACCTCACACAAAATACACAGGTGAAACCCGCGCGCCACTAATCTTGCAAAATAGCCACCGTTGGTTTTTTTATGCCGGGTTAATTTTTAACGTGATTTTAACGTGGGACACAATCTTGGCTTTTAGAAATGGTGATAAAGAGTGGGGCCACATGAGCGTTGGAACCCTTGTATTTCTATTTTCAACATCAATGTTATGGATGTACTCACTCTCCTGTCACACATGTCGCCACACAGTAGGTGGACGTTTAAAGCACTTCTCAAAACATCCAGTTCGTTATAAGGCATGGACATTTATCTCAGCGCTCAATCACAAACACCCTACTTTTGCTTGGATCTCACTCTTTGGAGTTGCAGGTGCCGATATTTATACCCGTGCGGTTGCATCCGGTGCAATCACTAACTTC
>CANJTH010000045.1:0-9058 GCA_947477185.1 Actinomycetota bacterium
CATCACGAGATGCGGTGCCTGGATCGTATGACTTAACGAATGTCGCCAAGGCATCACGGATCTCTTCGGGTCGGATTGTAAGTTCGGCCATTTTATTCTCCCTTTTCTTGTTTCTAGTTAAAAACTTAAGCGCTCTTACCGGCAAGCAGGCGATCTGCTTGTGCTAAACGGGCAATCAAAGTTCCATCAATGAGTTCATCTGCAATACGAATTGAGAGACCTCCGACAACTTCCTTTTCAACACTGACATTGACTCGAATTTCATGACCCATCATCTTGGTTAATGCGCTAGTTAAACGAGTGGTCTGCTCTGAAGTCAGAGGATTGGCCGAGACAACGTGAGCGATTAAACGTGCTTTGCGCGCAGAGATAACGTCGGCAAACTCGTTAAGTCCACTCTCAAGATTGCGGCCTCGTGGATGATCTACCAAGAATGAGATTAAATCGATTGATGCTTGTAGTGCCTTTCCTGACAGGAGGGCCGACACTAGATCACTCTTTTTAACCTCTGAAGTTGAACGAAGTGCAAATGTTGCACGAAGCTCAGGGTTTTTTGCAACGATCTGGGAAAAAGCGAATAACTCTGACTCAAGTTGATCGAGTTGAGATGCTTTTTCAACGGCAACGCTGGCAGCTTCTACTCCTAAGAGCTCAATAACATCGCCTAAATCTCTAGGTGATGACCAACGTAGACCAACCATCGTTGAAAGGAGCGCAAAGGCGTTTCCATTTTGAACTCCAGAGAAAACCGTCTTGCTTAATTCAACTTTTGAAGCTGCATCACGCGCATAATCAGTTAAGGCTCTGCGCAGAGCTATTGAAGAGTCAAGCACTGTAACAATCGCCAAAAGGTCAGAGGAGGTTTTAGCTGCAGCCGAAGCATCACCGCTTGAGATTAATTTCTCAAGATGTGCTCGTGTTGCAACTAGTGAGAGTCGGCTCGAACCTTTTAGTGAAAGCGTCATAGTTACTGTGACTTCTCCACATCTGCTAGAAAGCGCTCAACAACACGTGAGGCTCGAGCAGCATCATCGAGTGATTCACCGACGATTCTTGATGCAAGTTCTGTTGCTAATCCACCTACTTCATTAAGGAGTGAGTTGAAGGCCACTTGACGCTCGGCTTCAATTGATGCGCGAGCAGATGCAGTGATACGTGTTGCCTCTTCTTGAGCTGCAGTTCTCATCTGCTCGAGGATAACCGAGCCCTCTGCACGTGCCTCTTCGCGAAGCTTTGCAGCTTCACCCCGAGCATCTGCAAGCTGAGCCTTATATGTCTTTAGTGCCTCGGCAGCTTCACGTTGTGCAACTTCTGCACGCTCTAAGCCACCCTCAATTGCTTCGGTGCGATCCTTATATGCCTTTTCGAAACGCGGAACTGCGCGCGCACGAATAATCAGAAAAAGAAGGCCGAAAGCAATAAATCCAACGATGATTTCAGCTGGATGAGGAATTACCGGACTTGGACCTGCCTCGGCAGCTGCAAGAAATCCTATTGAGTTCAACATCTATTTCTCCCTGTTGTTTTCTAACTATTTCTTACTTCAAAACGAATGCAAGAACAAGACCGAATAGCGCCAGAGCTTCAGCAAGTGCGAAGCCAAGGAATGCGATTGGCTGGAGGATGCTGCGAGCCTCTGGCTGGCGAGCTACTCCATTGATGTAGGCAGCGAAGATCAAACCTGTAGCAGTACCCGGTCCAATTGTCGATAGACCAAAGCCTACGATTGCGAGTGTACCTGTCATTTCTCTTTCCTTTCATATTGGCCAAACGGGCGTTTGGTCAAAGCTAGTGTGGGTTTAGTGCTCGTCGGCAAGTGCGCCGGCGATATATAAGGCTGTAAGTAATGTAAAAATGTATGCCTGTAAAGCTTGAATTCCGAGTTCAAAGAAGCTCAATCCAATTGCAAAACCAAATGAGAACAGGCTGAGGAACTTAAGAATCAATCCACTCGTTAGTAAGTACTCACCACCCAGGACGAAAACAAGAAGTAAGAGGTGGCCAGCAAACATATTGGCAAATAGACGCATAGAAAGTGTTAATGGACGAGTTACTAGATAGGTAAGTAGCTCTACTGGAGTTAAAATCAGATAGACGGGCTTTGGAATTCCTGGCATGAAGCAGATGTCTTTTACATACTTGCCTAATCCATGCTTCTTAATTGCGACATAGTGGTAGGTAACATAAGAAAAAATAGTTACCCCTATTGGAAAACCAATGTGCGACATCGTCGGAAACTGTATGAGTGGCACAATGCCAAATATGTTATTTGTTAAGATAAAGATGAAAAGAGAGAAAAGAAAGGGCACAAATCGCATGAACTCTGGACCGATAACATCGCGCCCGAGTTCATTACGGATAAATGTGTAGATCGATTCACCGGCAAATTGCAGCTTTGAAGGCACGATTGCCGCCTTGCGAGCTGAAAGGGTGAAAAATGATCCAGCGATAATGACTGAGAGAAAAACTAAAAGAACTGGCTTGGTAAAAAGGATGCTATTTCCAAAGATCGGCTCGAAATTGAAGTCGGCGCTACTTGGGGGGACGAAGCCTGGATTGGCTTGGCTCCATAAAGCGCGCACTAAAAACTCCTTCTACAGCGATGGTGAGTAACTCTTGCCCATGGGGAGGGGGCGCACTGCCCAAACTTAGAGGCTTGAGCACCCACATGCAAAATTGAATCACGCCCACGCGGGCTAAGGGGGGTTGCTAGGTGAGGCGCTTTAACTCTTGAGAAAACGGAGCCAGATCAACCAAAAACTTGAGCCCATCCCAAGAACCAAGCCGATTATGAGCAGGAAATGTGTACCGAGGAAGTGATCTCCGAGGGCACCTGCGCCTCCCCAGAAAACTAACCCTGAGATCAAGTAAGCAAGTATCGACCAAAAAGCTGCATCATCATTCATCGCCATTATTGGCCGCCCTCTGTACTCGATTGATTGTGACTGGCATCACCGGGCAATGGTAGGTGAAGTCGAAGCTTTAAGAAAGCCCTTACCTCACCGGCTAGCCATGCAAAGGTGATTGCAACGGCAACAACCCCAAAGGTCGTTCGATCTAAATACTTCTCCGGCACTGCATTGACTACAACAAGTAAAAAAACCCCCAAGATTAGCAATTTTGCAAAATATGAAATCAATACTAAAACCATGGTCATCATTGGATCTAATTTTCGAGAATACTTTGAGATCGCTAAATGAATTCCAAAAAAAATCAGAACTATAAACTCGGCCAACACTCCGCCTAAAATCGATGATGTGCCTCTAACCAGAGTCATTCCAACTGTTGCAAGTATCCCAACAACACTTGCCGGGATAACCGCGCCACGCCACATTTCAAACTCGCTCGATTGACTCATCTCGGCACCATACTCTTTCGACTAATCAATAGTGTAATTGAAATTAAACTCAGCGCCGTTATGAGGGCTACCCACCAGGGCGCAAAAGCTAAAACAGTTACTGGAAAGGCGAATGTAGCCGTCCATAAATAGAGGATCAGTGCGGTCTTTAACTGCGAGTTTCCAGCACTTAATAATCGGTGATGCAAATGTTGGTTATCGGGTGCAAAGGGAGATTTACCGGCTTTTACTCGACGGGCAACGGCAAGCAATAAATCAGCCAGTGGAATCGCAAGAACTGCAAATGGTAGTAACAGTGGCAGCAGGGTTGGACCTGCAGACTCTGCTGAGATTGCATTGGGATCTACTTGGCCAGTTAATGTAATTGCAGCCGATGCCAATAAAAGCCCTAATAACATCGATCCACTATCTCCCATAAAAATCCGTGCTGGGTGTGCGTTATGGGGCAGGAAACCAATACAGATTCCAACCAAAACTGCCGTGATCAGCGATGGTGCACCGGCACGGCTAAAGCCAAAATCTACGGCGAGCAGATAGGCAAAAGCAAAGAAAGCAATGCCAGCAATTGCAACGATTCCAGCGGCTAAACCATCCATGCCATCAATGAAGTTAACGGCGTTGATTGTTATCACCACAATTAAAACCGTTACCAACTGGCCAATACTTGATGGCAATGTAATCACCCCGTTGATGGGTAGCCATAAAATTTGAATTCCATATAGCAGTAAAATACTTGCAACAAAGACTTGACCGGCAAGTTTTGTGAGTGCATCTAATTGAAAACGATCATCTGCCATTCCAAGTAAGACAATGACAGTTGCCGCTAAGAAAATCCCCTGAGACTCATGACCAAATGATTTACCGACAAGGGGTAGATGATTGGCGATCATGAATGTCACTGCCATTGCCATCCACATCGCTACCCCACCCCAGCGGGCAGTTGGTGTCGTATGAATATCTCGCCCACGAATCTGGGCAACTGCGCCAAAACGAATCGCTTGTGTACGCACAAATGGAGTAATCAAGTAACACAGTGCTGCCGAGATAAGTAGGGTTACTAAATACTCGCGCATGAAGTTAGTTATGCCTGGTAGATAGGAAAACGAGCGGTAAGAGCGTGGACCTCGGTTTTAATCGAAGCATGAACTACGCCATCATCAGTTGCAATCGCACGGGCGATTAAACCGGCAATCTGCTGCATCTGCGTAACTCCCATGCCTTGAGTAGTTGTAGCTGGAGTTCCAACGCGAATACCACTTGTAATGCCAGGCTTCTCTGGATCATATGGAATTGAGTTTTTATTCATGACGATGCCTGCGGCGCCGCAACGCTCATCGGCTACCTTGCCGGTAACTCCAGTGCTACGAATATCCATCAGTGCTAAGTGGGTCTGGGTTCCGCCAGATACTGCACGCATACCTTCGCTCTCAAGGGCCGCTGCCAATGCCTTTGCGTTAACAATTACATCCTTGGCATACTTTTGATAGCCAGGTGTTGCACATTCGGCTAATGCAACGGCCTTGCCTGCAACGGCCGACATGATTGGCCCGCCCTGCATTCCAGGAAATACTGCCTTATCAATTGCAGCTCCATGTTGAGCCTTAGCCAAAATCATTCCTCCACGTGGTCCGCGCAACACTTTATGCGTTGTAAATGAGACAACATCGGCGTATGGCACAGGCGATGGAATCGCTTTACCGGCTACCAAACCAATGAAGTGGGCAGCATCAACCCACATAATTGCGCCAACTTCATCACAAATCGCACGAACCTTTTCAAAGTCAATCAACGATGGATATGCAGTTGCACCCGAGCAGATCATCTTTGGCTTTGTAGCTATCGCTTTATCGCGCAGCTCGTCGTAGTCAATGAGCTCGTTATCGGCGCGCACACCATATGACTCAACGTTAAACCACTTACCTGAAAAGTTAACGGCAGATCCGTGGGTTAAGTGGCCACCATGTGGCAGTGACATTGCAAGAATCGTGTCGCCTGGCTTAGTAAAGGCTTGATAGACGGCGACGTTAGCACTAGCACCTGAGTGGGGCTGAACATTTGCATGGTCTGCGCCAAATAAACTCTTAGCCCGCTCGATTGCAAGATTTTCAGCTTTATCAACTTCTTCGCAGCCGCCGTAGTAGCGCTTGCCTGGATAACCCTCTGCATATTTATTAGATAGCGATGATCCCATCGCCGCTAATACCGCGCGCGAAGTGAAGTTTTCCGATGCGATGAGCTGCAAATTGGTTTGCTGGCGTTTGAGTTCAGAAAATAAAACCGCTGCGATCTCTGGATCTTGTTGTGTAAGGGCTTCAAAATCGGGGCCGTAGAAAGTAGACATGCGCCAATCTTATAGTGCAGTGGCTCCAGGCACGATTTTTAGTATCTCTTCCAATGAAATTGCCCCGATTCGCAGTACGCGCACACCGGTTTCATCGGCCTCAACCACGGTCGAGAGTGGGCCATTTCGTAAGGCTCCATTATTGAATTTAAAGGCAAGGTCGGACTCTGCAACCTGTATTTCACTTATGGACTTAATTGCCGATCTGATAACTCTCTGCGCACTTCCAAATGAAAGAACTGAGGATCGATCTGCTCGGCCTGCACTTGCAACGGCTAATGGTCCACTTTTAGCTAATAGAGCCTTAGCAAACTTACTTTTAGGAACTCGAATGCTGACTTGATCTAAATGATTTGCATCCCCTAAGTCCCAACTCAATCCTGTTTGAGGGCGAAGGTTCATCGATAACATTCCGGGCCAAAACTTCTTCATAAGTGCGGCAATCTCTGGAGTAATTTCGCGCACAACACCCTGGGCGGTTTTTTCACTAGCAACTAAAACTTGCGCTGCTGTAAATAGTGGGTCTCCACGCAATACATGCATGGCACGAACTGAATCGGCCTTAAAGGCATCACAAACATATACATAACTATGTTCAAGGGGAATGGCGATGATGTATCCATCGGAGATCGCTTTGCACGCTTTATTAATATGACGTGTTAGTTCGCCTTTTTTTAGATCAATCACTGTGCCCATCTCTACCTCCTCACCGCACTAGTCCACCGTGGACGACCAACTAGGTCATCATGGAGTGTAATACTCTCAAAATCTAGGGTTAATTCACTAGCTATTGCTGCGCCCTGGTTCTCAGTATGTTCGATGACTAATACTCCAGCAGATTTTAATAGTCGGGCCGCTGCCGTAATAAAAATCTTTGGAAGCTCCATCCCCGTAGGTCCACCAAACAAGGCGACATGGGGCTCAAAGCCGGCGACATCGCGCGGCAAGGCCTGCGCATCTGGAATGTATGGAGGATTAGCTATGGCAACATCACATTTGATCCCGGGCAAAACATCGGCGACATCGCCTTCAACTACACGAACATTTTGGGCAATGACTGAGACATTTTTCTTAAGCCAGTAAATCGCCTCTGGGGATTTTTCAACTGCAATCACACGAGTATCTTTTGCCTCTGTTGCAATAGCTAGCGCCAGAGCCCCTGATCCTGCGCCTAAGTCGATCACACTTACTGGAGCAGGCAGATTCTTAATATGGGCTAACACGGCATCAACTAATAACTCAGATTCAGGCCGTGGGACTAAGACACCTGGGCCAACTTCAAGGGCTAAGTATCTAAAGGGTGCAACACCGGTTAGATATTGCAATGGCTCGTGATTTATGCGCCGGTCCAATAAAGAAATGAACTGCTCCTCAATCACATCAGTATCACTGATTGCGGTGAGAGTAGTTTCAAGAAGAACTGGATTATGAAGATCCATCCGAGAGATACCTAAGACATGGGCTAACAAATGTTCGGCATCGACCTGTGATATCTGTGATTCAGCCAACTGTGATTTTGCATCACGTAGTAAGGCCTTGATATCCATGGAATTTACTTTGTATTAGCTAATCGTGCAGCTTTGTCGGCATCGATTAAAGCTTGAATCATGTCATCGAGATCGCCATTTAATACTGCATCTAAATTATTTGATTTATAATTTACTCGGTGATCACTAATGCGGTTTTCAGGATAGTTATATGTGCGAATTCGCTCAGATCTATCGACAGTTCGAACCTGACTCTTGCGCTCGGCCGAGGCGGCCGCCTCTTGTGCCTCTTGGGCTGCAGCTAATAGACGCGCACGCAAGATACGCAGTGCTGACTCTTTATTTTGCAGCTGGCTCTTCTCATTCTGACACGAGACAACAATGCCCGTTGGAACGTGGGTTAAACGCACTGCAGAGTCAGTTGTATTAACAGATTGTCCACCAGGACCTGATGAGCGAAACACATCTACACGTACATCGTTCATATTCAATTCAACATCGATCTCTTCGGCCTCTGGCAGAATAAGCACGCCGGCAGCCGATGTATGAATACGTCCTTGGCTCTCAGTCTCTGGAACTCGCTGCACGCGGTGCACACCACCTTCAAATTTAAGGCGTGCATAAGGTGACTCACCAGGAGCTGAAACGCCCTTTGACTTAACGCCTACAGAGATATCTTTATAGCCACCCATCTCACTCTCGGTGGCATCGATGATTTCAACTTTCCAATTACGGCGCTCGGCATATCGCATATACATACGCAGTAAATCTCCGGCAAAGATTGCAGATTCATCACCGCCGGCTCCTGCCTTCACTTCTAGGATTACATCACGATCATCGTTAGGATCGCGCGGAAGTAATAACTCTTCCAATTTCTCCCCTGCACTCACAGCTGTTGCCTCAAGGGCTGGAATCTCAGATGCGAAATCTGTATCGACTAGCGCTAACTCTTTAGCGGCCAATAAATCATCTTCGGCAGATTTCCACGCTTTAAACCCAGCGACCACTGGACCTAACTGGGCATAGCGACGACCAAGTTTGCGTGCATTGGCCTGATCATTGTGAATAGATGGATCGGCCATCGCAGCTTCGAGTTCGGCGTATTCGCGGACCATCTCATGGGCCGATGCAAAGCGATCGTTACTCATGTGGACTCTCCTTCCTTGCAATCTAGATGAGTACTGAAGTTTGAGAAATAAAAAAACCGCGACCGCAACCTAAGGGTTGCGATGCGGTCTCTTTAAAAAGCTACTTGGCTTCGGCGCTCTTTTTTCCAAAGCGCTCTTCGAACTTAGCTACGCGTCCACCAGTATCTAGGATGCGCTGCTTGCCGGTATAAAACGGGTGGCATACAGAACAGACTTCAACGTAGATTGAACCGCTGGCAACTGTTGAGCGAGTAAGAAACTTCTCACCGCAACCACAGGTTACCTGGGTCTCTTTGTACTCTGGGTGGATCTCTGGCTTCATTCTTCTTCCCTCATTTATGTTTGGATCTCGGCTAGCGAGTGAACCAAACGGATTGGTTAACGTAGATAAGAGTAGGGGCAAAGCCCAACTTTTATGAAATTTACGCCTAATTACTTGCTGTCATCAGGGCCAGAAGTTGTCTTCTGAATCTGCATCAAGAACTCAACGTTGGACTTAGTGCCCTTCATCTTCTCAAGGAGAAGTTCGAGGGCCGCTTGTGGCTCAAGTGCATGCAGCACACGGCGAAGCTTCCAGACAATGTTGAGCTCTTCCGAGCCCATAAGGATTTCTTCCTTACGAGTACCAGAGGCAACAACGTTAACGGCTGGGAAGATGCGCTTATCTGCAAGGCGACGATCCAGGATTAACTCCATGTTTCCAGTGCCCTTGAACTCTTCGAAG
>CANJTH010000046.1:0-9058 GCA_947477185.1 Actinomycetota bacterium
ACAGATATTGGCATGCTTCATAAAATCTCAACAAAGAAGCCCACTGCAATACTAAAAGTTGGTCGCTCAGCACAGGGAGCAATCGCTGCAGCCTCTCACACAGGAGCACTAGCCACTGAAGATCGAATTATCGATGCGGCAATCAGAGCGACAGGTGCTGTGCGAGTCGATGATGTAGAGCAACTATTGGATGCGGGTTTAATCTTTGCATCAGGTGTGAAATCACTCGGAAAAAGAGTGGCGATTATTACCACCTCGGGCGGTAGTGGAATTTTGGCTACAGATGCCCTAGAAGCACAAGGCCTAGAACTTGCAGAGTTAGCACCAGAGAGCTTAGCCGAGCTTAGAAATATCATCCCATCGTATGGAAATGCAAATAATCCAGTCGATGTAACCGCGGCCGTAATGTCTTCACCGGATTTGTTTGAAAAATGTTTGGATATTTTGGCACATGATAAGGGAGTAGATTCAATTATCGCCTGCTTTGCAGTCCTTGTGGGTGCAGATGTTGAACGAATCGCTGCAGCTCTGGGTGGTGTAAGTAAAATTCGCAAAATTCCGATTGCAGTCGCACGGACTGGATCTAAGAACTTAGCCCCCAATGCACAAGCAATATTTAGAAGCTTAAATATTCCTGTATTTCCAACACCAGATAGAGCGGTTGCTGCATTGCGAATACTCAATGACAGTGGGAGAGTCATTGAAAGAATTAGCGTAAAAACCTCATCCGAGCTCTTTCCAACTCCTTCTAGCACTGCAACAGAAGTTGAGATGAAGGCGCTTTGGAAAAAAGTGGGCATACCAGTTCCACTATCGGTAGTTGTTAGTGAAGAAAAAGAAATTCAAGCAGCTATTAAATTTGTTGGAGGCCGCGCAGTTTTAAAGGCAGTGGTGCCAGGATTGCTACACAAAAGCGAGGCGGGCGCAGTTGCTCTGGATATTAACGCCGATACTGCACAAGCGACATTTATTTCACTTTCACAACTTTCAGGCAAGGGAATAAAAAATGATGTCCTAGTTGAAACCTTTATTCCAAAAGGTGTTGAGGCGCTAGTCGGTGTTACCTCATCTGCACTTGGAAAAGTTTTGACTATTGGTGTCGGTGGGATTCTTACAGAGATAATCTCTGATGTATCTATTCGCTTATTGCCTGTCGATGAGTGGACTGTGCGCCAAATGATCACTGAAACGCGTCTTGCCCCACTTTTTGCAGGTGCACGAGGATCGGCACCGGCCGATGTAGAGGCATTTATTGCCACAGTTTTACGAATTGCCGAAGTTGCGAGTACATTTCCTGAATCAAGTGAGTTAGATATCAATCCACTGACCGTCTTGCCGCAAGGCGTATGGGTGCTAGATACTGCTTATTCCATATCTACCGAAGGGAAAGGGCTCTAAATGGATGTTGGAACACTTGTAGCCCGAGCAACGCGTGCCTATCGAGATCGCCCTGCAGTAGAGAGCGAAGAAGGAACCCTAACCTTTGGAGAAATCGGTAGTCGTATTTTTCAATTATCCAGGGGATTGCGTGCACTTGGTTTAGAGAATGAAGACCGCGTTCTTGATCTTCAATTTAATCAGATCTCTTATGTTGAAAGCGATCTTGGCATTTCAAGTGCTGGGCTCTGTCGTGTTGCCCTTAACTACCGCTTACATCCAAATGACTGGGTTCGTATTGCCACCGACTGTAGCGCAACTGTTTTAATTCTTGATCATAAATTTTGGGAAGAGTCAGCCCCAGTTCGAGCATTAGTTGAGCATGTGATTCTCATTCACGGTAGTGAGCCTGGCACGATTAATTATGAAGATTTCCTATCGGCACAGATAGCCGAGCCTCTAAACCTTGCAGTAGATCCAGATTCACTTGTTTCTCTTAATTACTCTAGTGGCACGACTGGGAATCCAAAGGGAGCAATTAGAACTCATCGTAATAGAATCGCTAGTTTAAATAATATTGTCACCGATATTTTAAAGCGAGTACCAGATGAGACTGATTGTTGGATTCACGCTGGACCAATAACACACACAAGTGGCTTGTTTGTCCTTCCTTATTTTGCATTCGGAGCAAAGCAGATTGTTCTCTCAAAATTTGATCCAGATGATTTTATTGATGTGATACAAAACCGTGGTGGAAATGCAACAGCACTTGTACCAACGATGATCGCACGATTACTTGCTGTGCCAGGCATGAGCCGTGAGAAGATGTCCAACTTACGTCTACTTGGTTATGCAGGTGCCCCAATGACTCCTGAACATATTAAGCAGTGCTATGAAACGATTACTAAGAATATGGTTCAGTATTATGGACTTGTTGAAGCGATTCCACCCGTAACTGTTTTAAGTGCCAACGACCACGAATTAGGCTTATTTGGCGAGCCTGAGCTGCTCACTAGTGCTGGCAACGCCTGTATTGGAGTTGAGATATTGATCGTTGATGAAGAGAATAATCCCGTTCCGATTGGTGAGATTGGTGAGGTCATCACACGTGGAGACCATGTTATGCGTGGTTACTATGGTGCAGCCGGTAAAGATGCCACTGTGACGAAGGCTGTTCGTGATGGTTGGCTACATACAGGAGATCTAGGTCGAGTAGATATAGATAATCGCCTCTATCTCGTAGATCGCAAGGGTGACATGATCATTAGCGGTGGTTACAACATCTACCCACGTGAGATTGAAGATGTAGTTGCCGATGTAGAAGGTGTACTTGAAGTTGCAGTAATTGGAGTTAAGGACGCTGAATGGGGCCAGAGAGTCGTTGCAATGGTTACCTTAAAGCCAGGTGTCAGTGCAAGCGATGAAGAGATATCAGAGAGAGTTATGGCGCACTGCAAAGCACATATGGCATCGTATAAGAAGCCTAAAGTTGTCATGGTCGTAAAGGAATTTCCACTGAACTCGACAGGAAAAATTGCTAAAAAGGTTTTGCGCCAAGAGTTAGAAGCGAGTGTGTAGTTATGAAGATGGAAGAGCCCGGTCAATATCCTTACACTCGCGGAATTAATGCCGATCCAGGTGTTTGGACTATGGGGCAGTACGGTGGTTTTGGTACACCAGCTGAAACTAATCAGCGATTTCGAATGCTATTAGATCAAGGCCTGACTGGTTTTAGTGTTGCATTGGATTTACCAACACAGCTCGGTTTAGACTCTGATGATCCATTATCCCTGGGTGAAGTTGGTCGGGTTGGCGTGGCAATTGATAGTTTGAGGGATATTGAAATTTTAATGGAGGGAATTCCTCTAGAGAAAATTACTCAAGTACGCACAACTGCAAATTCGATAGGTTATATCTGGGCTGCCATGTTTATAGCCCTTGCAGAACAGCGCGAAATGGACCCTAATAAGTTTGGAATGTTTATTCAAAACGATGTATTAAAAGAGTACATAGCGCGTGGAACGCAGATATTTCCAGCAGAGGCCGGCTTAAAACTCTCTGTCGATGTCATCGAGTACATTGCAACTAAAATTCCTCGTTGGGTATCTCTGGCAATGAGTGGCTATCACATAAGAGAATCTGGTTCAGATGCGGTGCAAGAAGTTGCATTCACTTTTGCTAACGCACGTGAGTATTTAGATGCTGCGATTGCACGAGGCGTCAGTGTTGATCAAATTGCAGCCACATTATTTACATTCCTCTCATCAAATATTGAGTTTCTACCTGAGATCGCAAAGTTTCGTGCAGCACGTAAAACCTGGGCCAGGCTTATCCATGAAAAGTATGAGCCTAAAGATGCCGCCTCTGAAAAGCTTCGAATTTTTGCCTTCACCGCTGGTTCATCACTGACTGCCCAACAATCTATGAACAATGTTGTGAGAACTTCAGTAGAAATGTTGGCTGCAGCCCTTGGTGGAATTCAGACTATGCATGTCTCTGCCTTTGATGAGGCCTTAGGTGTTCCAACTGAAGAGGCGGCAATGCTGGCACTTCGCACTCAGCAAGTGATCGCTTTTGAAACAGGAGTCCTCAATACCGCCGATCCTTTAGCTGGCAGTTATGAACTTGAACGACTAACCGATGAGCTTGCTGAGAAAATGTGGGAGATGCTTGAAGATATTCAAAAACGAGGTGGTGCATTGGAATGCATCAATAATGGTTGGTTTTCAAGTGAACTCTCTGACCAAGCCTATAAGTTTGCAATGTCTATTGAATCAGGAGAGCGCAAACTAGTAGGAGTAAATCTCTTCAAAGCCGATACTCCGCCTTATAAGGCCTTTGAAATTAATCCAGAGAGTGAGGCCGGCCAAGTAGCAGCGCTTAAGCAGGTGCGTGCAAGCAGAGATAATGAACAAGTTGCGCTCACTCTCTCCAATTTATATGCAGCAGCCAAGGCAGGCGAGAACATAATGGAGAGCTGTATCGCTGCAGTTAAGGCATATGCCACAGTTGGTGAAATCGTTGCCGAGCTACGAAAAGTATATGGAAAGTGGATTCCTACCCGTGCTTTCTAAGGTGGGCTAAGACTAATTCGATTTGTTGTGCCCGATAGTCAATGAGTTCGAAGTGTCCAATATTTTCAAGCTCAATTAACTCACTATCTAAGCCGGCGCTTATGTAAGAACCGTGAAGAGTCCTAGAGAGTGCAATAGGAACACGTATGTCATCACTTCCATGAATAATCAAAACTGGTGCGTGCGTATTGAGTATCAGATTTGGATCCATGTCAGGACGATTGAGTGCACTAGTGCCAAGAAACTCTTTGACGGCACCATCATCAAGGTCTAATCGCCAAGCTTCGGCTAAATCTCCAACCGGTGCCAGGGCGATGACGCTCTTAATAAAGGCTGCTGTAATTTCATTTGCAGCAAGTAGTGCTAAATGCCCCCCCGCTGAGTGACCAATCACTACACCTCCACCACAGTGCATGATTGCCGCACGGACATCCTCTAAATAATTATCGGGTGATCCAGGGGTTCTTCGATACTCGATTAATACCGCCTGCCAACCCAGATCTGCTAAGGCTGCGGCATAGGAGCGAAGATGCACTCGATCATATTCAGCTCGCCAATAACCCCCATGAATGAGTACGACTTGTCCAAGCTTTTTTCCTACTGCGCTGAAAATCTCCACTACTTGATCTGGATGGGCCCCATAGCTTTCAAGGCGATCGCCTTCTCGTGAAACTAAATCTAGAACAGATCTATCTTCAGGGTTCATTTATCCTCAACTTTAAGTCTAAATCTCTGTAACTTACCGGTAGTTGTCTTAGGCAAAGATGGTACAAAAACTATTCGACGAGGATATTTAAATGGTGCAATCTTTTGCTTCACATGGTCTTGGAGCTCTTTTATAAGCTCTGGGCTCTCCACCTGACTGCTTTGCAAAACAATATAGGCAACAACGAGCATCCCACGCTCTTCATCTGGTTCACCAACAACGGCCACCTCAGAGACTGCATTGTGAGTCAGCAGAGCATTTTCGACTTCAGGGGCGGCAATGTTATAGCCACTAGAAATAATCATGTCATCTGCACGTGATTGATACTTAAAGTAGCCATGGGAGTCCTTCAAATAGAGATCTCCCGTAACGTTCCAACCATTAACGGCATAAACACCTTGGCGAGCATCATTTAAATAACGGACACCAGTAGGTCCTCGGACCGCTAGAAAACCTATTTCTCCAA
This sequence comes from Actinomycetota bacterium, assembly GCA_947477185.1. GTDB lineage: Bacteria > Actinomycetota > Actinomycetes > Nanopelagicales > Nanopelagicaceae > Planktophila. The sequence goes on from CANJTH010000046.1 coordinate 5,624, forward strand.
CGGGAAGCTCTGCAAACTCTTCATTAACGATGATGGCTTCATATCCAGGTACTACTTTTCCAGTCATTCCCGGAACAATCTCATCATCTGATGCTGATATAAAGATATGAAGCATCTCAGTTGCGCCAATGCCATCTATTAATTTGATACCTGTGGCCTCATGCCAAGAGCTCCATGTGGACTCAGGAAGGTGTTCTCCGGCTGAAACACACCTGCGCAATGAGGGCAGCTCTAAATTATTCGTAGACTTTAATATTGCTCGATAAGCCGTCGGTGCCGTGAAGAGAACCGTTACTTTGTTCTCTCGTACCTTTTCGATTAAGACTGGTGGAGGAGCACCCTCCATGAGAAGGGTTGTAGCGCCGATTCGAAATGGAAAGACCAGGCTTGCACCTAGACCAAAAGTAAATGCTAAAGGAGCTGAGCAGGCAAAAATATCATCCTGAAGTGGCTTTACAATCTCTTTAGAAAAAGTATCGGCGATAGCTAAAATATCGCGATGAAAATGCATAGTTGCCTTTGGTACTCCAGTTGAGCCTGAAGTAAATGCCAAGAGACTTACATCATCACTTGCAGTATCACATGCAGTGTGTGAAGTAGGAAATGCCGCGGCCTTTGCAAATACATCACTCTCGCCGCCATAGATCAGTGTTTGGCCGTTGAAGTTCGTAACTAAGTTCCAATCCTCCATGAATCTATGGTCAATGAGGGCAAATTGAACCTTTGCTACACCTAACATCTTCTCTAGCTCATTAGCCCGCTGTAAGTGGATAGTCGTTACCGCTACTGCGCCAACTCGAAGTACTGCCAGCCACAAAATGACGAGAGAGGCAGAGTTGGGACCGCGGAGCAAAATTCGGTTTCCCGACTTCACACCCATTGACTCTAAATAGTTTGCAACCTGCGAAATCTTTGCCAGGAGCTCTCCGTAGGTATAATTTCCATCTCCAGCGATGATTGCTAACTTGTCGGGACCAACAATCTCTATTGTCTTATCAATTAACTCTTGGCTAGCATTTAAGCGCGCTGCGTAGTTGGTATCTATAAATTCTTGATTGAGCCAGGGCCATTGGTCGCGTGGCGGCAGACTCTCACGGGTGAAATTATCCACATGGCCAGTTTTAATGAAACTCATTTGCTTGTCTCCCCGTGTTGATCAATCGCACTAATTAACTCAGCTATGCCTACAGATTTCTCCATCGCACCAAGTAGGACTAGTGGTATCCAACCTAGAGGCTTAGCCGAGAGGTGTAAAGAACTTTCAAGCTCTTTTGCCGTTTCCTTGGCGCCATCGCGATCTGATTTATTAACAAGGAAGATATCGCCAATCTCAAGGATTCCAGCCTTTGAGGCTTGAATTCCATCTCCCATACCTGGAGCCATAACAACTACTACAGTCTCCACAAATTTCATTACTTCAACTTCACTCTGGCCAACACCAACGGTCTCAACAAAAATGTAATCAAAGCCAGCCAACTTGACTATGTTTATGATCGATTCGATAGTTGCACTTAGGCCCCCTAAATGACCACGAGTTGCAATTGAACGGATAAAAACATGTGGATCTAGAAAGTGTTCACCAAGTCGAATTCGATCACCTAGAAGTGCACCGCCTGAAATGGGCGATGATGGATCAACTGCAAGTACGGCAATAGTTTTCCCCTCTGCCCTAAGAGATGTGATGAGGGCATTAACAGTTGTTGATTTTCCGACACCGGGAGATCCTGTAATGCCGATAACGCGTGAAGCCGAGGCCGATGAGTGCACATGCACAGTTGGCTCATTTTCAGCATATGAAATTGCCCGAGCTAACTCTCTGGGGTTCTTTAGCGATATTGATTTCAAAAGCGCTTGCCATTCTGGTTCAGGCATCGAAACCGCAGTCATAGGAGATACTTTACGGTAGTTCTAAAGCTAATGGAATGTTGTATTGAAGGCATTGAGTTGATATCTTCAATCCATGGCTCCTCTTCGTATTGTGATTGCCAAGCCTGGATTAGATGGCCATGATCGTGGGGCCAAGATAATCGCACGGGTTTTACGCGATGCTGGTTTTGAAGTCATTTACACAGGCCTGCATCAAACTCCCGATCAAATTGTTGCTACGGCCATTCAAGAGGATGTAAAAGCCATTGGGCTTTCGATTCTCTCCGGTGCTCACATGGGTTTATTTACCAAAGTTCTTGAACTACTTAAAGAGGCGGGGGCCTCAGAGATTGTTGTTTTTGGTGGGGGAATAATTCCAGAGGAAGATCGTCAAAAACTTATTACAATGGGAGTGGGAGAGATATTTACCCCTGGCGCGCCAACTCAAGAGATTGTTGATTGGCTTAAAAACTCTTTAAAAGCCTCAATATAGAACCGCATCCACTACCTTTAGAAATTTAATTTCTATTGCAAAGGTAGCAGATGCGGTTGCTATAAAGATTTAGAGCTTTAGATTAGAACTGAACATCCTGCTTTGAATCGTGCAAGATCACACCATCCTTGATTGACCAAACTTCGAAGGCTCCACCCATAGGGTCTCCAGCCTTATCGAACTTTGTGTAACCCCAAACACCGTTGTAGGTGACTGGCTTTCCTGCAGCTACATCCTTAACTGCTGCAGTTAATTGATCCCATGAATAAGCAGCTCCACCATTAACGCCACCGACGTTACGAAGGGCCTTAGCAAGGGCCTTAGAACTCGTTGAGCTAGCAGAGATTCCTGCAAGACAAGAAAGTACTGCTGCATCAAAGCCTGAACCATCTACGAAGGTTCCTGGATTCTTTGGGTATGCCTTAACAAATGCTGCCTTCCAACCTGCAGCATCAGTTCCATTTGTCTTTGCAGATGTTCCGCGGATGCCGTTCATGAGTGAAGCGCCAACTGTTTTAACAGCTGAGTCATCATTGAATGCCTCAGTCATGAATGTAGTCGCTGGATCCCACTTCTTAGTACGAGCTAGTGCAGGTGCAAGCTTTGCAAATGAATCTGGATAGTCAATGAATACGAAGGCACTGCGCTTTGTCTTTACAAGTGCTGCTGCTTCTGAGTCATATGAAGCTGCGCCTGCATTCCAAAGTACTGTTCCACCGACGTGGCCACCATTCTTGATCCATGCCTTTTTAAATGCTGTTGCAAGACCAGTACCAAATGAGTTATTAATTGCACCGACAGTTACCCATGAGGTAGCTCCGTAAGCCTTTGAAACTGCCTTTACTAGCGCTACGGCCTGTAGAAGATCTGATGGATATGTACGGAACAAAGTATCGTTGTCTTTGAATGTAGTTAGAGCAGGTGATGAGGCTGCAGAGGCGATACCAATCACGCCTGATGCTGCAGCTGTAACTGTTCCAACTTCAAGAGATGCACCTGATGTAAGTGAACCAATGATGAAGTTAACTTTGTCAGACTTAGCAAGCTTTGTAGCTGCTTCTCTAACAACTGATGGC
>CANJTH010000047.1:0-8327 GCA_947477185.1 Actinomycetota bacterium
AAGAGATGAGTGACCACCGCTAACGAGTAAAGCGATTGTTGGCTCTAATTTTTCAGAGTGTGTTAATACATCAACACTGATGTGGGCCGCTAAGTGATTGAGCGCAAAGATTGGTTTATCTAAGCCAAGAGCTAATCCTGTAGCTGCTCCTACTCCGACTAATAATGCGCCAACTAAACCAGGACCTGCCGTAACTGCAACGGCATCGACATCGGCAAGTGAAATCTTGGCAATTTTTAGCGCCTGTGTGATCGTTGGTTGCATCGCCTCTAAATGCGCACGACTTGCTATCTCTGGAACAACGCCGCCAAAGCGGGCATGTTCTTCGACACTGGATGCGATGACATTGGCCAATAACGTGCGCCCGCGAACAATTCCAACTGCGGTCTCATCACAGGATGTTTCAATACCTAAAACAATTGGCTGGCTCATGAGAGCTCCAATCGCATTACTTGGGCATCAAGGCCAGCACCAAAATAATCCTTACGTACATTGAGTTTTAAATACCCCAATGATTCATACAAACCGATTGCCCTGGCGTTATCCGCCTTCACCTCAAGCATCATTGCCGTTGATCCTTGGCCACAAGCCCAATCGGTAATTAGGGCCATAAGTGCTTTGGCAATGCCTTTTCCGCGGTGGCCCGGAACCACTCCCACCGTCAAGATATCTGCCTCTGTCGCACCTGGTGCAAATACCCCGGCGTATCCGATGATGCTGTGTTGTTCATCAAGGGCCACAACGAAGTGGCGGGTAGGGCTAGAAAACTCCTCTTTGTACTGGCCAGCGGTCCAGGGTGAATACGGAAATAACTCTTTATCGAGGGAAACAAAGATAGGAAGGTCAAAAGCATTGGCAACGCGATAGGCAATCATGGTCTATCCGCTGTTGCAACTGCATCTGGATGACGTAAATAAATCGGCTCTGTGATGTTGCCACTCAAGCCAGCCATTGCTAATAGATTTGGGTAGAGATCTGCATATACCTGCGCCCCTGAAACCTCTGATGGAAAATTAACCGCTGGTTTTCCTACTCGAACTCCCTCTTTATAGCGAGCCCAGTAAACCTCTTTGCGCCGCGCATCTACCGTGACAATAAAATCCTTTTCATCTACTTGTGCTGCAATAGCATCAAGTGAGCAAACACCGCGTACGGAAATATTGCGTGCTAATGCGAAGCTGTGCGCGAATGCAATACCAATACGTAAACCCGTGAAAGGCCCAGGGCCCATACCAACAACGACCTCATCAATACTTTGACCTGTGATTGCCTCTTGGACAAGTGCGGGAAGCGCAGGCCCATGAGCAGTCGCTCCATCTTTAAAACCACTCCAGATCAATGCACCATCTTTGATAATGCCGACAGAAGTACGTGAGGTAGATGTATCAATTACTAATGTGATGCTCATAATGTAAACCCCGCCCAGCGCTTACCTACACATGTGATATCAACTCTTCTAACATCTTCACTTCTATCAATTAAAATTTCCAAACGATCTTCACTAAGGCCCGCAGATTCTGCCCCACCCCATTCGATAACTGTGACCGAGTTTTTAATGTCTAGATCTAAATCATCTAAGTAAAGGCTTGGGTTAGCGGTATCGAGTAAGCGATAGGCATCGACGTGAATAATGGGCAGAGCAGCTTTGTGTACACGAGAGATAACAAAAGTGGGCGATGTGATATCTGAAATCCCTAGGCCTTTGCCGATGCCTTGAGTTAGTACAGTTTTACCTGCGCCAAGTGGGCCATTAATAAGAATGAGATCACCTGCACGTAGATGGGCTGATAGTTGCATGCCAAGTTGATGCATATCTTCGGCCGTTGCAACTGTAATCATTTGCTAAGAGTAAAGGAGGGAGACATTAACTCTCTCGATGTAGGGTGCTGCATTTTTAGTAGAGATGAGGTGCGTAGATTTTAGGGACACGTGAACCTATTCGTGTGACAATTTCATAATTAATAGATTGAGATGCTGCGCCCCAGTCATCGGCTGTGTACTCACCACCAGATCCATCACCAAAGACGATGGTCCAATCCCCTGCTACGGCTGTGGTTGCGGCGCCGAGATCGACTACAAATTGATCCATTGAAACTCGACCAATTATCGGCGCACGTTTGCCATCGAAGAAGACACCGGCACCCTGCGCAATCCGTGGAATTCCATCGGCATATCCCATTGCAACAACTCCAAGATAGGTCTGCTCTGATGTAACGGCCGTTGCACCATATCCAACCTTTGATCCTGCAGGAACTCTCTTTACAAGATATAGCTTTGCCCGAAGTTGCATAGCGGGTTTCAAAGCTAAACTCTTACTATCACCAAGAGTTTTTATATCAGGTGATAATCCATACATCGCAATTCCAGTTCGCACTAAATTAAATGTGGCATCAGGATTTTTAAGAGTTGCTGCAGAGTTAGAGAGATGCTTTATCGGTGGATTGATCCCGACGGCGGCAAGATCTGCAATCATTGTATTAAAGCGATTGAGTTGATCGGCATTCTGCCTCTCGCCAGGTTCATCGGCGCGGGCAAAGTGAGAGAAAACGCCTACGACATCTACCTGTGAAAAATCTAAAGTTAAGAACTCATCCCACTCATCTAAAAATCCGCCCCGTGTCATTCCAGTATCAACTTCAATATGTATACGTACACGTGATTTGAGTGCAGCGACTTCCTTAAAGGCGGCGATAGATGAGACTGCAATATCAATATCATGATTGTGTGCAGCTCTAAAATCTGATCCTGGTGATACAAGCCAGGCAAGAATTGGAATACGAACTCCATGCGTGCGCAGTGCAATCGCCTCTTCTAGTAAGGCAACGCCTAACCAGTCAGCACCGCTTTTTTCCACTGCTAAACCAACTTCGATTAATCCATGACCATAGGCATCGGCTTTTACTACAGCCAATAGATCCACGCCGCTGACTGTTTTTAGGTGTGAAATATTTGCAGCGATCGCCGCAAGATCAATTCTGGCTTCGGCACGGTGCTCCATTATCACCGCTCCACTATGACCATCGCCGATGCGATTCCAGCATCGTGGGAGAGAGATAAGTGAACATCTGCGCCATCTACTAAATCAGCGATTTCACCGCGAAAGATAAATACTGGTTTTCCGCTCTCTAAATTAACAACTTCTGCATCGTGCCACGGCAAACCCTTGCCTGCACTCAAAGCTTTAGCCAGCGCTTCTTTTGCCGCAAAGCGTGCTGCCAGTGATGCAACTGGCTTTGTGCGCTCTGCGGGGGTAAAAAGTTTTTCAAGTAACCCAGGTGTTCGCTCCAGTGAGGATGTGAAGCGCTCGATATCGACGACATCAATGCCGATTCCATCAATCATGGCGTTGAGTCTAGTGCAGTTGGCTCTTAGAGGGAACGTAGCGATCTACTGCGATGACCGCGACCAATAATGCACTGCCGATAAAGAGGCCACCCAGCAAATCGGTAAACCAATGTGTGTGACGAATCAGGGAGACGATGCAAATAGTTAATGAAATTGTTACAACCCCTGCACTAGCTAGGCGGCCCTGATATCTATCAACCTTTGCATATCTATAAATCAAGTAGGCCAAAATTCCCCATGATAGAACTGCATTCGATGCATGACCACTTGGATATGACATTCCCCCAGCATGTATTAAATCGATACCGTCACGGGGTTTGGTACGACCCAAAAAGAGTTTAAAAACCCCGACAACTAAATTGAGAGCTAGCAATGAAAGAACTGCCAAATTAAGTGGACGCCACGTTTTAAATTTATATGCGATGTAGGCAGCGGCAAGGAGTAAAACCGTGGCAGTCAACCAGCGCAAACCTAAATCATCAAGGCGTCTTAAAAGAAAACCAGAAAAGCCATCAAAGCGTGGGCGGTTGGTGCGATTAACATCATTATCGAAATTAACGAGTGGACCATTACTCAAAACCTGTTGGGTAACGAGAAGAAATCCAAGGAACAAGAGTGATGCCCAGCGAAGGGCGCGAAACATCTGGACTTTGCGCATTTATTCAACCGTGACAGATTTAGCCAAATTTCTTGGCTGATCTACATCATTTCCCCGTGCAACCGCCATCTCATAGGCAAAGACTTGCAGTGGAACCGTTGCAAGAACTGGCTGAAAGAGTGCAGGTGCTACCGGGATTCGAATGATGTGTTCGACACCTTCAACGTGTGCACCCTCTTGGGCAATCACGATGACACGGGCACCGCGTGCCTTTACCTCTTGAATATTGCTCTGCATCTTTTCATCGAGGGCGTGTTCGTGGCCGGGCGGAAAAATTGCAATTACTGGTGTGCCTTTATCAATCAAAGCGATGGGACCATGCTTTAACTCACCACCTGCAAAACCTTCAGCGTGAATATATGCAAGCTCCTTTAACTTCAAGGCGCCTTCAAGTGCAACTGGATATCCAATATTTCTACCTAGAAATAGGACAATATTATTATCGGCAAAACTGCGAGTTAATTCACGTAATGGTTCAACGGTTTCAAGAATCTGTTCAATCTTGCCTGGAAGTGCCAGAAGTTCGGCATAGAGCTCTACTACTTCTGTATCTTTAAGTGATCCATTTACTTGAGCTAAGTGCAGGCCAATTAAGTAAACGGCAATCATCTGAGTCAACAGCGCCTTAGTCGATGCTACTGCGATTTCTGGACCGGCATGGGTGTAGAGAACGGCATCTGATTCACGTGGGATCGTTGAGGAGTTTGTATTACAGATCGCTAATACGCGAGCACCTGCCGCTTTAGCATGACGCACAGCCATCAACGTATCCATCGTTTCACCTGATTGGGATATCGCAATGACTAAGGTATCTGAGCCAATAATTGGGTCTCGGTAGCGAAACTCACTTGCAATCTCAACCTCTACGGGAATTTTTGCCCATTTTTCAATGGCGTATTTCGCAACCATTCCTGCGTGATAAGCGGTTCCGCATGCGATAACAGTTATCTTTTTTAATGATCGAATCTCATCGGCACTCATTCGCAACTCATCTAAAACAATCTGCTTATTATCACTCAAGCGACCAATCAAGGTATCTGCTACTGCCTTAGGCTGCTCAAAGATCTCTTTGAGCATAAAGTGCGTGAAGCCACCTTTTTGTGCAGCCGTTGCATCCCATGAGATTTCATACTCTTTGGGTTTTACTAAGAGGCCATTCAGATCAGTGATAACAACCGTTGTCGGCGTAATAGTTACTACTTCATCCTGACCAAGCTCTACAGCGCGCTTGGTGTAGTCGATGAAGGCGGCGACATCAGAGGCCATAAAGTTCTCACCCACGCCAAGACCGACAACGAGCGGAGAGTTGCGGCGAACGCCAACGACAATATCTGGGGCATCGGCGTGAATTGCAACAAGGGTGAATGAGCCACGAAGTGCCTTTACCGCCTCACGCATCGCTGCCGCTAAATCTCCATGATGCTCCTTGCGAAGATCGCTGAGTAAATGTGCAACTGATTCAGTATCTGTTTCAGATGAAAACTTGTGCCCTCGAGTTTCAAGCTCTTTACGCAGCTCTGAGTAGTTCTCAATAATTCCATTATGGATAATTGCGAGCTTGCCCTCGTTATCTACATGCGGATGTGCGTTCTCATCGGTTGGTCCGCCATGAGTTGCCCAGCGTGTATGACCGATTCCAGAGTGAACTATTGGAAGAGATGAATCTAAAGAGTTTTCAAGGTTTGTGAGCTTGCCAGCTTTTTTCTTTATAAATAACTTTTCCGGAGTTCCCAGTGCGATACCTGCTGAGTCATAACCGCGGTATTCAAGTCGGCGTAGACCTTCAATCAGGGGCGTAGCTGCAGATTGTGGCCCACTGTAACCCACAATTCCGCACATAGACTCTTACCCCAGTTCGCTTTTTACAATATCTGCAAGTTGTCGAGCAACTTCTTCGGCAAGGCTATCACTGGCAGCCTCAACCATCACTCTAACGAGGGCCTCTGTACCAGATGCTCGCAGTAAAACTCGCCCACTATCTCCAAGCCGATCTTCGGCCGCCTTTACTGCCGTTGCGATTGCAGCTGATTCTTGAAGCTTTTCTTTTTTAACATCTTTAACATTTATTAAAACTTGTGGGAAGCGCACCATAGTTGCAGCGAGCTCTTGAAGGGTTTTGCCAGAACGAACAACTTCTTGCATGATTTGTAAAGCAGTTAAAACTCCATCGCCTGTGTTGGCCAGATCGCGCATAATTACATGGCCTGACTGCTCCCCACCAAGAGAATAATCATTGGCAATCATGTTTTCTAATACATATCGATCACCAACTGGTGTAGTGACAACATCAATGCCAGATTCCTTCATGGCATGTATAAAACCTAAGTTACTCATAACGGTAGCGACAACAGTGTTTGCCGTTAACTTACCACGCGCCTTAAAGCCGCGCGCCAAAATTGTAAGAATATGATCGCCATCGATCTCATTTCCTGCCCCATCAATTGCCAAACATCTATCGGCATCGCCATCATGTGCGATACCAAGGTCTGCGCCCTCTTTGATTACCGCTGCGCGTAATTGCTGCAGATGTGTTGAACCACAATCTTCATTTATATTCCAGCCATCTGGTTTATTAAAGATAGCAATAACTTCGGCGCCAGCTCTGCGGTATGCCTCGGGTGCAACAACCGATGATGCACCGTTGGCGCAATCGACAACTATCTTTAAGCCTTTAAGCGGGGTTTCAACCGATGCTAATAGATGCTTTAAATATCGCTCCGTGGCGCTCTCATCGTTAATTGCTCGGCCAACACCGCGACCCGTGGGACGCTTCCAATCCTCACCCATTCGCGCCTCAATACGCGCTTCGATTGAATCATCTAACTTGCCACCACCACGGGCAAATAACTTGATTCCATTGTCGGGCATTGGATTATGGGATGCACTAATCATGACGCCAAGATCTGCCTTAGATTCTGCAACAAGATGTGCGATCGCAGGAGTAGGCAAAACACCAACACGATAGACATTGATTCCGGCACTTGTCAGACCCGCAACAACGGCAGCCTCTAAGAACTCACCCGATGCTCGCGAATCTTGGCCCACGATTGCAGTTGGACGATGATCTTTATTAGATGAGCTCTCCACTAAAACATGTGCAGCGGCAACCGAGACATCAAGTGCGATTTCAGCGGTGAGGTCGATGTTGGCTAAGCCACGGATTCCATCGGTACCAAAGAGTGCCATTGGAACTCCTCTACTTCTATGCGAATTAGCGCTTGCTGTATTGAGAGCGCTTACGTGCCTTCTTGAGGCCGTACTTCTTGCGCTCGATAACACGTGAATCACGTGATAAGAATCCAGCTTTCTTGAGTGCTGGACGGTTTGCCTCTTCATCAATTTGATTGAGTGAACGTGCAACACCAAGGCGTAGTGCACCGGCTTGGCCAGATACTCCGCCACCATTAATACGAGCAAAGACGTCGTACTGGTTTTCAGCACCTACTGTGCGAAATGGCTCTGAGACTGACTGTTGGTGAACTTTGTTTGGGAAGTAATTCTCAAGTGCCTTACCGTTAATGATCCACTTGCCAGTTCCTGGAGTTAAACGAACACGTGCAACAGCCTCTTTACGACGACCTGTGCCGCCACCTGGAGCCTTGATTGCAGGGCGGTTAGTTGCAGCCGCTGGAGTTGATGATGTGTATGAAGTCGGAACTTCATTCTCATCGAGATCGTTAATCGTTGTGTTCTCTGACATTTCCATCCCTTACTTCGCGATTTGTGAAACTTGTTCGAATACATATGGCTTTGGTGCTTGTGCTGCATGTGGGTGATTTGGGCCCGCATACACTTTAAGTTTCGAGGTGATATCGCGGCCAAGACGGTTCTTTGGAATCATTCCCTTAATCGCTTTTTCTACTGCGCGTGTTGGGAACTTCTCGATGAGTTCACCATAAACTGTTGATGTTAAACCGCCTGGGAAACCTGAGTGGTGGTGTGCCCACTTCTGCTTCACCTTATTACCTGACAAGGCAATCTTTTCTGCGTTAATGATGATGACGAAATCGCCCATATCCATGTGTGGTGCAAAAGTTGGCTTGTGCTTTCCGCGAAGTAGAACGGCGGCATGTGTTGCAAGGCGGCCCAAGACCACATCTTGTGCATCGATGACATGCCACTCACGGACCGCATCACCTGCTTTTGGACTATATGTACGCACGCTCTTGCCTACCTTCTATTTCGAGTTATTTCTTCAAGCGCCCTTAAGGAGCGCAGAGGAGTAAGGGTACCTGCACGAGGCAGATGGGTCAAAACCACCCCTTTAATGCTCAAAAACAGGCTCAGGGCTCTCGAAGACCTGACCATCTTTGCCAAAGACCAA
>CANJTH010000048.1:0-8311 GCA_947477185.1 Actinomycetota bacterium
GAGCCCATAAGGATTTCTTCCTTACGAGTACCAGAGGCAACAACGTTAACGGCTGGGAAGATGCGCTTATCTGCAAGGCGACGATCCAGGATTAACTCCATGTTTCCAGTGCCCTTGAACTCTTCGAAGATAACTTCATCCATACGAGAGCCGGTATCAACGAGTGCAGTTGCAAGAATTGTTAGTGATCCACCATCTTCAATATTGCGTGCGGCACCAAAGAACTTTTTAGGTGGATATAGCGCAGCTGAATCAACGCCACCAGAAAGAATACGGCCAGATGCTGGTGCAGAAATATTGTAGGCGCGACCTAAACGAGTAATTGAGTCAAGTAGTACAACTACATCGTGACCAAGTTCAACAAGGCGCTTTGCACGCTCAATGGCAAGCTCAGCAATCGTTGTGTGATCATCGGCAGGGCGATCAAAAGTTGATGCGATAACTTCACCCTTAACAGAGCGCTGCATATCGGTAACTTCTTCCGGGCGCTCATCGACTAGAACAACCATCAAGTGACACTCTGGGTTATTTGTTGTGATCGCATTAGCAATTGACTGTAGAACCATCGTCTTACCAGCCTTTGGTGGCGAAACAATAAGTCCGCGTTGGCCCTTACCAATAGGTGCAATCAAATCGATAACACGTGTTGTTAATACATTGGGCTCGGTCTCAAGACGCAGACGCTCCTGTGGATATAGCGGAGTTAGCTTGCCAAATTCAACACGATTACGTGCCTCATCTGGACTCATTCCATTGACGGTTTCAAGAGTAATAAGTGCGTTGAACTTCTGCTTTGTCTCACCTTCGCGTGCTTGACGGACCTGTCCTGTAACGACATCTCCCTTGCGCAGACCATTCTTGCGCACCTGCGCCAATGTTACGTAGACATCATTTGGACCTGGCAAGTAGCCAGAGGTGCGGATGAAGCCATAGCTATCGAGAATATCGAGGAGGCCACTCACCGGTACTAAAACATCATCATCGCTGAGAACTGGCTCGCGATCTTCGCGTGGTGCACGGTCGCGGTTATTGCGATCGCGATTGCGATCTCGCCCACGCCCGCGATCATTGCGATCATTACGGCCGCCGCGCTCGTTGTTGCGCTGATCATTACCGCTCTGGGGCGCTGAATCCTCATCGCCATCATCATCTGAATCTTGATTGCTATGAGCTGCCGGCTTGCTCTCCTTCTTACGGCTATTTCGAGCCTCACGGCGAGCCTCACGCTCAGCCTTTGCTGCGTCGCGATTCTTAGCCTGTAAATCGGCGATCGCTTCGACTAGTGCATCCTTCTTCATCTTTGCTGCGCCATCGACACCTAACTGTGTTGCCACAGTCTTTAATTTTGGCAGTGTCATTGCGCCAAGCTCTGGACTTTGTGAACGTACTGGCTCTTCTGTTGTTGTCATCTGTTTCTTTTCGCTATTGGTTTACGGGCTTATATTTATAACCCGTGGAACCGTGGATTGTTTTCTGGATTTATCTGATGTGTTACTGGCCGATATAAAAGGCCCTAGCAGATGCCTCAATATTAGCATTCAACCTGCGTAAGGACAAAATTTAGCCTCAAATGAGGCTGGCACCAGTGCGAGAGATTCCAAGGGCCATGGCGGTGAATCTATCGCCGGCGGCGCGAGTGAGCTCATCGACCTCGGCCGATCCCCCGGTGTGTAGAACCAAAATCGTTGGACCCGCCCCAGAGATAAAGGCTGCTACTCCGGCATTTCGCAGCTTCATAAGAAGAGTGAATGAGGCTGGCATTGCATCGGCGCGATATGACTGATGCAGAAAGTCCTCGGTTGCAGTGTGCAGGAGATCTGGGCGGTGTTGCAATGCATGGACTAGCAGGGCTGTATGTGCTGAGTTCTTAACGGCATCGGCATGGGTAATTGAATCAGGGAGCATTTTGCGGGCCTTAGATGTTGAAACTGAAGTTGATGGAATAAATGCAACGGCGCTAATTCGTGAATCAACTTCTACCTGCACAGATAGCGCAACGTTGTGGCCGTGCTGTAGCTCTTGCCAGGCGATTGTGGCTCCGCCGAAAATTGCTGCTGCAACGTTATCGGGATGGCCCTCCATCTCATTGGCTAAGTTCAACATATCCTCATTGCTCATTCGTTCATTGCCACCCAAAACAAGTGCACGCGCAAGTGATAAGCCGCCCACAATTGCACTAGCCGATGATCCAAGACCGCGAGTATGTGGAATTACATTTAAAGCACGCAGTGCAATACCGCGGGGCTTTCCTCCAAGAAACTCAAAGCCCTTGTACATCGATTTAATTACTAAATTCTTTTCATTACGCGGAATAGCATCTGCGCCCTCACCAGAAATATCGATATCAATTACCTGTTCATCTAAAACCTGTGCAATGTATCTATCCTGCAGGCCAAGGGCTAAACCTAAAGAGTCAAAGCCTGGACCTAAATTTGCACTCGTTGCAGGTACCTGCACCTGCATCGCTTGGGCTCTAAAAGTTGGCTTCATCTTAGATAAGGCCTAACGCCTTTGCGGCGGCTTTAATATTTACTGGAACAACTACGGGGTTTTTGGCAGTCTCTAGTGCATACCCAATATCTTTTAATCCATGGCCAGTAACAGTGATAACAATTCTCTTATCTTTGGGCAGCTTGCCGGCCTTCTTATATTTAATGAGTCCTGCTAAACCTGCAGCCGATGATGGCTCGACAAAGACTCCCTCTTTAGCTGCAATTAATCGGTATGCAGCAAGGATCTCTCTATCGGTTACAGAGTCAATCACGCCACCTGATGAATCTCGGGCATCTACGGCCTGTGCCCATGAAGCTGGATTTCCAATGCGGATTGCAGTGGCAATTGTTTCGGGATTCTTAATCACTTTGCCCTTAACGATCGGTGCCGCACCTGCAGCTTGAAAGCCATACATCGCAGGTAAGCGCGTACACATGCCATCGTTGTTGTACTCCTTATAACCCTTCCAATAAGCGGTGATGTTTCCAGCATTACCAACGGGCATTGCATGAATATCAGGGGCATCTCCCAACATATCGACAACTTCAAAGGCTGCAGTCTTTTGTCCCTCGATCCGGAATGGATTAACTGAGTTAACGAGAGCGACTGGAAAGTTTTCCGATAGTTCGCGGGCCAGAGTTAAACAGTCATCGAAGTTTCCATTGACTTGCAAAATTGTTGAGTTATGAATCACGGCCTGGGCTAATTTGCCCATAGCAATCTTGCCCTTGGGAATTAAAACAGCGGGAGTCATTCCCGCTTTGACGGCATAGGCCGCGGCCGAGGCCGAAGTATTTCCAGTGGATGCACAGATAACTGCCTTTGCTCCATCTTCGGCCGCTTTTGAAATCGCCATGGTCATGCCGCGATCTTTAAAAGAGCCTGTTGGATTCAGGCCTTCGTATTTAATCCATACGTTGTTACCTAATAACTCTGAGAGAAATGCGGCGTGAATAAGTGGAGTGCCACCTTCGCGCAGAGAGATTATTGGAGTATTTGCATTGACTGGTAAGCGGTGACGGTACTCCTCTATTACTCCGCGCCATTGATGAGCACTCTTATGTTTGGATCCAAAGATGGCCATTTAGGAGAGCACTCCTTCAACGCGAATCACTGATTCAACTTGGCCGACGATATCCATTGCAGCCAACTTCTTGATACAGGAATTTAGTGAGGCCTCAGATGCTGCGTGAGTTACAACGACGAGCTCGGCATCATTGTCCTTGCCTGACTGTCGAACGGTTTGAATTGAAATTTCTTGACTGGCAAAAGTCTGCGCGATGGCTGCTAAAACACCTGATTTGTCGGCTACTTGTAAGCGCACAAAGAACTGCGACTTTACTTCACCGACAGGTGCGATATCTAAATCGGCGTAATCAGATTCGCCGTATCCAACCGTTGAATATGCGCGGTGACGTGTGACTGCAACTAGATCACCCAATATGGCCGATGCAGTTGGTGCACCACCTGCCCCTCGTCCATAAAACATTAACTCGCCAGCTGCTTCAGATTCGACGTATACCGCGTTAAAGGCGTTGCGAACAGAGGCAAGCGGGTGCGAACTCGGCAAGATCACTGGGTGTACACGTACTGAAATCTCATCATTGACGGTTATTTCAGCGATAGCCAATAGCTTAATTACCGAGTTCATTGACTTTGCAGCATTTACATCATCTAGTGAAATCTTTGTAATGCCCTCACAGTAAACCTCATCGATTGTGACCGTGCTATGGAAAGCTAAACTTGCCAATAGCGCAGCCTTTGCCGCGGCATCATGGCCCTCGATATCGGCAGTTGGATCGGCTTCGGCATATCCCAAAGATTGGGCCTCTTTTAATACTTGGGCAAACTCTCGTCCCTCTTCATGCATCTTAGTTAAAATATAGTTAGTTGTTCCGTTCACAATTCCCATGACACGGGTAATTTGATCACCAGCTAATGACTCGCGCATTGAGCGAATAATTGGAATCGCACCAGCTACGGCAGCCTCGTAATACAAATCTACTTTTGCAGCATCTGCGGCGTTAAAGAGTTCGTGCCCATGTGTTGCAAGCAGGGCTTTATTTGCAGTAATAACTGATTTCTTATTCTTAATCGCCTCTAAAATTAAAGTGCGTGCAGGCTCTATGCCGCCCATCACTTCAATAACAATATTTATCTCGGGATCAGTAACTATGGAGTGTAAATCCGTTGTAACCATCGCTGCATCGATACCTTCACGTGGGGCGTTACTGCGTACGCCAACTCTTTTTAAGACTAGTAAGGCACCTGAACGGTCTGAGAGCTCTTGCCGATCAGATTGCAGCAGGCGGGCGACTTGGCTGCCGACAACTCCGGCGCCAAGCATTCCTATTGAGATTGTTTTCAACACTGCATCCATGCGGGTTATTCTTTCACAGATGCCTGTAACGGCGTTAAATATCCAATCCCAGCAGATCTGCCTCGCTCTCACGGCGCACAATCACGCGGGCTTTTCCATTCTTAACTGCAATAACTGGTGGGCGCAGAACATGATTGTAGTTACTGGCCATGCTGCGA
This sequence comes from Actinomycetota bacterium, assembly GCA_947477185.1. Taxonomy (GTDB): domain Bacteria; phylum Actinomycetota; class Actinomycetes; order Nanopelagicales; family Nanopelagicaceae; genus Planktophila. Next base: position 5,032 of record CANJTH010000048.1, read on the forward strand.
CCATATGCACCAGTTGCAGGGATGGCCAATAAATCTCCAGGTGTGATATCACCAGCGAGTTCAATGGAGTAGATAAGAATGTCACCAGTCTCGCAGTGCTTTCCAACTAAACGAGTAGAAAGTAATGCAGCCGTGCTCGTGCGATTTGCAAGAACTGCTGTGTAGTCGGCTTTATAGAGCGAGGGTCGAATGTTATCGCTCATTCCTCCATCAATAGAGATGTAGCGGCGATTATCTCCATTTTCAAGGGTGACATCTTTAATGGTCCCAACCTCATAGAGAGTAAACATTGTCGGCCCAACGATGGCTCGACCTGGTTCGATAGAAATCTTTGGAATATTTAAACTATGTACCGCGCAGTTCTTTATTACTGCAGATGCAACTGCTTGCATCGCAACCGATGGTGCTAACTCTTCATCACCGGGAACATAGTGAATTCCATATCCCCCACCTAGATCGAGCTCAGGTAGCTCAACCCCAAATGCATCACGATACTTAGCCAGCAAAGCAATGAGTCGCTCGGCACTAATTTCAAAAGAATCAGTATCTAAAATCTGTGAACCAATGTGTGCATGAAAGCCCCGCAGCTCAATGGATGAATGCCTGCGCACCGCTTCTATCGCCTTCCATGCCGAACCACTTGCAATTGAGAAACCAAACTTGACGTCTTCGTGGGCCGTTGCAATTGATTCGTGGGTATGGGCTTCGATGCCTGGAGTTAAACGCAGCAATACTTTCTGGACTTTGCCATGCTGAGTAGCAGCTGTGGCAACTCGGTCGATTTCAAATAACGAATCAATCACAATGGTGCCTACACCTACAGAGACAGCCTTATTTATCTCAGCTACAGATTTATTATTACCGTGGAGCTCAATCTTTGCAGGATCAACTCCGCCTGCAAGTGCCACTGCGAGTTCACCGCCAGTGCAGACATCGATACCGATTCCAATATCTCTTATCCAGCGAGCTACTTCGGTGCACAGGAATGCCTTAGCCGCGTAGTACACGGTGCCGGCATTCTCGCCAAATGCGCTCTTAAGTGCATCATCCCAAGAGATTGCACGGGCACGAAAATCCGCCTCATCCATAATAAAAGCTGGAGTTGCAAACTCTTGAGCAAGAGCCGTTGCGCTAATTCCAGAGATAGAAAGCTCTTTGCCCGTTAAAACATTAGAGGACCACATAGCTACATCCTCTCCGGTGCACTCACGCCTAATAAAGCCAAACCATTAGCGATCACTACTTGTGTAGATGTACAGAGTAGTAGTCGGGCTATGTGCAGTGGAGATGCATTTTCTTCACCCATTGGTAGTACGCGGCAATCGGCATAGAAGCCGTGATATGTGCCAGCTAAATCCTCAAGGTAGCGGGCAATACGGTGCGGTTGGCGCATTTCAGCCGCGGATGCAACTACACGAGGGAACTCTGCGAGCTTGCCCAGTAGTTCATTTTCGCGATCGTGTGTTAACTGGGATGGATCAAAGGCTTTTAAATTTACCGAGATATTTAATTCGGCGGCATTACGTAAAACGGCAGTGATACGAGCATGTGCATACTGAACGTAATAGACCGGGTTCTCATTTGTGTTTCGTTTTAAGAGATCTATATCCATCACCATAGGAGTATCTACGGGATATCTAATTAACGTATAGCGAGCTGCATCGACGCCAGTTTTTTCTACTAACTCCTCTAGCGTAATTATAGTGCCGGCGCGTTTAGAGAGCTTGACCTCTTGCCCACCCTCCATGATCTTTACTAATTGACCAATTAAGACGTCGATGTTGTATTCAGGATCATCACCGGCGCAGGCCGCTGTTGCTTTAAGGCGACCAACGTAGCCGTGGTGGTCTGCGCCCAACATATAGATACAGATATCAAAGCCGCGTTCGCGCTTATTGATGTAGTACGCGGTATCGGATGAGAAATATGTAGATGAGCCATCAGACTTGGTTAGGACGCGGTCTTTATCATCGCCAAAGTCAGTAGTACGCAGCCATGTTGCACCATCTACTTCAAAGACATGGCCCTGAGTTCGAAGTTTTTTCACACCATGTTCGACCGCGCCTTGATCATGCAAGGAGCGCTCTGAAAACCAGACATCAAAATGAGTGCCGAAACTATCTAATACGCGCTGCTGATCCTTGAGTTGGAGCGCATATGCCGCTTCACGAAATGCTGTGTGTCGCTCTGCCTCTGGCAGCGATGTGATTGTGGAATTAGAGGCAACGACTTTTGTAGCAAGATCTGCGATGTATTCGCCCTTGTAGCCATCCTCAGGAATTGGATTGCCAAGGGCTGCAGCTTCAACGGATGCACCAAATAGATCCATTTGATTTCCGCGATCGTTGATATAAAACTCGCGCGTAACTTCTGCGCCTGCTGCACTGAGTACTCGACCCAAGGCATCACCAACAGCGGCCCATCGTGTGTGACCTAAGTGCAAAGGCCCAGTTGGATTTGCACTAATAAACTCAAGGTTGATTCGCACTCCTGCGAGCGCACTACCGTGACCAAATTCTTTTCCGGTCTTTATAATCGTTGCTACGAGTTCGGCCTGGCTAGCGCGGTGCAGCGTGATATTAATAAAGCCCGGGCCTGCAATTTCTAAGGAAGAGATTGAATCAGCGCCCTTGAGTTGATCCAGGATTATCTGCGCAACTTCACGGGGATTTTTACCGGCTACCTTGGCTAGCTGTAGCGCAATCGATGTTGCATAGTCGCCATGCTCTCGATTCTTTGGCCTCTCAAGCGTGATGGACTCAGGTGTAGCCCCAGATAACTCGCCCTGTGAAATAGCGCGGCTAATAGCGGCCTTGAGCGCGGATTCCAGAATCTCTATCTGTGATGACACCTGCCAAGTTTACTCGCACAGGCTTCGGAAGGTTACCTAATCGTTATGTAAATGAAGGGGTTTTCGTCGGATTGGATGTGACCTTTTTATCACTTTCAACTAGCGTTCACCAGTAGTTGCACCCTCCTCATCTGGGCAAAAAACCTTTGCCCTGGGGTGTTTCTCCTTTCGAAAGGTGTTTCATATATGACAAAGCGCCGCATTGCGATTACTGCAGTTCTTGCTGCAGTTGCTATCGCACTTACAGGTTGTTCAAAAGCCGATGAAGCCGCAGAAGGCTTCGTCGGAGTAATCCTTCCAGATGCAGCATCATCAAACCGTTGGGAAACTGCTGACCGCGGATTCCTACAAGCAGCATTTGATGCAGCAGGAGTTAAAGTAGATATTCAGAATGCAAACGGCGACAAGGCCGCATTCGCAACAATTGCA
>CANJTH010000049.1:0-8242 GCA_947477185.1 Actinomycetota bacterium
GTAAATATCACCACTGCGTTCTGGCTTGGAAGTATCTAGGGCGCCGTTGATCCAATGCGTGATCTGATCCATAGGCGCAATCTACTTCAGAGCGTTAAGATGGCGCCACCTACTAGTTAAAAGGCCAGTGTGATGACAACACCAATCAGTGATCCAGATAAGCAAGCCGCCGTTAGCGCTGCAGACCGAAAATATGTCTTTCACTCATGGTCGGCCCAAGGTGCGATTTCACCAATGCCGATTGCAAGTGGTTCGGGCTCACGCTTTTGGGATCATGCTGGCAAGGTGTATTTGGATTTTTCATCCCAACTCGTCTTTACAAATATCGGTCACCAGCACCCTAAAGTAATTAAGGCGATTCAAGCCCAGGCCGAAGTATTAACAACTGTTGCACCGCAACATGCAAATGATGCGCGCAATGAAGCGGCTCAACGTATTGTCGAATTAGCTGGTACCAACTTTGCAAAGGTTTTCTTTACTAATGCCGGTGCAGAGGCAGTCGAGAATGCGATCCGTATGGCACGTATGCATAGTCACAAACACAAAGTACTTTCAACATATCGTTCTTATCATGGCAATACTGGAGCTGCAATCAATGCAACGGGTGATCCACGCAGATTCCCAAATGAGTTTGCATTTGGCCATGTACATTTCTGGGGACCGTACTTGTATCGCACTGCTTTTTGGGCCAAAGATGAGGCCGAAGAGTGCAAGAGAGCACTCGAACATCTAGAGCAGACGATTATCTTTGAAGGCCCCAACACAATCGCAGCAGTCTTACTTGAATCAGTTCCGGGTACCGCCGGTGTTTTGTTCCCACCCAAGGGATACCTGGAGGGTGTGCGTGCGCTCTGTGATAAATACCAGATCTTATGGATCGCCGATGAAGTCATGTCGGGCTTTGGTCGCACTGGTAAATGGTTTGCATACCAACATAGTGCTGCAACCCCAGATCTCATTACCTTTGCAAAGGGCGTCACCTCTGGCTACATCGCACTCGGCGGTGTAGTCATCAGCGAGCCGGTATCAAAGACATTTGATGAGCGAGTCTTTGCCGGTGGCATGACATATATGGGCCACCCATTGGCATGTGCAACTGCAGTTGCAACTATCGATGTCATGAAGGAAGAAAAGATGCTGGAAAACGCCACAATGATTGGCGAAACCATCCTGGGTCCTGGCTTAAAAGAGTTAGCTAAGAAGCACAAAATTATTGGCGATATCCGCGGCGCAGGTGTTTTCTGGGGCGTTGATATGGTCAGCGATCGTGCAACACGTGAACCCCTTGCTCCATATGGTGCATCGAGTCCTGCGATGAATGAGTTAGTTGCGGCCTGTAAGAAGCATGGACTTATGCCATTTAATAACTTCAACCGCATTCACTTGTGTCCACCCTGCAATGTCTCAGTTGAAGATGCCAAACTCGGACTTGAAATGCTGGATAAGGCTTTAACTGAGATTGGAAAGTACTACACGGGCGCCTAGTTAAAAACAGTGGCTAAACGTTGAACCTAAACTCAACGACATCACCATCGTGCATGATGTAATCCTTGCCCTCCATGCGCACTTTGCCCTTTGCCTTTGCCTCAACCATTGAACCTGCTGCAATTAAATCATCATAGGAAACAATTTCAGCTTTAATAAAACCCTTTTGGAAATCGGTATGGATGACACCGGCTGCCATGGGCGCAGTATCGCCTTTATGAATCGTCCATGCCCGAACCTCTTTAGGTCCAGCCGTTAAATATGTTTGCAGACCAAGGGTACGAAAACCAACGTGGGCAAGCGTTGCAAGGCCTGGCTCCTCTAATCCGATTGACTGTAAAAGTTCGAGCGCATCGTCATCGCTGAGCTCTGCTAATTCGGCCTCAGTCTTAGCATCTAGAAAGATCGCCTCAGCCGGTGCTACGAGGGCGGCTAACTTAGTGCGCAGATCGGCATCGTTAAGTTCGGCGGCATCAACGTTAAAGACATAGAGAAATGGTTTGGCCGTTAATAAATGTAGTTCGGCGACAAGTGTTAAATCGACTTTGCTACTAGATAAGGGTTTGCCAGAGTTCAGTACTGCCTCGGCCTCTTTAACGGCATCGAGGATATGTTGGCGCTCTTTGTTAACCCGCGCCTCTTTTTCAAGTCGGGGCAGAGCCTTTTCAATTGTCTGTAAATCGGCGAGCGCTAATTCGGTATTGATAATCTCCATATCACTTGCAGGATCAACGCGGCCTTCGACGTGAATAACATCGCCATCGCTAAAGACACGAATAACTTGGCAGATCGCATCGGTTTCACGGATATTGGCCAAGAACTTATTTCCTAAGCCCGCACCCTCTGATGCCCCTTTTACAATTCCGGCGATATCAACGAATGAGACAGTGGCAGGAAGAAGGGTTTGCGAGCCAACGATTGTGGCAAGGGCGGCCAAGCGCGTATCGGGCACTCCTACAACGCCGACGTTAGGTTCAATCGTGGCAAAGGGATAGTTGGCGGCTAGGACGTTGTTTTTCGTCAGGGCGTTAAAGAGGGTGGATTTACCCACGTTTGGCATGCCGACGATTCCGATAGACAGAGTCATAAGGGATAGAGCCTACCCGCCAGGATTGAGAGTGATTTTGCCAGTAGTTTCACGGGCCAGCATCGCCTGATGGGCCTGCCTTGCCTGGCTCAATCCAAATGTAGCGCCAATAACTGGCTTTAGCTCTCCGCTCTTTACTAAGTCGAAGAGTTCAGTGATTACATCGTTCATCAGCTCTTTTTTTCCAAAGCAGTGAGAGAGCCAAAAACCTGTAACTGTTTTTGATCCGCCCATGAGTGAGCCTGGATGAATTGCAGTTGGCGCCGTCCGAGATGCCATTCCATAGACAATCAATCTGCCAAATGGTGCAAGAGCTTCAAGGCTGACATCAAATGTTTTTCCACCAACCATCTCTAAAACTACATCAACTGGCTTACCGTTATTTGCTTCCAGAATCGCTGAAAGGAGTTTGTCCTGGTCGGCATCGATAACAACATCTGCACCTAGTGACTTCGCTAAATCTCGTTTAGCAGCCGTTGATGCAACGGCAATTACCTTTGCGCCCCACATCTTTGCTAATTGAATTGCAATAGTGCCAACGCCGCCGGCCGCTGCATGTATGACAACACTCTCACCGGTTTTTATATGACCAACTGTTTTTAATATGTGCCAAGCTGTTGAGCCTTGCACTAACATGCACAAAGCTTGTGCATCACTCACACCTTCTGGAACATCAATCATCGCCGCCGAACGTGCAGAGGCTCTTTGTGCATATCCCCCACTTGCAACTGCTGTTAAAACCCGGCGTCCTGAGGCTGTTCTACCAACTACTTCTATGCCGGGTATCAAAGGAAGCTTCTGTGGTGAGAGGTATGAGTTCTCTGTCTGATGGGTATCGGCGTAGTTAATACCGATTGCGCTTACATCAATTAGTTCCAGACCCTGACTTACAACCGGGTCGGCTAGATCTACAAACTGCATCGACTCTGGGCCGCCAAAGGCGCTGATCTGAATTGCTTTCATGGCTTAAGGATATACGGGTTACGCAGCAGCCTTTTCACCCTGCACGTCAGATTGAGCTGCCCTCTTGTCAATGACCAGTAATAGGGCCACCATAGGGAAGAGTTCCCAATAGTGGCAAGGAGCATCCAATGAAGATAGCGGCTTTAATTACTGGCAAACGTGTTGAAACAATTTCATCTAGCGCAACCCTTCATGACTTAGTTAATGCGCTCAATGTTCACCATGTTGGGGCACTAGTCGTATCACCAGATGGGAAAAAAATCGAAGGTATAGTTTCAGAGCGAGATGTCGTGCGCGCGATGCCAGGCAAACTAGATGAAATCGCTGACATGCGAGTACGGGATCTAATGACGCCGGATGTGATCACTTGTACTCCTACGTCAACGGTAGCTACATTAATGACGATTATGACTGAACGTCGAATACGTCATATTCCAGTTGTTGATGAGTCAGGAAATTTAATCTCAATCGTTTCAATTGGTGATGTGGTGAAAGCCCACATTAGTGATTTAGATAGCGAGCGTAAGGCTCTCAGCGATTACCTTAAATCTTAAATTATTTATTTTTACCAAAAATCTTTTTCAAAAATCCGGCCTCAACAGGATCTTTGTGATGCCCCTGACAGCGATCTTCTTTAGCAACGCCCTCCATGGCCTGCTCTATATGCTCCCCACAACCTGACCATGTTGGCTTTTTGCATTGACTGCATATAACTAGTGAGCACATACAAATACCCTATATCCCAGTTAGCCGTACAGCGACCAGTGCGAGGCCACCAACGATGATCCAGGCAATCATGCCCATGAGCATGGGGCGAGGCCCGATTGCACGGATAGCTTTCCAGCGCACTCCCGAACCGAGAGCCACTAAACCAGCACCCAACAGGATTTTGCTTGTTAAAACAATGTCATCGTGCACGCGCGCGGGAACATCTAGTGTGTTCTGCAGAATCGCAACGGCGATAAAGCCGAGAACGAAAAATGGAATAAGGGGAACTTTGGCCGATGTTGCTGCGCTCTTCCCCTGCGCGCTTAGATAGCGGCGGTGGCGAATCGAGAGAATTAAAACGATTGGTGCCAATAAACATACGCGGGCTAGTTTAATAACAACTGCTGATTTAACGGCCTCATCGCTCCAAACTGATGCAGTTGCAATTACCTGACCAACATCATGAACTGCCGCTCCTGCCCAAGCGCCAAATGTCTGATCGCTTAATCCCATTACATGCCCCAGGAATGGGAGTACAAAAATAGAGAGCGTGCCACAAAGAGAAATCAGGGCAATTGCATACGATGTCTCCTCTTGTGTGGCACGTGTCTGAGGCCGAATCGCAGCCACTGCAGTTGCACCACACACTCCAAAGCCAACGCCAATCAATAAACCTAAATCACCGCTCATCTTGAATAGTTTTGAGAGAGCAAGGATTCCAAAGATCGTAAAACTTACAACGAAAATGACAGTGATGACACCCTTAATACCAATAGCCTGAAGTGAAATAACGCTTACCTGCGCACCTAAAAGTGCAACACCAATGCGCATCAACCTCTTGCCAGCAAGGGCTGTGCCCTCAGTTGCAAAGGTTGGCCAGGAACCTACATTGGCAATCAAAAAACCAAATGCTACACAAAGCGCTAGTGGGCTAATTGCTGGCTGAAAATTATGTATCTGAAAAGCTATAGCGACTACGGCTGCGATTAAACCCAGACCTGGAAGTGTTTTAATCATCTTAAATCCCAAGTTTCTGTGACCAGTTTTTTAACTGCTCTGCTACTTGATCGGTAATAGTTATCTCATCATTACCATTTAAATTCTCTGGATTCACACGCCCAGATCCAGGGAGGCGACCACCAGCAACTTTTACTTCATCTTCAAACTCTTGTGTGCGTGAATGTGGGCCATCCACAGAAAGCTTGGCTGCATCAATTGCAATAACAAAGTGTGAAATCTGTTGTGGTAGCCCATCTTGGCTAGCTGCAAACATGTCGGGAATATTTTTAGCAAGCGTTGGACCAATCAGCATGCCGGTTAATGACTCAACAAGAACAGCAACTGCATATCCTTTTGCACCGCCGAGTGGTGCAAGCATTCCAGCTAACGCCTCTTTGGCATCGGTTGTTGGAGCCCCATCTTTTGTAAATGCCCATCCTGGTTCTAACTCAGCGCCAGCTTGTGCTTTAGCTTGAATCTTTCCACGTGCAACTGCACTTGTTGCAAGATCGACAACTGTTGGGGGATTTGTTGGAATTCCTGCAGCTATCGGTGAAGTTGAAAGCAAGGCTTTATTTCCACCCCATGGAGGCATTACTGCAGGTCCTGTACTAAAAGCGATTCCTACTAGTCCACGATTAATCATCGGCCAGACATAGATTCCAAGTGCACCGCAGTGGTTTGATCGACCAACTCCGACTGCTGCAATCCCATTAACCATTGCACGCTCTGATGCATCTCCGGCAGCAAATGCAAGCAGGGGAATAGAAGTTTGAGGAAAAGAGTTCATTACAGACGGCCAGCTTGATGAACACGCTTGAGAAACTCTTGAGTCTTTGGGTTCTTAGGGTTGTGCAGTACCTCCTCGGCACTACCCCGCTCGAGAATATTTCCCGACTCTAAAAAACAGACTTCGTCGGCAACTTGTGTAGCAAAGCCCATTTCGTGTGTTGCCAAGACCATTGTCATTCCATCACTCTTTAAGTCGCGAACAATGCTCAAAACTTCATTAACTAGGACTGGGTCAAGGGCAGATGTAATCTCATCTAATAAAAGTAGGCGTGGATTGCAGGCAAGGGATCGAATAATTGCAACACGCTGTTGTTGACCCCCACTTAAACGATCTGGATATTGATCGGCCTTATCGGATAAATCAAAGCGCTTGAGCAGTTTTTGTGCCGCCTCGATCGCCTCCTCTTTGGATTTACCCTGTACTTTTATCGGTGCCAAAGTAATGTTTTCCAGAACGGTTTTGTGGGGAAATAAGTTAAAGGATTGAAAGACCATTCCTAACTTGCGGCGCACATCATCGACATCGATAAGCGGATCCGATATTTCATCTCCATCTAAAAAAATCTGACCATCATCGATAGATTCGAGCAGGTTAATACAGCGAAGCAACGTTGATTTACCTGAACCAGATGCTCCAATTAATACCGTTGCGGTGTGCACTGGGACCACAAGTGAGAGGTGATTAAGAACTAACTCGTTACCAAATGATTTGCGGACATCAACTAGCTCTAGAACGTTAGCCATTAGATAGCACCTTCAGAGTTCTGTGCATTCGTGCGTTGCCTTATTGCTCTATCTGTATAGCGGGTCATTGGAATTGTGATCAGAAGAAAGAGAATTGCAGCGACTACGTAAGGCGTGTAGTTAAAAGTTCTACTGGCATTGATTTGCGCGGCACGGACTGCATCGGTAACACCCAAGATTGAGACTAAACCTGTGTCCTTTAAAAGTGAGACAAAGTCATTGAGAAGAGGCGGAACAACTCGCCGGATCGCCTGCGGCAAAACCACATAACGCATAGTCTGCCCAGATGTCAGACCAAGTGATCTGGCAGCAGCGCGCTGACTTGGATGAATTGAAAGAATTCCGCTGCGGATGACTTCGGCAACGTATGCCGAATACGTCAGCACGACGGCAACGGTGCCAAGAAAAATTACATTGCTTGAAATTCCAGTCAGGCGCAACGCTGGAACACCAAAGCCCACGAGCAAGATAATCAAGATAAGTGGCGCTCCACGGAAGATATCTACGTAGGCTGTTGCAAGAAATCTAAATGGGGTGAGCGCTGGCGACTTTGTTGTGCGCATGAGGGCTAAGCCGAGGGCGATTATTCCTATCGCCACACCACCAATAAAAGTTAGCTGCAGGTTAATCCAGAGTCCTTTAATGACAGTTGGAAAAACCTCACGACCATAATCGATATCAAAAAATGTTGCCTTAACACTCTCCCACCCCGGGGATGTAATGAGTACAAGGGCCAGTGTTCCGAGTACAAGGGTGGTGGAGATGGCGGCAATTGCACCCTGCTTACGGCTTATTCGCCTTCGGGCAATTCCACGTTCTACTTCACGTGAGCTTGGCGACCAAGCAGAGTTAATACGCTCTGTCATGGCCGCCAAACTACCGTGTTTACTTCTTTATCTTCGTTAAGGCTTTAATACTGGTGCACCAGCATCGGTTGCTAGCCACTTTTCAGTAATCGCTGCCAATGTTCCATCGGCAGTAATTGCATCAACTGCAGCCGATACACATGATGTCAACGCACTTCCCTTTGACATCAAGAGACCGAATTGATCGCCAGCACCAGTTGATGGTAGCTGACCAACGATTAATCCATCTTTGACTTCAACGCCAGAGAGATAGAAGGCAGTTGGAAGATCTACAACCAAACCATCAATCTGACCATTCTTTAGTGCTGCAACGCCAGCGGCGTTATCGTTAAATACCTGAGGCTTAATACCGATCTGATTTTGAATCGCATCAAGTGATGTTGTACCAACTGCAGCACCAAGTTTGGCATCCTTTAAGTCGGCAATTGATGTCTTGCCCTCAATTTTGCTGCCCTTGAAAGAAACGATCGCCTGTGGTGCGGTGTAGTAAGGAGATGAGAAATCAACGGCCGCTGAGCGCTCAGTTGTAATAGAGAACTGCTGCAAGTTGAAGTCAAAGTTCTTAGCACCCGGTGTTACAGCGCTATCAAATGTTGTA
>CANJTH010000050.1:0-8207 GCA_947477185.1 Actinomycetota bacterium
ACCTGAGTACATCGTGAGCGAAGAGGGTCCAGATCACGATAAGAACTTCACGGCAGTTGCCATGGTCGCAGGCGTTGCAATCAGTGAGGGTGTTGGAAAGAGCAAGCGCGAAGCTGAACAAATTGCCGCACGAACGGCCTACGAATCCTTAAAAATCGAGCTTCCTCAGCCTTAAATCCGCTAAAAACACTGCATCGACGCGATAGGTTTGCCGCGTGTATTTGAAGAGCATCACCCTCAAGGGCTTTAAGTCCTTCGCTTCAGCTACCACTTTGCGACTTGAACGCGGCATAACCTGCGTAGTCGGTCCAAATGGTTCGGGTAAAAGTAACGTCGTTGATGCGCTGACATGGGTAATGGGTGAGCAGGGAGCGAAATCTCTGCGCGGTGGCAAGATGGAAGATGTCATCTTCGCCGGCACTAGTGGGCGAGCACCACTTGGCCGGGCTGAAGTCTCTCTCACCATCGATAACGCCGATGGCGCACTAGCAATCGAATACAGCGAAGTAACAATCTCCCGCATACTTTTCCGTAACGGACACAGCGAATATCAGATTAATGGCGAAGCAACACGTTTGCTCGATATTCAAGAGCTCTTGAGCGACTCAGGAATCGGTCGCGAGATGCACGTGATCGTTGGTCAAGGCCAACTTGATGCAATTTTAATGGCAACACCAGATGAGCGCCGTGGATTTATTGAAGAGGCGGCCGGTGTTCTGAAGCATCGCAAACGTAAAGAGAAAGCTCTTCGCAAATTAGATTCGATGCAGACAAACCTTGCGCGTGTTCAAGACTTAACTGTAGAACTTCGCAGGCAACTGCGGCCACTCGGCAAGCAGGCAGAGGTTGCAAAGAAAGCCGCGACGATTCAAGCCGATCTACGAGATGCCAAGCTGCGACTACTCGCCGATGATTTCATCTCACTTTCAGAGGTTCTCGATGCAGAGGTTGCCGATGAGACTGCACTGCGTCAGCGACGTGGCGCAGTTGAAACCGAAGTTGATTCAATCCGCACTCGCGAAGAGGCACTCGATGCCCAATCTGCAATTGAGGGACCACAACTTATTACCGCACAGGAGACGTACTACCAATTAAATTCGTTGCGCGAAAAATTCCGTGGTACTCAATCTTTAGCGCAAGAGCGCTCACGTTTTCTCAATGAAGAGGCTGAAGAGGCACGTACCTCTGGCCGCGACCCAGATGCGATTGAAAAAGATGCCCAGCTCTTGCGTCACGAAGAGAGCGAACTACGCGCAAGTGTTACAACGTCGCAGCAGGCATTAGTTGCTGCAACATCGCAACTTACACAGAGTGAACAGGCGCTAAAGATTGACGAAGATAAAATCGCTGCCGCAATGCGCGCCATTGCCGATGCGCGTGAAGGTACTGCTCGCCAAGAGGGTCACATTAAATCTCTACAGGCCCGCCTCGAAGCCATCTCAGAGGAGATTGCGCGCCTAACGCGTGCGCGTAATGAGGCGCAGGCCCGTGTAGATACTGCCCAACGAGAGTACTCAATGTATGAGCTAGATATTGCAGGTGCTGATACGGGTGAAAAGGGTCTGGATTCGCAGTTTGAAAATACGAAGTCATTACTCGACTCTGCCAAGGCCAAGCTTCATGAGGCAGTTGAGGCCGAGCGATTGGCCGATCGCGAACGCAACGCTATCGAAGCCACAATCGATGCGATGGCGCTGACTATGCGCAATCGTGATGGCGCATCTGCGCTGCTCAATGATTCGCGCGGTGTTCACATCCTTGGCTCGATCGCCACTCTTATAGATATCGATTCTGGTTGGGAAGCAGCAGCTGCTGCCGCCCTTGGCACACTCGCCGATGCCCTCGTTGTTCAAGACTTAGGATCTGCAGTTACAGCGCTAACAACTCTGCGCAGTGAAAACTTAGGTCAGGCAGATCTCTTGGTCTTCGAAGAGGGCGCACAATCGCACTCTTTAATTCCATCGGGCTTAACACCTCTGACATCGCATGTTCGCTCTGCATCAATCGCTGCACTTGTTACATCCCTCTTATCTAATATCGTCGTTGCCGCTTCGGCCCGTGATGGCGAAGCGATTCTTCGCTCACATCCATCGCTCACAGTTGTTACCCGTGATGGCGATATCCTCACACGTGGCCGTGCGCGTGGTGGCTCTAAATCCTCTTCATCTCTTATCGAAATTAACGCCCTTATGGCAGGCCTTCAAAATAAGCTCGTCGAGATTACGCATACATGCGATCGTTTAAAGTTTGAGATTTCTACTCACACTAGTGAGGTTGAAAATCGTCAGAGCGATTTTGACCTAGCTTTATCTAAACTCAATGAGTCCGATGCACGTATCGGTGCGCTCACCGAGCAGTTAGCCGTCTCTGGCCAGAATATGAAATCTGCAATGGCAGAAGTCGAGCGCCTTAATTCCAACATCAATGAGGCCGGCAGTGCTAAATCTCGTGATGAGGGCGAACTCGTCATTGCCCAGAATCAACTGCACCAACAGGGCGCAACGGCCGAACCTGACCACACATTTACTGAAAAACTACGAAATGCCGTCTCAGTTGCACGCACGGCAGAGGTTGAAGCACGTCTTGCCGTGCGCACAATTGAAGAGCGCGTCACATCAGTGGCCGCACGCGCCTTAGCTCTAGAGGAATCGGCCCGTAACGAGCGCGAAGCATCGCAACGCGCAGTTATTCGCCGCGGTGCACGTGCGCGTGCAGCCGTCATCTCTCAGGCCATTGCAGAGGCTGCATATGAAGTCCTTATTCATATTGAACGATCGATCTCCAAAGCAGCTATTGAGCGCGCACGATTAGAGGAGTCACGGGTCCGTCGCGAAGGAGAGACCCTTACCGTTCGAACACGTGGACGCGAATTAGCATCTGAGCTCGAAGCGCTAACATCGAGTGTGCATCGCGATGAAATCGCGCGCGCCGAACAACGCATGCGTATTGAATCCCTTGAAAATAAGACCGCTGAAGAGTTTGCAATTGATACACACACACTTGTGGCCGAGTATGGACCTGAGAATGATGTGCCAACCTTCTTTGAAAATGAGGCCGGAGAGATCGTAACAACCGAACTGATTCCATATCGCCGAGATCAGCAGGAAAAACGCCTTGCATCGGCTGAGCGTTCACTTAACCTACTTGGCAAGATCAATCCACTTGCACTTGAAGAGTTCTCATCCCTTGAGGAGCGTCTAAAGTTCTTGGCCGATCAGTTAGAGGATTTAAAGAGAACTAAGAAAGATCTTCTAGATATTATTAAAGAGGTTGATGATCGAGTTCAAACAATCTTCATGGAGGCATTTGAAGATACAGCCCGTCACTTTGAAGAGATCTTTGCACGCCTGTTCCCTGGCGGAGATGGTCGTTTAATCTTGGTCGATCCTGATAATCCTTTAACAAGTGGAGTCGATGTCGAGGCACGACCACCTGGCAAACGCATTAAACGCCTCTCACTTCTATCGGGTGGAGAAAAATCATTGACTGCAGTTGCGATGTTAATTGCAATCTTTAAAGCCCGCCCAAGTCCCTTCTATGTTCTAGATGAGGTTGAAGCCGCCCTCGACGATACGAACCTTGGCCGCTTACTTGGTGTCCTTGAAGAGCTACGTGCTAGCTCTCAGCTCATTATTATCACGCACCAAAAGCGCACGATGGAGATCGCCGATGCGCTCTATGGTGTCACCATGCGCGGAGATGGTGTGAGTGAGGTTATCTCACAACGTCTGCGTGAATCCGACGCAAGTTAGAAGCCTTACATATGGGTCTTTTTAGTAAGTTCATCGCCACAATCAAGGGCGAAAACTCTTTTGCACCAGCTGATTGGCAAGATCTAGAGGGCGAACTTTTAGCATCAGATATAGGCCCAACTCTTACGCGCGAACTTCTGGAGGCTGCACGAAAAGTTAAGAGTGATAATGCACAAGAGGCGCTGATGCAAACTCTGACATCTCACCTTTGTGATAAATCTCGGCTACCTCTGACTAATCCTGATGGCACAACGGTGGTCATGATTGTTGGTGTTAATGGCACGGGCAAGACAACTTCGGTTGCAAAGCTGGCAAGTCATATTAAAAAATCTGGATTCTCAGTAGTCGTAGCCGCAGGTGATACTTTCCGTGCAGCTGCAGTTGAACAACTACAGACGTGGGGGGCACGAATTGCTGTAGAAGTCATTTCAGGTAAAGCCAACGGGGATCCTGCATCGGTCGCCTTTGATGCCGCCAAACGGGCCAATGAAATGAAGGCCGATTATTTAGTGATAGATACGGCTGGACGCTTGCACAATAAGAGTGATCTCATGGCTGAGCTAGAAAAGGTAAAGCGCGTTGTTGAAAAAATATCCCCGGTCAACGAAGTTCTCTTAACGATTGATGCAACGACAGGTCACAATGGTATGGCGCAGGCAAAAATCTTTTCAGAGAGCGTCAATGTCACCGGAATTATCCTCACCAAATTAGATGGAAGTGCCCGTGGGGGGATTGCTCTGGCGATTGAAAGCGAACTAGATATTCCTATTAAATGGATCGGCACAGGGGAGTCTGAGGGTGATTTAGCGCCATTTGATCCAGATGCCTACATCCTGGGGCTATTGGCGTAACGCAGATTTAACATAAGAGCCTTTTTTGCAACGCGCCTGAAATGCCTGCGAGCATCTCCTGTAATGCCCGAAGGCCATCTTTACCCCATCTCAAAGGCGAGAACTCTTCATTCTTTTGACGTGAAAGATGGCCCACATGACACAAACAGTTTTGAACTCTGGTGATACCGCTTGGATGTTAGCCAGCACAGCCCTCGTACTCCTCATGACCCCTGGACTGGCATTTTTTTATGGGGGAATGGTTCGTACAAAGAGCGTGCTTAATATGATGATGATGTCTTTTATTACAATAGGCATCGTCAGTATTTTGTGGGTTATCTATGGTTTTGAATTAGCCTTTGGTTACAAAGCTGATTCACCGTGGTATGGAAATATCTCTTTCTCAGGCCTTGGTGGAATGGTGGATGAGTTCACTAATAATGGTGGTATCTATCCGATTCCAGTTCTTGTTTTTGCAGTTTTTCAGTTGATGTTCGCAATTATTACCCCAGCGCTAATCTCTGGTGCAATCGCAGATCGTGCGAAGTTTGTTTCGTGGGGAGTATTCGTTGCAATCTGGTCGACTTTGGTTTACTTCCCAGTTGCACACTGGGTATTTGCCTTTGGAAATAAGGTTGGCGATACGCTTACAGGCACTGGCTTCCTTGCAGGCAAAGGTCTTGAAGATTTTGCCGGTGGAACCGCCGTCCACATTAACGCTGGTGCTGCAGGTTTAGCCCTGGCTATAGTCTTGGGAAAACGCATTGGTTGGCGTAAAGAATCTATGCGTCCGCACTCATTGCCACTAGTTCTTCTTGGCTCTGGGCTTTTATGGTTTGGTTGGTTCGGTTTTAACGCCGGTTCGGCCCTAGCGGCAAATGGAATCGCTGGACTTGTATTAATGAATACTCAAGTGGCTGCAGCTGCTTCAGTTCTAGGTTGGCTTCTTGTTGAGAGAGTGCGAAATGGTCATGCAACCTCACTTGGAGCAGCATCGGGGGCGATTTCAGGTTTAGTTGCAATCACACCAGCGTGTGCATTTGTGGCCCCTTGGGCCGCCGTTGTTATCGGACTCTTTGCTGGAATCTTTTGTTCACTTGCGGTAAGCCTAAAATTTAGATTCGGCTTTGATGATTCACTCGATGTAGTCGGAGTGCATTTAGTTGCTGGAGTTTGGGGCTCTTTAGCTATTGGATTATTTGGTGCCCAAGCAGTCAATAGCATCGGCCTCAATGGTCTGTTCTATGGTGGAGGCACTAAATTGCTCATCATGCAGGCATGGGGAGTTGGACTCGTTGCCGCATACTCCTTTGTGGTAACTTTGATAATCGCCTTTGCAATAGAGAAGACAATTGGTTTTCGGATTAAGCCAGATAAAGAAATAGAGGGTATCGATTTAAATGAGCATGCTGAAAGTGCCTATGAATTATCAAGCTCATCACGAGGAGGGTCCTTCTAATGAAATTAATTACTGCAATCGTTAAACCCTTTAAGTTAGAGGCAGTCAAGGATGCGCTCAATACCCATGGCATCGCCGGCATGACCGTTTCAGAGGTAAGTGGTGTCGGACAACAAAAAGGACACACCGAGGTCTATCGAGGTGCTGAGTACACCGTCAATCTGATTCCCAAAGTACGTATTGAACTACTTGTCAATGACGAAGAGGTCGATGCAGTTGTCGATGTCATCGTCAAAGCCGCTTCCACTGGATCAATTGGTGATGGAAAGGTATGGACAACTCCGGTAGAGCAAGTAGTGCGGGTACGTACAGGTGAGAAGGGCTCCCAGGCTATTTAAGCTTTCGAAGAAGGCTATTCTTGGCCCATCATGTTTGACTCACTAACATCGCGCTTTAGCAGCACATTCTCCTCGCTTCGCTCTCGTGGAAAGATTTCCAAGAACGATATCGATGCCACATGCGCTGAAATTCGCCAGGCGCTACTTGAATCAGACGTTGCTCTTGAAGTTGTCGAATCTTTTGTCGCACAAATAGCAGAAAAGTCAACAACTGCTCTTGCAACCATGCAATCTGGCACTAACCAGGCCAATGCAATCTTTGAGATAGTAAATGCATCACTGATTGAAATCCTTGGTGGATCAGCGCGCAGAGTGCGCTTTGCAAAAAATCCACCGACTGTAATTATGCTGGCCGGTCTGCAGGGTGCTGGTAAGACGACATTGGCTGGAAAGCTTGCAAAGTTTTACGCTGACCAAGGCAATACTCCGCTCTTAGTCGCCTCAGATTTACAACGCCCTAATGCCGTCACTCAGTTGCAAGTTGTGGGTCAGAGTATTGGTGTTCCCGTCTTTGCCCCTGAAGCAGGAAACGGTATTGGTGATCCAGTCAAGGTAGCCAAAGCAGGAGTTGAGTTCGCTAAGGCTAAGCAGTACAACATGGTTATTGTTGATACCGCAGGTCGTTTAGGTGTAGATGCAGACCTTATGAAGCAGGCAGGTGATATCCGGGATGCAGTTCATCCAGATGAGATTTTATTTGTAGTCGATGCGATGATTGGTCAAGATGCGGTGCGAACTTCGCAGGCATTTTTAGATGGCGTGGGCTTTGATGGTGTCGTATTAACTAAGTTAGATGGCGATGCACGCGGTGGAGCAGCTCTCTCCATCGCATCACTTACTAAGCGTCCAATAATGTTTGCATCCAGCGGTGAAAAGCTCTCCGACTTCGACATATTTTATCCCGAGCGCATGGCATCTCGAATTTTGGGGATGGGCGATGTCGCCACACTTGCCGAGCAGGCTAAAAAAGCATTTGATGGGGATACATCGGAAAAGCTTGAGGCAAAGTTTTCACGTGGCGAGGATTTCACGTTAGAGGATTTCCTGGACCAACTCAGTGCAATGTCAAAGATGGGTTCGATGTCTAAACTCCTTGGGATGTTGCCCGGCTCTGCGGGGATGAAAAAGCAGATTGATAACTTTGATGAGGGCGAGATTGTTCGTACTAAAGCCATAGTTGAATCGATGACACCCATTGAGCGGCGTGATCCAAAAGTACTCAATGGCTCAAGACGATCTCGTATTGCAAAGGGTTCAGGACGCGCTGTCTCGGAAGTAAATAATCTCGTCGATAGATTTAGTGCCGCCCAAAAAATGATGAAGCAGGTGAGAAATGGTGGAATGCCTGCGGGGATGGCCGGTATGGGTCTGCCACCGATGCCGGCAGTAAAGGCCAGCATTGCCCCTAAGAAGAAGTCCAAGTCGGGTAATCCCGCTAAACGGGCGATAGAAGAGGCTCAATAGGCGATTTCGCGTATTAGCGGCCTAGATGGCAGAATAAGCAACCTGTTGGAGGGGCCCTCTATCCCCTAACAACATCCATACAACCGATAGTTGAATCGTTTTCACCACGCACCCCGCTGTGGAGAAAAGATATGACACACATACACAGGAGATACATTTCTTGGCTACAAAAATTCGTTTAATGCGCATGGGCAAGATTCGCACACCTTTTTTCCGCGTTGTCGTTACCGACTCACGCAAGGCACGCAACGGTCTTTCAATTGAAGAGATCGGTCGCTATGTCCCAGGACAAGAGCCATCACTTATCGAGATCAACTCAGAGCGTGCTCTGTACTGGCTCGGAGTTGGTGCACAACCATCAGAG
>CANJTH010000051.1:0-8028 GCA_947477185.1 Actinomycetota bacterium
CTGATACAACTGTCTGGGCAATCGATGGCGATGGTTGTTTCCAGATGACTAACCAAGAGTTAGTGACATGTGCCCTCAATAATATTCCAATTAAAGTTGCAATCATTAACAACGAATCACTTGGCATGGTGCGTCAGTGGCAGACACTTTTCTATGAGGGACGCTACTCAAATACCAATCTCGAATCAAAGCGCGTTCCTAACTTTCCAATGTTGGCAGAGGCGATGGGATGCGTCGGTTTAAGTTGTGAGCGCACCGAGGATGTCGATGCAACGATTGAAAAAGCGATGAGTATTAATGATCAACCAGTGGTAGTTGATTTTCGGGTTCACCGTGATGCGATGGTCTGGCCGATGGTTGCAGCAGGAACATCTAATGATGACATCCTGATTGCGCGCGAGACTGCGCCCGACTGGGATTCACAGGAGTTATAAAAAATGGCCCAACACACCCTTGAAGTTATCGTTGAGAACTCACCTGGCGTTTTAGCCAGGGTCGCCGGCCTATTTTCGCGCCGTGCATACAACATTGAGCGCTTATCTGTTGGTCCAACTAGTGACCCTGAGACCTCTAAAATGGACATAGTGGTTAACCTAGAAGGCCATGCGCTAGAGCAGGTAATTGCTCAGCTGGACAAGTTAATCAATGTAATTTCTATTAAAGAGATTTTGCCCAATACAGCACAACCAGTTATTCACGACACACAACCCGACTACCAGAACTAAGGAGAAATATCGTGGCAGCAACGATGTATCACGAAGAGGATGCCGATCTATCGATTATCCAGGCTCGCAAAGTTGCGATTATCGGCTACGGCTCACAGGGACATGCTCACGCACTTAGCTTGCGCGATAGCGGTGTCGATGTTCGCGTTGGTTTAAAAGATGGGTCACCATCAAAGGCAAAGGCAGAGGCTGAAGGGCTGCGTGTAGTCAGTGTTGCCGAAGCGGTACAAGAGGCTACGGTCATCATGATCTTGGCACCTGATCACCTGCAGCGCCATATCTACACCGATTCAATTCTTCCTAACTTAAAAGATGGCGATGCGCTCTTCTTTGGTCACGGCTTTAATATTCGTTTTGGTTACATCAAGCCAAGTACAAACGTTGATGTCTGCATGGTTGCGCCTAAGGGTCCAGGACACTTAGTGCGCCGGGAGTATTCTGCAGGTCGCGGAGTTCCAGTCATCGTTGCAGTTGAGCAGGATTCAACTGGAGCTGCTTGGCCACTCACACTTTCCTATGCCAAAGCGATCGGCGGATTGCGCGCAGGCGGAATTTTAACAACCTTTACCGAAGAGACTGAGACCGATTTATTTGGTGAGCAGTCAGTTCTTTGTGGCGGTGCCTCCCAACTCGTCATGTATGGTTTTGAAGTTCTGATCGAAGCTGGATATCAGCCAGAGGTTGCATACTTTGAGTGCCTACACGAGCTTAAATTAATCGTAGATTTAATGTACGAGGGTGGAATTGCAAAGCAGCGCTGGTCGGTATCTGATACAGCAGAATTTGGTGACTATGTATCTGGCCCACGTGTGATTGATCCACATGTAAAAGATAATATGAGAGCAGTTCTTGCCGATATTAAAAGCGGCGTTTTTGCTAAGCGCTTCATCGATGACCAAGAGGCTGGTGGAGTTGAGTTCAAGACACTTCGCGCTAAGGGTGAAGTACATCCAATTGAGGCCGTTGGCCGCGAACTTCGCAAGATGTTTTCATGGATGAAGAGTTCGAAGGAAGATGATTATAAAGAGGGCAGCGTGGCGCGTGGCTAAACCTGTTGTGCTAATCGCTGAAGAGTTGAGTCCGGCAACGGTAGATGCTCTTGGTCCAGATTTCGATGTGATTCACTGTGATGGGGCAAATCGATCTGAACTCTTGGCTGCGCTATCACAAGGAGTGGATGCAGTTTTAATTCGCTCTGCAACAAAGATGGACTCCGAAGCAATTGCGGCAGCTAAAGGATTAAAGGTTATTGCGCGCGCAGGTGTTGGTTTAGATAACGTCGATATTGCCGCAGCAACTTCTGCCGGTGTTATGGTTGTTAATGCACCGACATCTAATATTGTCAGTGCCGCCGAACTTGCTATCTCTTTACTTCTTGCATCGGCACGTTTTATCGCACCAGCTCATGCTGCTTTGCGCAGCGGTAAGTGGGCACGCTCTAAATACACTGGCGCTGAACTATTTGAAAAAACTCTTGGCATCGTTGGCTTTGGACGCATTGGTCAGTTAGTGGCCCACCGTATGCAGGCCTTTGGCATGAATGTCATTGCCTACGATCCATATTTACAGCCTGCTCGCGCGGCCCAACTTGGAGTAAAGCTTGTAGACCTTGATCAGCTACTTCGAAGCTCAGATTTCATCACTATTCACTTGCCAAAGACTAAAGAGACTGCCAACTTAATCGGGGTAGAGGCCCTTAAGAAAGTTAAACCTGCGGTGCGCATTGTTAATGCTGCTCGTGGTGGAGTACTCGATGAGGCGGCTCTCTATGATGCGATAGTTGAAGGTCGCGTTGCTGGTGCTGGTCTAGATGTGTATGTCAGTGAACCCTGCACAGATTCACCCCTCTTTACTTTAGATAATGTTGTTGCGACTCCGCACTTAGGAGCATCCACGGATGAGGCACAGGAGCGCGCAGGAATTGCCGTTGCAGTATCAGTGCGCAAAGCCTTAGCGGGTGAGCTAGTACCTGATGCAGTTAACGTTAAAGGTGGCGTCATCGCCCAAGAGATTCGACCCTCTCTGCCGCTGGTTGAAAAAATGGCACAGATTGCAACTGAACTTCTTGGTGAAGTTCCTGTCCATATGGATATTCAAGTTAAGGGTGAGATTGCAGTTCATGACTCTTCAATCCTTGCAATTAGCGCGCTCAAAGGAGCATTAATTGCTGTGGGGGCCGAAGAGGTAACCTATGTCAACACTCCGGGCCTTGCAACCGAACGCGGCATGACATCTGCTGTCACAACAACTGCAGATAGCCCTGAGTATCGCTCAATGATCTCTTTGCGTGCAGCAACTGGAAGCGGAAAGTCAATGACCATTGATGGCACGCTTATGGGAATAAAGCAGACACAGAAGATCATCGGTATCGATTCATTCTCACTCGATCTTCCACCAACGGCACATATCCTCTTCTTACAATATCTTGATCAACCAGGAATAGTTGGCACCGTTGGCCATACTTTAGGACAGGCAAAAATAAATATTGCAGGCATGCAAGTTGGCCGCAGCGCCGCTGGTGGAAAGGCACTCATGGCTCTGACTGTTGACTCTGATGTTAGCGATGACTTATTGGCAACTATTAAAAGAGAGACATCGGCTGAATCCGTTCGCGCCGTTGTATTGGTGGATTAATGAAAACTATTAACTTAGCCCTCATTCCAGGAGATGGAATCGGTCCCGATGTTGTTAACGAGGGCCTTAAAGTTCTTGATGCCGTTGCCAAGAAGTACAACGTAGAGTTTAAGAAAACCTCATTTGAGTTGGGCGCCGCGCTATGGCATCGCACCGGAGAGGTTTTATCCGATGCGACTCTGGCTGAAATTGCAAAGGCCGATGTTATTTTACTTGGCGCAGTTGGAGATCCAACGGTTCCCAGTGGAGTTCTAGAGCGCGGGCTTTTATTAAAGCTGCGCTTTGCCTTTGATCACTATGTCAATCTGCGCCCGGCACGTTTAATGCCAGGTGTAACTGGTCCACTTGCGACCAAGGCACCGATTGATTTTATAGTTGTGCGCGAAGGAACCGAGGGCCCATATGCAGGTGCTGGTGGCGTTCTTGCCCAAGGCACACCCGATGAAATTGCAACTGAAGAGAGTCTTAATACTCGCCGAGGCGCCGAGCGAGTTATTCGTGATGCCTTTGAGCGTGCACAAAAACGTGATCGCAAAAAATTAACACTTGTTCACAAAAACAATGTATTAACTCGCGCGGGTAGCTTATGGACTCGAACATTTAATGAGGTTGCTAAAGAGTATCCAGGTGTTACAACTGATTACCTGCACGTCGATGCTGCATCGATGTTTTTCGTGACCAACCCTGAGCGATTTGATGTTGTAGTTACTGATAACTTATTTGGTGACATCTTGACTGATATCGCAGCTGCAATCTGTGGCGGTATTGGACTGGCTGCATCAGGCAATATCAATCCAACTGGAAAATTCCCATCTATGTTTGAACCAGTTCATGGATCGGCTCCAGATATCGCCGGCAAAAATATCGCCGATCCAACGGCCACAGTTATGTCAGTTGCCATGATGTTAGATCACCTGGGTTATGCCGATGCTGCTCGCGATGTAGAGCGCGTAGTTGCAGCTGATTTAGCCACACGCGGTGATAAGAAGCGAAGCACAACTGAAATTGGAGATGCGCTCGTCGCAGCGTTATAAACCATGAAAATCTCACTCAACCCCAATGCCAAAGATGGTGCAACCCGTGATGCTTTAGTTGCCGAAGGCGGCTTTGGTAAGTACTACACCGATCACATGGTTGTGTGTGAGTGGAGTGAGAGTGATGGATGGTCAGAGCCAGAGTTAAAGCCATATGGCCCAATCTCACTGGATCCTGCAACGGCTGTTTTTCACTACGGTCAAGAGATCTTTGAAGGTTTAAAGGCATACCGCCAACCCAATGGCGACATTTCTCTCTTTCGTCCAACGGCCAATGCAAAGCGCTTTGCTAACTCAGCGGCTCGTTTAGCCCTGCCAGAGATGTCGGAGCAGCTATTTATCGAGACAATTGAAACTTTAGTTAAAACCGATGCTGCCTGGGTACCAAATAAAGTGGGAGAGTCGCTTTACTTGCGACCATTTATGTTTGCAACTGAAGTTGGTTTAGGAGTTAGACCATCAAATAAGGCAACGTATATGTTGATTGCAACACCAGCGGGTGCCTACTTTGATCCAAATAAAGCGGTCTCGGTCTGGATTTCAACAGAATATGTGCGTGCAGCTATCGGTGGCACGGGTGAGGCAAAGTGCGGTGGAAACTATGCAGCATCACTTGTTGCGCAAAAAGCTGCAGCTAAAGAGGGATGCGATCAAGTTGTGTGGATCGATGCTAAAGAGCGTAAATGGGTTGAAGAGATGGGCGGCATGAACCTTTACTTTGTTAAGGGCAGAGGCGCCGATGCAACTGTTATCACTCCCAAGCTGACTGGAACTTTGCTCCCAGGAATCACTCGCGATTCGATTTTATCTGTAGCAAGAGATCTCGGATATAAAACCGAGGAGGTAATGCTTAGTATCGATGACTGGCGCGATGGCGTTACATCAGGGGAGATCACTGAGATTTTTGCCTGCGGAACTGCCGCCGTTGTCTCACCTGTCGGTCAAGCAAAGAGTGTTATGGGAACTTGGAAAACTGGTGACGGAGAACCTGGCGTAATTACTATGCAGATTCGCAATCACTTACTTGGAGTTCAACACGGCACGGTTCTCGATACACATAATTGGGTTGTTAAGGTCTGCTAATGCCAATCACTGATGCCTTTCATATCTACGACACAACACTGCGCGATGGCGCACAACAAGAGGGCCTCAATCTCTCAGTTCATGACAAGTTAGCTATCGCACGCCACTTAGATGATTTAGGCGTTGGTTTTATTGAGGGCGGTTGGCCAGGGGCCAATCCAAAAGACACTGAGTTCTTTGCCCGTGCGAAAAAAGAGCTGGTATTAAAGAATGCAACGTTCGTCGCCTTCGGTGCAACCCGTCGTCCTAACGTTAAGGCCGCCGATGATGTGCTCCTTGGTGCGCTGCGCGATAGCGGTGCCCCGGCAGTAACCCTGGTTGCAAAGGCCTTTGATCGCCACGTCGATTTGGCACTTAAAACATCCCTTGATGAAAACTTAGAGATGATTCGTGATTCAGTCACGCATTTAATCGCAGAGGGCCAGCGTGTATTTCTAGATGCCGAACACTTCTTTGATGGCTATCGCAGCAACCGTGCCTATGCCTTAGAAGTTGTACGCGTTGCCGCCGAGGCCGGCGCCGATGTTATTGCACTCTGTGATACCAATGGTGGAATGCTGCCCGATGAGCTTTCTCAAGTTGTTCATGATGTCTTAACTGCAAGCTCTGCCCGCTTAGGCATTCACTGTCACAACGACACTGGCTGCGCAGTAGCAAATTCAATGGCAGCCATTGCAGCAGGTGTAACACACGTACAGGGCACACTCAATGGTTATGGTGAGCGCACAGGAAATGCCGATCTAGTTACTATTATTGCTAACTTAGAGTTGAAGAAGCAGCAACTGGTGCTACCTAAGAATGCACTCCAAGAGGCTTTTCGTATCTCACATGCAATCGCTGAAGTAACAAATGTCTCATCGAGTGCACGCCAGCCATACGTTGGCGTTTCAGCATTTGCACACAAGGCAGGCCTACATGCCAGCGCTATAAAGGTAGATCCCTCTCTCTATCAACATGAAGATCCCTCAAGTGTTGGAAACGATATGCGCATGTTGGTCAGCGATATGGCTGGACGTGCATCCATTGAATTAAAATCACAAGAGCTCGGCGTTGATCTAGGTGGCGATAAAGTGCTGATCGGTCGCATCGTTGAGCGGGTTAAAAATATGGAGGCTCGAGGCTTTACCTTCGAAGCAGCCGATGCCTCATTCGAACTTCTAGTTCACGAAGAGATTAATGGAAAGCGTCCCTCGTTCTTTACTATCGAGCACTGGTTAACAACGGTAGAGCGGGCTGAAGATCAAAGCATTGTGACTAAGGCTGAAGTAACTGTGGTTGCAATGAAAAAGAGAATAGTGTGCAGCGGCACTGGCAATGGACCAGTCAACGCATTTGATAACGCACTTCGTACAGGTTTGAAGCAGATGTACCCAGAGCTTGAAGTTTTAGAGCTCACCGATTACAAAGTACGCATCCTTGAGGGGCGCTTGGGTACTGGAGCTATTACTCGCGTATTAGTTGAAACAAGTGATGGCAAGGGCGAGTGGAACACCGTTGGCGTTCACGAAAACGTTATCGCCGCATCTGCCATGGCCTTAGAAGATGCCTTAACCTTTGGCCTTCTACGTCAAGGACGCAAACCC
Organism: Actinomycetota bacterium; assembly: GCA_947477185.1. GTDB lineage: Bacteria > Actinomycetota > Actinomycetes > Nanopelagicales > Nanopelagicaceae > Planktophila. The sequence goes on from CANJTH010000051.1 coordinate 7,060, forward strand.
GAGTAAAGTTTGACCTGTGAGCGATCAATTTGAAAAGCTGTTGACTACTTTTCAACACCACTTAGAGGTTGAGCGAAATCTGTCGGTGCACACAATTCGTGCATACATGGGCGATCTCACCTCATTGGTGGAGCACCTCGAAAAACTTGGGCTGAGCGATATCTCCACACTCGAACTTGCACACCTGCGCTCTTGGCTTGCAAACCAGGGCGTTAAAGGGGGAGCACGCACAACACTTTCTAGGAGAGCAGTTTCAGTTCGCTTGTTTACTAAATGGGCGTTAAAAAATGATTACATCTCTAAAGATGTAGGTGCAACCCTTGCAACTCCTAAGGGCCATCGCACACTGCCTGATGTTCTAGATGTGCAAAAGGCGGGGCTAGCCATGGATTCAATGGCGACAAGGGCAGCAGAAGAAGGGAGCCCAATATCTCTGCGCGATGTTGCAATGCTCGAACTTTTATATGCAACAGGTGCCCGAGTTGGTGAACTATGTGGCTTAAATATTGGCGATATTGATTACAACCGAAACACGATTCGAGTCTTAGGAAAGGGTAATAAAGAGCGGGTAATCCCGATGGGCAAGCCGGCCATTAAAGCGGTGCAGGTATGGTTAAAGAGTGGACGTGAAGAGCTAGTGAGCGCTCAATCAGAGCTGGCAGTCTTTCTTGGCGCACGTGGAAAACGAATCGATCAACGCACTGTGCGCACCGTGGTCTATGAGGCGCTCTCTGCAATCGAGGGTATCGAGCGTATGGGTCCACATGCACTGCGACACTCGGCGGCCACACACCTATTAGAGGGTGGTGCTGACTTGCGAACTGTGCAAGAGATATTGGGACATGCATCCCTTGCAACAACCCAGATTTATACCCACGTTTCAACGCAACGTTTGCAAAAAGTATTTAAACAGGCACACCCACGCGCATGAATACATCCATAGTAGTTATTCCAACATATAACGAAGTC
>CANJTH010000052.1:0-7802 GCA_947477185.1 Actinomycetota bacterium
ATTGGCTTTATCGTCACCGTGTGTACCAGCCCATCTAGCTGAAAATATTCCAGGGGCTCCGCCGAGTGCATCGATACAAAGACCTGAGTCATCAGATATCGATGGCAGGCCCGTCATTTTCGCCGTATATCTCGCCTTCAGGAGCGCGTTCTCCTCAAAGGTTGTGCCTGTCTCTTCCACATCGACTAAATCTGGAAACTGATCAATGCTTACTAGTTCAACTGCTCCAGCTGAAATGCGATCCAGAATTCTACGAAACTCAAGAATTTTTCCAGCGTTACGTGTTGCAATGACAAGTTTCTTTGACATCGCTAATTAATTGGCGAGAACGGATCTTTGAAGTTCGCTAAGCTCTTTGCATCCTGCGACTGCAAGATCGAGTAGCTGATTCAAAAGTTCGCGATCAAAGGGCTCACCCTCTGCAGTTCCTTGAACCTCAATAAATCGTCCATCTCCTGCAACAACAACATTCATGTCTGTACCGGCACGAACATCTTCTTCGTAACAAAGATCTAGCATTGGTACACCATCAATAATTCCGACACTTACCGCTGCGACAGAATCACTGAGTGGATTAGCAGATGGCTTTATGTGACCTTGGCTCTTGGCCCAAGTAATTGCATCGGCAAGGGCGACATATGCACCAGTAATTGCTGCAGTGCGAGTGCCACCATCGGCTTGTAGTACGTCACAGTCAATAACAATTGTATTTTCGCCAAGCTCTTTTGTATTAACAATTGCACGCAAAGAGCGGCCAACTAGACGTGATATCTCCTGAGTACGCCCACCTAACTTGCCTTTAACACTTTCACGGTCAGAGCGAGTATGGGTAGCACGGGGCAACATCGCATATTCAGATGTAACCCAACCAGTACCTGTGTCCTTTAACCAACGTGGAACCCCAGGTGAAAAAGATGCAACACATAAGACGCGTGTCTTACCGAACTCAACAAGGACTGAACCCTCGGCGTGATCTAGCCACCCACGCGTGAATTTAATTTCGCGCAGAGTATTGACTTCTCGTCCATCATTGCGTGCCATCTACCGCTCCTATTACTCAGATTTAGTGTGCCGACGTGTGGTGGTTTTAGAGATCTTGGTGCTCTACTCGAGTTACTTCGGGACCTAGAAAACGTCGAGCCAGACTCTCAAAGGCCTTGGCATCGCCAGTTGCTAAGAATGTGTGTTTGGGTGGATTGCTCTGTTGAGGGCGCAGCAGATTTTTCTCTACTAAAGTGCGATACAAATCCTTAGCTGTTTCTTCAGCACTCGACACTAGAGTGACAGCTTCACCCATGACATATGAAATTACTCCAGTTAAAAGTGGATAGTGCGTACACCCTAAAACTAAAGTATCGATTTTTGCTCCTATAAAGGGTGCTAAATAACCTCGGGCGATTTCTGTAATCTCAGCCCCTGATGTTTCTCCGCGCTCAACAAACTCCACAAAGAGCGGGCAGGCAATAGATGTAATATCTAACTGCGGTGCTGCAGCAAATGCATCTAAGTAGGCGGCAGAGTCGATTGTTGCTCGAGTGCCTATCACGCCTATGTGTCCACTGCGGGTAGCTGCAACTGCCCGACGGGCCGCAGGTTGGATAACTTCGATCACAGGAATTGAATAACGCTCTCGTGCATCACGCAACATCGCAGCACTTGCCGTGTTGCATGCGATAACTATCGCCTTGACGCCCTGTTGAACAAGAAAATCTAAACTCTCTAATGCAAACTCTCGCACCTCAGCCAATGGACGGGGGCCAAATGGTCCTCGCGCAGTATCGCCGATATAAATAGTTGATTCATTGGGAAGTTGATCTAATATCGATCGAGCAACAGTGAGTCCACCCACTCCAGAATCAAAGATTCCAATTGCTGCGTTGCTCATATCGGCAATCCTACCCTGCGACTTACTGGCTTAGAGAGCATCGTCCATGAGCGCTTGAATCAGACTCTCCTGCAACCACCCTAGCCAGCTATAAACTGCATAGACGCCGCGCATTGGATCATCGGGTGCCAGAATTTCCAGATCCTCATGTGAATTCTCTTGGACTTTCAATCTCACACCTAACGCTAAGCGAATGTCATTCATCGCACCTAGCCAAGCATTTGCACCTTCATGGTCGACTTCGATACAACCATCGGGCGAACTCTTTAAATCGATACGCATCGACATTGCATGTGCCGATTTCTTTGCGCGCAGAGTTAGCTCGGTATATCTGCGAAACTCAGATGCATCGACTTGCTCGGCGTAGGCATTAGGTAACAAGCGAAGTAATACCTCGTCATCGGGTGGTGAATCGTGACTAGTGATTCCGACCATAGCAGCAAGGGGATCGTCGCTGTGATTATCACTGCGCTCTCCTAGAAGTTCGATTATCTGTTCAACGAGATTTACTAAGACTTCACTTTCAGATGGAGAGAAATTTGCGACATAATCATTGTTTCCATGGCGAGTAAAGCCCGATGGTTGTTCATCAACTTCTCTACTCATATGGCTTGGTCTCCTCGCTGGAGTGTGGCCCATAGTCCATATTCGTGCAGGCGAGCTACATCGTGTTCCATCTCTTCGCGACTACCGGTGGAAACAACAGCTTTACCTTGAGTATGAACCTGCATCATGAGTTCGTGGGCCTTCTGTTTTGTAAATCCAAAGAGCTCCATTAATACATATGTCACGTAGCTCATTAGATTTACTGGATCATCCCAAACAATAGTTATCCATGGTTTGTCACTACTAAATAACTCTTTAATCTCTTCATCAATTTTTTCATCAACTTTTGGCATAACTAGCGCACCACTATCGAAAACTCTGATGAGGAGATCACTTGTGGGCCGTTGGCTATTTGTATTCGCATGGTTACGACCCCCCTCTTTGCCTGCGATGTCGTAATGACAAACTCGCCTTTAGAGTCCGTTGCTGCACTCACACCTATATTTTGCCACTTTCCAGCGATAAATCTCTGAAGTGTTGCAGTTGCATCCGCAGTGCGAGGTAGCAGCGTTCCTTTGATCTGCATCGGTACTCCATTTTTTTGTGTACTGAGATGCTCAAGAATGACTTTAGGGCGCACAGTCACAATCTCTTCGCTACTCGTTGACTCCGCCCTCTCCCACGTACCTGCCGTGCTCAGACGAAACGCGGCAGAGTTAGCCATAGTCACAGGTATAGAGATGCTTCCATCTGCTGCCGTTGTTGATTCTGCAATTTTGCTCCAGGTGTTTTCGCTCGCACGCTTAATTTCCACATTAACTAATAGCCCAGCCACCGCAGACTTGTCCTTAAGAGTAAAGCTGCCTTTGAGTGCAAATATGTCACCAAAGCTAACCGACATTGCCTGCGTATTCTCAATACTTAAAGTGTTGATGAGAACATCTGGTGCGATTGCAAGTGCAACATTTCGCATCGCGGTAGTTGCGGCTACATCCTCCATACCCAAGGTCCAAAGGGCTGCTCCACCCAAACGGTACTTTGCAACCAGGTTCATACGCTCGGCATAGCTTCGCTCATTGTGATACCACACGGTGCGTGAGACTGTGCAGGTAGTTGCTGCTCCTTTAGCGGTTAAGCCATTAAAACTCTGAATGTAAGAGTATGTAACCTCACTACTTTTCTCATCAAATACTGGAGTAGCTAGATCAATGGCCGCTTTGGTATTTGCATAGTTCATTTTAAAAACCGCTGCTTTAGCACCAACCTTTAAACCAGGTGGGGCACTCACAGGACATATGCCGACAACTGCAGTAATCCAATCGCGACCATAACCCGGTAGGCCAATAAAAACCTTTGATGCGGGCATAATACTGAGTGCATACTGCAGAGTTTTCTCAGTCCAAGTGATAGGACCGATGGGACCAGGCTTTGCAACTGAGTAGTCATACGTCATGATGCGCAAACGATCGATGCTAGATGCAATTTCGGCCCATGCGTAAACCGTGTATCCCTTCTGTTTTTCACTTGGATTAAATGCATATGGTGTTGAAACAGACAAGATTTTTTGGGATGCATGTAATTGACCACTGAGCTCTTTGATAAATAAAACCCAGTTGGGAGCCGTCTTTGCCCACGTCGTGTTGGCATCGACAAAAGCAAAACCCTCAAAATCTAAATCAATTCCATCAAAGCCATTTTTATTGACCAAATCTACGATTGATTTAACGATAGTCGTTCGCGTTTCTGCCTTTGTAAGATATCCAGCTAGAACCAACTCATTTGTTCCATCGGTCATCGTTGGGATGATTTTTAATCCACTCTTGCGCATTAAACAGAGCGTGTCTGCCATAGGCCAAGAGGGATTACCTGTTGCATAGTCGTCACGGATTAGGGTTGGAGATTTGAGTGTGTACCAAAATGGCATTATCTCTTTCATTAAATCCTTATTTGTAAAGAGGTAAGAAGCGTTCAGTGCTGCATTATCTTCTGGAGAATACTCATTGGGTTCGCATGTCACTGGCGCACCTGGTGTTGCCACAACACTCGTTGGAAGCTTTTTAATAAATGGAATTACTGTTTTGACTGAATAGTATGGAATCCAACCTGTAACAATTCTCCGGGGCTGACTATCGACTCCATGAGCTGAGAGCGAAAAAGAGAGGGCGGTGCTCAAAAGAGTGAGGGTGAGGATGCGAAACTTATGCGACATCGCTATTTATCTTCAGGCCCTTTTTTCAGACCAGCGTGAATCTCTTTACATGTCGGGCAGATGGGATATTTTTCTGGGTCACGTGAGGGGATCCATTTTTTCCCGCAGAGCGCTCGGACTGATTTACCAGTGACCGCCGATTCGACAATCTTGTCCTTCTTTACATAGTGTGCGAATCGGTCGTGCCCGCCATCATCTTCTTCGAGGACAGGTCTGGTTAAGAGATCGCTATCTGTCTCTATCGCGCTCTTTCGGAAGATTCCCATGAGGTAGATAAGAATACCTTCGGCGCCTTCGAAACTACGGGTAGAATTCGCAAATGAAGGACTTACTGCGCACCCACGATCTGTGCCGAGATGATGTCGAGCTTTTACTCGACACTGCCGCTGATTTCGCTGCCAATCCTCTTCGATCCAACACAGCTTTAGCTAATAAGAGTGTTGCCATTTATATGACCAAGCCATCTACGCGCACCCGTTTGTCATCTGAAACGGCCGTTGCACATTTAGGTGGAACCCCGATCTTCATCCGTGGCGATGAGCTTCAATTAGGTCGAGGAGAAAGCATCGCCGATACAGCTCGAATAATGAGTGGATATTGCAGCGCACTCATCATCCGCACCTTTGCACAATCAGATGTTAACGAACTCGGTGCTAACGCATCGATTCCAGTAATTAATGCACTCACAGATGATGATCATCCAACACAGTTGCTTGCCGATTGGATAACAATTCGCGAACAGTTTGGAAAAGATATTTCTGGGCGTAAATTTGTTTACTTAGGTGATGGTAACAATATGTCGCACGCGTGGTTAATAATGGGAGCAATTATGGGCGCCCACGTTGTCACTGCAACGCCAAGCGGTGCATGGGCACCAGATCAACACGTTGTAGAAACTGCTAAAAAGATTGCATCGCAAAGTGGCGGAAAAGTTGAAGTACTGCATGATCCAGAGGCTGCAGCAAAAGATGCGAGTGTTTTGTATACCGATGTTTGGATGTCAATGGGTGACTCTGAACATCAGCGAGAAGAAAAGGTACTGGCGCTCTCTCCATTTGCAGTTACTGAAAACTTAATGTCGTTAACGCAAAAGGATTCTGTGTTCATGCACTGTTTACCTGCGCACCGTGGCGAAGAGGTCGAAGCCTCTGTGATAGATGGAACCAAATCCATTATCTGGCGGGAGGCATTTCACCGCCGCACAACGATTCAATCTCTGCTCTATCACCTAGTTCGAGGTGACCTGAAAGGCTCTAGCCACTAGTATTTCCCGCATGCTCATAGCCGTGCCTAAAGAAATTCGTGAGGGTGAAAGGCGCGTTGCCCTTGTCCCCGACATCATCAATAAATTAACGCGGTTAGGTTTCAATGTTCTCATCGAGTCTGGTGCCGGAGTACATTCTCAGGCAACTGATGCTGATTATGTGAGCGCTGGTGCAACGGTTGCAAAGGGTGAAGTTCTCAGTAACGCCGATGCCATTCTCTCTGTACAGCCTTTAACGCCAGCCCAGATGGCTACTGTGAAGAAAGGCGCGGTCACAATAAGTTTTCTCTCACCAGTTACCGCCATTGATTCAATTGAAGCGGCAGCTACCGCAGGTGTTACTGCATTCTCTCTTGAATTAGTTCCAAGAATTTCCAGAGCACAGTCGATGGATGCTCTCACTTCTCAGGCATTGTGCGCGGGCTATCGCGCAGCTCTAGTTGGCGCAGAACTCTCCCCACGCTTCTTCCCAATGCTAATGACCGCCGCAGGTACCGTAACTCCAGCACAAGTATTAGTTCTTGGTGCAGGTGTTGCGGGTTTGCAAGCGATGGCAACTGCGCGACGATTAGGTGCAGTTGTCTCTGCCTACGACGTTCGTCCAGCATCTGCCGATGAAGTCCGTTCCATGGGCGCAGCTTTTATCGAACTTGAACTTGAAGCACTTGAGGGCGCCGGTGGTTATGCGCGAGAGATGAGTCAAGATCGCGCCGCACAACAACAAGCACTTCTTACTCCTTACATTGCCAAATCTCATGTAGTTATTACAACTGCGGCAGTTCCTGGTCGCCAAGCTCCACGTCTGATGACACAAGCGATGGTTGATTCAATGGCGCCAGGCACAATCATTATCGACTTAGCCGCTGAAACCGGTGGCAACGTTGAAGGCTCAAAGCCTGGCGAAATTATTACTACATCAGGCGGAGTTCGTATTTGGGGCGGGAAAGATGTCCCAAGTCAGCTTGCTTTCCATGCATCCTTCTTATATTCGCGCAACGTTGTCAATCTTCTAACGCTCTTTACTACACCAGCCAAGGATGACGACAAGGTCGCATTCGCACTCAACTTCGACGATGAGATTATCAATGGGGCGGCCGTGACTCATGGTGGATCCCGTAGAGATGCAGGGGGTAAGTAAATGGAGCCGATTGCAGTTATTTCAATCTTTGTTTTAGCAGTCTTTGTGGGCTTTGAGGTCGTATCTAAAGTCTCTTCAACATTGCACACACCGCTTATGTCTGGTGCAAATGCAATCCATGGTGTCATTTTAGTTGGCGCCATTATTGTTGCCGATCACAGCTCAACCAATCTTGAACTCGGTCTGGCAGTCGCAGCGATTGTGTTAGCCACAATTAATATGGTGGGTGGCTTTGTTGTTACCGATCGAATGCTTGAGATGTTCAAAGGAAAGAAGAAATGAGCCGCACCGTGTACGACCTCATCGGTCTACTTGCAGGCGTGGCATTTATCTTGGCTCTCAAAGGCCTATCCCATCCAAAGACTGCCCGTCGAGGAAACTTAATTGGCGCTTTTGGTGCGACATTAGCAACTCTCGTTGTCTTCTTTTACGCCAATCCTGATTCATCTCTTCCATTGAATAACCTTGGATGGATTCTCGGGGCGATAGTTCTTGGATTAGCCGTCGGCGTTCCTGCGGCCCGTAAAGTACAGATGACTCAGATGCCACAGCTTGTCGCTCTATTTAACGGTGTTGGTGGAGGTGCTGCCGCACTTGTTGCAATCGTTGAGTATCTTCACCTTGGCTCTGAAGCCACAACTGCCGAAGTTATCTTCACAGTCTTTACTGTGATTGTCGGATGCGTTTCATTTAGCGGTTCGATTATTACCTTCATGAAGTTGCAAGAGCTCATGACTACTCGCCCAGTAATCTTCCCAGC
>CANJTH010000053.1:0-7800 GCA_947477185.1 Actinomycetota bacterium
CAGTTCGTGTTGATCTTGTCGAGACCGACGAACCTAACTAAGTAGCGATTGATTCAAGCCATGCGTTTACTCGTAGGGCGCATCGGTCGAGCCCATGGAATCCTCGGTGAGGCAACGATTGAAGTCCGCAGCGATGATCCAGATTCTCGCTTTGCCGTTGGCGAAAAGCTACAAACTGACGAGCATGGAGTTTTGAGTATTACTTCAGGACGTGTGCACAACGGTATTTTGTTGCTGGGCTTTGCAGGCTTTAGCGATCGAGATCAGATCGAAAAACTTCGGAATACGCTTTTATATGCCGATGTTGATATTAATGAAGAGCGCGATGATGCCGATGATTACCATGTCCTACAGTTAATCGGCTGCCACGCCTTTCTTGAATCAGGCGAGCTCTTTGGTGAAGTCACTGATGTGATTAATTTGCCGGGCCAAGATCTTTTGGCCATTAAAACACCAACACAAGAGGCGTTGATTCCATTTGTGCACCAACTTGTGCCAGTCGTTGATATTAAAGCCAAGCGCCTTGTTGTGATTCCACCAGATATGGATGGATCTCTCATATGAAGATTGATGCCGTAACTATTTTCCCCGACTACTTTGCACCATTGCAGTTATCGCTATTGGGCAAGGCAAGTGAGGCCGGAATTATTGATTTTCATATCCATGATTTGCGCAGCTTTGCTAGCAATAATCACCATGCAGTCGATGACACACCATATGGAGGTGGGGCTGGAATGGTGATGCTGCCAGAGATTTGGGGCCTAGCCCTTGATCCCTTGATGGTAGATGACACTGATCTTATTATTTTAACTCCTGCTGGAAAGCGCTTTGATCAGCCAATGGCAGCGCAGTTCTCTGGCGCCGCTCATATTATTTTTGCATGTGGACGTTATGAAGGAATCGATGACCGTGTTCGCCAGCACTATTCGAGTGAGCAATACTCTAAGCGCAATATCCGCGTGCACGAGGTATCAATTGGAGATTATGTGTTGGGTGGGGGAGAAGTCGCCAGCCTTGTCATGATTGAAGCAATTACGCGCCTTATGCCAGGTGTTCTTGGTAACCCAGAATCACTGAGTGAAGAATCACACAATGAAGATGGCTATCTTGAGTATCCAAACTTCACCAAGCCATCGACATGGCGCGATATCGCAGTTCCTGAGATTTTATTAAGTGGAAATCACGGTGAAATCGCTAAATGGCGCGCAGCAGCGGCAAAACAGCGAGCTGCAGATAATCTATAACTAGCGAGTAACGCTAGTTCTGCCGTAGCGTATGTCCTATGACAAGTGATGCGGCATCGATTCAAGCTCGGTTAATCCGCGATCTCGAACCCGTTGTCGCAGTCGAACTTGAGCGCCATTTAGGTGTGCAGAAGAACTGGTACCCACACGAGTATGTCCCTTGGTCTGAAGGGCGCGACTATGCCGGCCCTCTCAATGGCGATGCATGGGAGGCAAAAGATTCTCGTCTAACACCGGTGGCTCAAGACTCACTTGTTCTTAATCTTTTAACTGAAGATAACTTGCCGAGCTATCACACCGAGATTGCAATCTCTATGGGACGAGACGGTGCTTGGGGAAATTGGATTGAGCGCTGGACGGCCGAAGAGGCACGACATGGCATCGCTATTCGCGACTACTTAATGGCTACTCGAGGTGTTAATCCATACGAACTCGAAGATCTGCGTATGGCGCATATGTCACTGGGATATCAGACTCCGTATGAGAATGATATGTTGCACACAATCGCATACGTCACTTTCCAAGAGTTAGCAACGCGTATTTCTCACCGCAATACGGGCAAGATCTCTGATGATGCAATCGCTGAAAATATGATGCAGCGCATCTCCTTAGATGAAAACCTCCACATGCTTTTCTATCGCAATACCTTAGGTGCTGCCCTTGAATTAGAACCCAATGCAACTATGAGAGCCATTACTGATGTTGTCACTAACTTTGATATGCCCGGTGCCAACATGCCAGGCTTTAGTCGAAAGGCCGTACAGATTGCTCTGGCTGGAATATATGACATGCAGCTGCATTTAGATGAGGTAATCGCGCCAATCTTGCGAGCATGGAAGGTATTTGAGCGCACTGATTTATCGGGCGACGGACTCAAGGCCCGTGATGAGCTATCTGCCTTCCTGAGAAAGACTGGCGATGAAGCATCGCGATTTAATGAAAAGCGCGAACTGTATTTTGATCGCTTGGTTGCCCGTGGACAAGAGCCTCTTCGAATCATCAAGTAAGGTACGGCCCATGAGTAAGCGCGTTATCTTCATCGAGCACGACCATGCCAGTCCAGGTGGACCAATCTGGGTGCAGTTCGAGCGACGTGGCTATGAGATAACAAGATTTATTATTGTTGATAAGGACAATTTCGACACACCTAACGTCACACCCATTTGGCCAGATCTACTCGGCTTTGATGTCGTCGTTGTGATGGGCGCACAATATGCCGTCTATGACGAAGAGCGCATCGGCAACTGGTTATTGCCACAGTTGGAAAAGATGCGCGAAGTACATAACGCAGGAATTCCAGTAATGGGGATCTGCTTTGGCGGCCAACTCATGTCTAGAGTTTTAGGTGGAAGCGTCTCACGCTCTCCGCGTGCAGAGCTAGGATGGTTTGAAATCGAATCCGTTGATGAGGCTCTAATTCCACGGGGACCATGGTTTCAATACCACTGGGATCGCTTTACTTTTCCACCTGGAGCTAGGCAGATTGCACACAATGAACTATGTCCGCAGGCCTTTGTTTATGGACGCACTCTAGGAACGCAGTTTCATCCTGAAGTCGATGCCGAAGTATTGGATATGTGGCTGGCGATGGAGGGTGGATGCGCCGAGGTCGAATCTGAGGGAGTTGTGGTCGAAGAGTTACGCGCTCAGACAAAAAGCATTGAGAAGGAGAGTAATCAGCGCGGTTACGATTTAGTCAATCAATTTCTTGATCACATCGCTACCGCGCCGATTAAACTCATTTAATCATTAGAGATAAAGACGTTCTTGACTTCAGTAAATGAATCAAGTGCATCTGGTCCAAGCTCGCGTCCCAATCCCGACTGCTTAAAGCCACCAAATGGTGTCCAGAAGCGCACAGATGAGTTTGAGTTAACCGATAAGGCTCCAGTATCAATTCCGCGCGATACGCGAAGGGCTCGGCCAACATCGCGAGTCCAGATAGAACCAGATAAGCCGTATTCACTGTCATTAGCCATCGCGATCGCCTCGGCCTCATCTTCAAAGCTCATTACCGATACGACTGGTCCGAAGATCTCTTCTCGCCATGATCGGGCCTGTGTATTTTTAGGAAGTAGAACAGTTGGCGCCATCCAATAGCCAGGACCAGTTGGTGCGCTGCCTTTAAATGCAATCGGCTCATCTAAAAATGATTCAACGACATCAAACTGCTTCTTTGAAATAAGTGGTCCCATTTCAGCCGTCGCAAGATTTGGATCCTCAACCCGGAATTTTTTAACTGCGGTTTCGAAGTGCTCCATGAATGTATCGAAGGCGGATTTTTGAACCAAAATACGAGAGCGTGAACAACAGTCTTGTCCGGCGTTATCAAAGACCGCACCCGGTGCACCTGCAGCCGCCTTTGCAATATCTGCATCGGCAAAGATGATGTTGGAGCTTTTGCCACCGAGCTCAAGGGTTAGACGCTTAACTTGTTCGGCGCAGCCCACCATGATCTGCTTTCCAACGGTAGTTGAGCCGGTGAAAACGACTTTGCGCACCAATGGATGTGTGACAAAGCGATTTCCCACAACACTTCCCTTGCCTGGCAAAACATTAAATACACCCTCTGGAATTCCTGCGATTAACGCTAGCTCACCTAAACGAATTGCAGATAGTGGTGTGTACTCGGCAGGCTTTAATACAACGGTATTACCGGCGGCTAACGCCGGTGCAAAACCCCATCCTGCAATTGGCATTGGAAAGTTCCAGGGAACAATAATTCCAACGACGCCGAGTGGCTCTTTAAAAGTTACATCGATTCCGCCGGCAACTGGAATTTGACGGCCAAAGAGACGCTCAGGTGCTGCGGCGTAATACATCAGAGTGTTTGCAACGTTGTCGGCCTCCCACAGCGCATTGCCGCGGGTGTGTCCTGAGTTAGTGATTTCTATCTGTGCTAACTCTTCACGGTGATCAGTTACGACCTGTGAAAAACTGCGCAATAAGCGGGCACGCTCACCGGGTGCAATATAGCGCCATGTATCAAAGGCCTTAGCCGCCTTTGCAATCACATGATCAGTTGCCTCTAAATCTAAGTGAGCAACATTTGTAACAATTTCTTCGGTGGCAGGATTGATTACATCATATGAAGTAGACACGTTTTATTTAAAACCTTTCGAAGTTGCGGAATAATTCCCAGTCGGTAATTGCTTTGCCGTAGGCTGCAATTTCAATCTTTGCCATGTTGGCATAGTGAGCTTGCACTTCTGGACCAAAGACCTCTTTGATCCAGACACTATTTTCCCACAGCTCTAAAGCTTCAGGCATAGAGGATGGAAGGCGCGCTGAATCTGATTCATATGCATTACCTTGAAAGGCTGGCTCAAGAACCATCTTCTTATTTATTCCATCTAAACCTGCGGCAATGATGCCAGCTACTGCTAAATAAGGATTGACATCGCCACCGGCTACACGGTTCTCAAGGCGAAGAGATGGACCATGGCCGACTAAGCGAAGTGCGCACGTGCGGTTATCGCGGCCCCAGCGAATTGCAGTAGGTGCAAATGAACCCGGCACAAAACGCTTATACGAGTTGATATTGGGTGCAAAGAGAAGGGTCATCTCACGCAAATGCGCAATTTGGCCAGCGATAAATTGGCGGCCCACATCACTCATTCCCTGCTCTTTGTCTTTCTCATCGACCATCACCATCGATCCATCTAGACCACGGAAGGAGAGGTGAATATGTGAGGAGTTACCCTCTTTTTCATTTGGCTTGGCCATAAAGGTAAGCGCGTATCCCTCTTCAGATGCAATCTCTTTGGCACCATTCTTATAAATAACATGGTTATCGCAGTTTGATAAGGCATCTGAGTATTTAAAGGCAATCTCATGTTGACCAAAGTTGCACTCACCTTTGACCGATTCAACGACCATGCCGGCATTGGCCATTGAAAGTCTGATTCGGCGCAAGAGAGGCTCAATACGCGAGCCACCAAGGATTGAGTAGTCAACGTTGTATTGATTAACTGGAATGAGATTTTTGTAGCCCTTATCCCAGGCCTCTTCGTAGGTATCTTTAAAAACTACAAACTCAAGCTCAGTTCCACACATAGCCTCCATGCCAGCCTTATTGAGCGCCTTAACCTGTTTGCGCAGAATCTGACGGGGAGAGGCGACAACATCGGTGTGATCAAGCCACTGAACATCGGCCAAAACTAAAACCGCACCTGGCTGCCAATCGATCAACCGCAGCGTGTTCATATCCGGAACCAGAGCAAAGTCGCTATAGCCGCGCTCCCACGAGGACATTTCATAACCAGCGACGGTATTCATATCAACATCAACGGCCAACAGATAATTACAGCCCTCAGTGCCGTGCTTTAAAACCTCATTTAAAAAGAACTGACCATGGATGCGCTTGCCAGTTAAGCGGCCCTGCATATCGGTCATAGCCACTACAACGGTATCTATCGAACCGTCTGCTACACCTGCTTTTAATGCTTCAAGCGACATTGATTTCATAGGGTGATGCTATCTATTTCCGAGCGTTAAATCTACAAAGAGAAACCCCTGCCGCTTACACGACAGGAGTTTCTAGTATTAGCTCTCTTTTATGAGTTGATATTGCTGCGCGGTCCCGTAAACCACTTCTTGGCCGACAGACTCCACCAAAGCCAGAGAATAATTAACGCGCCACCTGTAATCAATGGTGCGTAATTAACTGCAGTCCAAGTGAAGTCTTTGTTTCCTGGAGTTCCAGCGGGTGAGAACGGCAAGATAAAGTAGACACATATGATTGCAATTTCAGCAACTGCAATAGTGCCCATCCACTTATATTTAGATCCCAGTGTCCATGGACCAGGCTTAAATGAGTCACCAGCCTTTAGTCGCAGGTAAATTGGGATAATAAATGCGAGGTAGAGAGAGATTACGCAGACCGATACAACTGCATAAAATGCAGTTGGTGCACCGGTTGGACTCTTCCAGAGTGCTGGCAGAGTCATCACGATTCCACTTACTGCCGATGCCACGACGGCATTTAATGGAACTTGGTGCTTGTTGACTTTCTTCCAAAGGTTACCCCCAGGAACTGCGCCATCTCGCGAGAATGCAAACATCATGCGTGAACATGAGGTTAAGCAGGCAGTAACGCAGAAGATCTGACCTGCAGTTGTAATTATCATGACCGTCTTAAATGCAATACCTCCACCAAGTGCGGTATAGAGAATTGCAATGACAGAGCCTCCACCAAATGGGTTAACGGCAGGGTCGAAGGAGCTAATGACATCTACCTTAGTTGCTGCAAATAGAAATGCCATAAGCAAGATGTATCCACCGATTGCAGAGTAGAAGATTGATTTCCAAATTCCTTTAGCAGCGTTGATGTCAGCGCCTTGAGTCTCCTCAGAGAGGTGAGCCGATGCATCGAAGCCGGTGATTGTGTACTGAGTGAGCAAGAATCCAAGTGGAAGAACATAGAGCCAGTAGGAGTTATCACCAAAGCCAGAGCTATTGATTCTGGTCGTGTACATCCACGAGAGAGTCTGGTGATCACTAGGAACGATAAGAAGGATTCCAACGACAAGAGCGGCACCGAATACGTGCCACCACACTGAGATGTTGTTAAAGAGTGCGAGTAGATGCCCGCTGTAAATATTAATCAGCGTTACTACCAGAATAATTGCTAAGAATAGGAAGAATTGCTGTTTGATGTAATCGCCACCAAGGAAGCTAGTTGCATAATCGGGCCACTGAGATCCGATGAGAACATTCATAAAGCTTGCTGCGCCGTAACCGACTGAGGCGGTCACTGATACGAGGCCAATTAAGTTCAGCCAGCCCGTAAAAAATCCAGCCTTTGGGCCACCGAGTTTTGATGCCCACCAATAAATTCCACCCGATGTTGGATATGCCGAGGCAAGCTCTGACATACAAAAACCGATAATCAGAATGAATAGTGAGATAAGTGGCCAGCCGATTGAGATCGCTATCGGTCCACCGTTATTCCATGCCTGAGCAAAGGTTGTGAAGCAGCCTGCCAAGATTGAGATAATTGAAAATGAGATTGCGAAGTTTGAAAAACCTGACCAACTGCGATTTAACTCTTGTTTGTAACCGAGTTCAGCTAGTCGTTTTTCATCGTTGTTTGTAATTGCCAAGATGTACTCCTTCTTGAGCCTCTGGGGTGTAGCATTTCTACTCCTAGTGTGACGCAAGCGAAAGGGGTTTTCGCAAAAATGTGCCGATTAATGGGCTACGTGTCGCCAAATAAAACCTCTTTTCCCGCCATTGTGGGAGATAAATTCTCTGATTTTGTCGCGCTCTCCTCGGTTCACTGTGATGGCTGGGGCCTTTCCACCGTTGATCAAAGTGGTAGCCATATTGTCTTAAATAGAAAGGTCGAAGCTGCGGCAGCGAGTAGTACTTTCGATGCAACAGTTGCTAAAAATATCGCCGATGGTGCGCTGCTTCATCTGCGCTGGGCGACGAAGGGAATATCGATAAGCGAGAATAACACGCACCCATTTGTCTATGGTGATTACTCCTTTATTCATAATGGCTCAATCTTTCCCCCCGATGTCATTGCTCCCTTTATTGATCCTAAGTTTAA
>CANJTH010000054.1:0-7755 GCA_947477185.1 Actinomycetota bacterium
AAGGCTGCAGAGGTTGCCGGCTTTGATTGGTTAGAGCTTCACGCAGCTCATGGATATTTGCTCTCATCATTTATCTCTCCCATCACAAATCGTCGAAGCGATGAGTACGGTGGCTCCCTTGAGAACCGAATGAAATATCCGCTAGAGATCTTTACAGCAGTGCGAGAGGTCTGGCCGGTAGGCAAACCAATTAGCGTACGTATCTCGGCCCACGATTGGACTGAGGGTGGAATCACGCCTCAGGATGCCGTTGAAATCGCAAAAGCATTTAAAGCAGCTGGCGCCGATCTCATTGACTGTTCATCCGGTCAAGTAACTAAGAAAGAAAAGCCAGTCTTTGGTCGCATGTTCCAGACACCATTTGCCGATCAAATCCGCAATGAGGCAGGTATTGCGACAATTGCAGTTGGTGCGATCTTTGAAGCCGACAATGTAAATACAATCATCGCAGCTGGTCGTGCCGACTTATGTGCAGTAGCACGTATGCACTTAGTCAACCCCGCCTGGACACTCTTAGAGGCGGCCAAGATTGGCTATAAGAATGTCACATGGCCTAAGCAGTACATCTCTGCAAAGGTTCAAATCGAGCGAAACATTGAGAGAGAAAAGCAGATGTTGGCAACTGCAAAGAGTTCACTCTCTTACGAGCAAATCACTGCCGCATTCGAAGGATAAGTACACTACTTATTAAGCCAAGATGGCGCGAAGTTTTGTGCCATCTTCATCGGCTAAAGCTGCTTTACGGAGATCGCTAATTCGCCCCGCAACTCCACTCTCATTGCGCAACGATTGCACTTGCTCCATAACAAGTAAGAAATTGCGCCAACCATTTGCATGGGTGTCACCGTAGCCTTTAATTAAATTAGCGCACTCGGCGATTTCATAGGCCAAAGCGTAATTGCTCTCAATCTCTCGGTTCATTGAAACAATCCACTGATCCATACGCTCTTGCTCTAAATTAAAACGCAGTGAACGTCGACGTATGGGCTTAAGGCGGGCGATGAAATAAAGCATGATGTAGCCGTGTATTGAGGTAGTTTGTAAAATTATTCCGTTTTTAGTTAGTTTTTCAATAATATTAGTCACTGGTTTAGTTCGTAGTAGCCAGCGCCCTACTGCAGTCGGCAAAGTATCTGCAAACTCCTCAGAGCGAGGGTGCAAGAACTCACGGATCTGCAAAATTTGATCATTCTGAACTTGAGCTTCATCGCCAACACGATTAAAACGAGTTCTGCGAATCTTTAAATCGGCGACTCGGATCGTATCTTCATAGGTCATCCAGAGCGCTGTATATCGAGCCGCCTCTAAAAGCACACGGGAGGTTCCATCGCCGAACTTAGCTTCAGCATCTCGCACGCTTAGAAGTCGGTTTAAATATTGAGTTGCATAAGCCACATCCTGATAGTCGGCACAACGCTTAATACCATTTACTAACATCACTGTTACCGGCTCTGGGAACTCCGACTTAATACGCCCGGCAAGTCCTTGCAATCTAGCTCCGACTGCGCCGTTAGGGTTATTGATAATCTCTAACTCCTCTTCAGGGCTTAGCTTTTGTGCTCCTGTAGAGGCCTCTTTTGGTTTTACTCCAATTGAAATATCAACGCTAACGCTCTTAGGTGTTGGAGAGATGCATTGGGTGGCAATCTCGTAGCTGCTCTCAAAGGCTTTAATAGAGCTGGCAACTCCAACACCACCGCGCTCGATCGAGGCAATGAAATCATCTTTCTCAAAGGGAAGTGCGCCACTTCCAGCCAATGCCCCATAGAGGGCGGCTGAAATTAAACTTTTTGTAGTTTCGGCAACCTTTGCAAAGTCGCCAGAGATAAATACCTTTGCCGCATTTCGTGATGAATCCATTAATACATCGGAGTCAACTCGACCATCTCCAAGTGCCATTTTTTCAGCCATTGAATAGACACGGTGGGTTGAAGTAATAAGGGTGGTTTTATCTTTTGAAATGAAGCCGCGCTGTACTGCACGTCCAGACTCCATGAGCTCTGATGCAACAACGATATCGACTTCACCGGGGGCGGCCATTGTGCTAAAGACTGGCTCTTTCATCTCACCGGTTAGCTTTGGAAAGAATTCAAGATAATAAACAGTTGTACCTGTGCGCTGTGCGACACCTGGCACCGAAGTTGTTTGAGCAAAAAAGCCGCAGTGCTCGGCCATATCAACGGCCCAGTCAGCTAGCACTCCGCCACCTTCGCCGCCCATAGCTAAAATCGCCATAGTGATTGGTCTGGAGTTTTTAGTAAACTCTTTAACCTTAGGCATCGATGCCCTTTAAGCGACGTTCGATTCCATTTTGTAAAAAGCCAATCATCATGTTTCGTATACCGAGCTTGGTTTTATCCCAGATATTTGGATTGCTAATAATCTCTGAACGGTAGAAGGATGGACACAAAACTGCCGCTTGGGCCGCCTCACCGCATAGTCCGCAGCCCACACATGAGTGCAGAATCGTTGCAACGGGATCTTTGCGCATCGGATCTGGGTTAGGCGCAATGGTTAATGAGGGACAGCCGTTAATACGAATACATGAGTGATCACCCGTGCAGGTATCTGGATCGATTCCAAAACGCTCTTTAACCACGCGCTTACCGGCTTTAATACGGGCTGCAATTTCAGGTCGTACTCGACGCTGCTTATTGAGTGTGCACTCACTTTGAGCGATGATTACTTTAGGTCCACGAGTTTTACCTGTGAGGGCCTCCGTCATTAAATCGCGCATCTCACTCACGCGATAGGTATTTTGAACGGTCTTTACCCACTTCACACCGATGCCTCTGACCGCATTTTCGATTGGGTGCTTCGTTGAGCGATTTATATTCTCTGCAGTCGATGAGAGAAGATCCTGACCACCTGTTGCTGCGCTGTAGGCGTTATCAACGACGATCATCACGCCATCGCTCTCATTAAAGACTGCGTTACCAACGCCACTTGTAAGTCCGTTATGCCAAAAGCCGCCATCACCCATAAAACTTATTGTTCGCTTATCACTTGTCGGATCGCTGAGTGCTGATGCACCTGCAGCGCCGAGGCCATAGCCCATTGTTGTTGCACCGATATTAAATGGTGGCAAGATTGAAAATAGGTGGCAGCCGATATCGGCGCTGATGTGGTGACTACCAGTTTCACGCTCTGCCAATTTAAGTGCTGTGAATATTGGTCGCTCTGGGCAACCGGTACAAAATGATGGAGGTCTGGCATGAACTACCTCTGCTGGAATCACTGCCGAGATTGAATTAGGTTTTTCACCATCTGGTCTAACTAAAGCCGGCAGATTTTCATTATCAATAAGTGTTGGGCCGTACTTCTTTAAGAACTCTAAAATTCCTTTGACTACTGCAGCTGGTGTGTATTCACCGGCCGGCAATAGGAAGTCTTTGCCGTGAAGCTTTGTGGGTATATCTCCTCGGCGCAGCACTGCATGAATATTCTGTTCGATGTAATCAGGCTGGCCCTCTTCAACTAGCAATATAGCCTTCTTGCTCTTTGCAAACTCAATTACCTCATCGTCAATAATTGGATAGGTAACGTTGAGAATATAAAGAGGAATATTTGTGTTTCCATAAACATCGGATAAACCAAGCAACTGCAGCGCACGGATGACGGTGTTATAGAGACCACCTTGCATGACGATTCCAAAATCTTGAGTTCCATCGAAGAAGACCTCATTGAGCTTATTCTCTTTGATGAATTTCACCGCCGCGGGCCAGCGCTTCGTTAATTTCTCTTGCTCATGCAAGAAACTGGCTGGAGGTAAAACAATACGGCTAGTGTCTCTGCGTGGTTTTTCCATCGCCTCTTTTAATGTAAATGGCGAGCGAACATTATCTTTAGCAATAAAGCGTCCATGTAAATGGCAAGAGCGAAGTCGCAGTTGAAGCATGACTGGAGAATTTGAAGCCTCGGAGAGTTGGAATCCATCTTCAACTGCATCGACAATGGCCGTTAAATTTGGTCGTGGATCTAATAACCAAATCTGAGATTTCATTGCAAAGGCGTGTGAGCGCTCTTGCATAATCGATGAGCCTTCGCCGTAATCCTCGCCCACAATAATGAGTGCACCACCTGTGACGCCGCCCGAAGAAAGGTTGGCAAGGGCATCGGATGCAACATTTGTGCCCACAGTTGATTTAAAAGTTATCGCACCGCGCAATGGATAGTGAACGGATGCCGCTAGCGATGCCGCTGCTGTCGCCTCAGATGCGCTATTTTCAAAGTGGACTCCAAGTTCATCCAGAATCTCTTTGGCATCGCCCAGCACATCCATGAGGTGAGAGATGGGCGCGCCTTGGTATCCACCAACGTAGGCCACACCTGATTGCAAGAGCGCCTTCGTTACAGCGAGAATTCCTTCACCAAGAAATTCTTCACCGTCGCCAACTCGAAGTTTTTTAACTTCGGCGGCAAACGAGCGCTCGGCCATGGCTCTCCATCCATAAAGGCATAAGGGCCCAGAAAGGGCCTCACGTTGAATTATTGTGCCAGTTGCCTTGCATGGTGTCCACACGATTCTGACGGCCGTCAGATCCCGAGGGGACTAGTCGCTAACCCAAAAGCGCGCTAACCTCGCCCAGATGCTCAATAACGTAGTGTTTACGACGACCACTAATAAGGAGAAATAAATGGCCAACTTATCGGCTCTTGCACAAGAGCTCGCATCTGGGGCAGTCCAGGTAATTGATTTAACCTCTCCACTGCATTCGGAGACACCGATCCTTACTCTTCCACCTGAGTTTGGTCAGACTGCAAAATTTAAATTGGAACAAATCTCAAATTACGATGAAAAAGGTCCGGCTTGGTACTGGAATAATTTTCACACGGGTGAGCACACTGGAACCCACTTTGATGCTCCTAACCACTGGGTGACTGGAAAAGATCTTGATGATGTTTCACAGGTTCCACCTGGTCGCCTGATTGGGCCAGCCGTAGTTCTCGACTTTGTAAAAGAGGCTGCAGCTAATCCAGATTTCCTTCTTGAGGTCTCACATATTGAAGCCTGGGAAAAAGCGCATGGCGCGATTCCAAAGGGTGCATGGGTTCTCTTTCGC
The DNA here is from genome assembly GCA_947477185.1 of Actinomycetota bacterium. Lineage (GTDB taxonomy): Bacteria > Actinomycetota > Actinomycetes > Nanopelagicales > Nanopelagicaceae > Planktophila. The sequence continues at coordinate 5,064 of CANJTH010000054.1, forward strand.
ACTGGTTGGTCAAAGTTTGGTGATGACCCAGTTGCATTTGCAAATGCCGATGAGAATGGTCCTCATACTCCAGGTCTTCCTCCAGAGTGTGCTGAGTACCTCGGTACTAAGCGCGACATTCTCGGTCTAGGTGTCGAAACCGTTGGTATCGATGCTGGTGGAGCATTTGGAATGAGTGTTCCATTTCCTTGCCACAATATGTTGATGGGAAATAACAAGTACGGCTTAACACAACTTCGCAATCTCGATAAGTTGCCGGCACAAGGTGCAATCGTTATCGCTGCGCCTCTTAAGATCGTTGGTGGCTCAGGAAGTCCGTGCCGAGTCTTGGCATTAGTTTCTAAGTAAGCTTTCAAAAAGAAGGGCCGGTCGAGATTTCTCGATCGGCCCTTCTTTTTTAAGAATTAGAGTTATTTTTGGTAGAACTTCTTACTGAGCAATCGCTTTGCAACCAAGTATCCCGAGCCTCCTCCAAGGCCTGGGCCAGGGTGAGTTGAAGCCCCTATGTGCCATAAGTCTTTAATGGGTGTGCGGTGTCCAGCGGCATTAGAAAGTGGGCGCCACACTGCATATTGATCGATGCGGCAATCACCCGAATATGGATCTCCGCCTACAAGATTTGTATTCATTGCCTCGATTTGAACCGGCCCTAATACAACTTTGGCTAGCGTGGCCGAGTGCAAGTTTGAAATTTGTTCTCCTAGCTGTGCAAGAACTCGATCGGCATAAGCATCCAATCTCATTTGATTCCAACTGCCATCGCCTGGATCAATTTCTCCAGCTAAATCCCCCATGATTATTCGAGGATTCTCTTGAAGTTGAATCCATAGAATCGATTGACCTTCTGGGGCGCGCGACTTATCCATTGTTGTTGGCTGCCCAACGACAATTGTGGGTCGCTTTGGTAGGTAGCCACGATTTGATGCATTAACTGACTCTGATAATGAGTTCATGCCATCGAGCACGTGAACTATTGCCACATCTGCTAATCGAGCATCGTTTTTCCATTTCGGTGGCTCAGAGAGAGCCAAGTGAATTTGAATCGCTGCACGCCCATAACGAAATGCCTCAGCTGATTTTCTAACCTCCTCAGCTACCCCTTCACTACCTAATAGGCCTTGATACAAGGCTTGTGGTGTTGTGGAGGCAAGAACAGCCTTTTTAGCAAAGAGCTCTCGGCCATCAGAGAGTTTGACACCCATTGCTTTTCCATTAGTAACTAAAATCTTTTTCACATCGGCTCCGGTAATTAACTGACCACCATTGTCGGTAATTATCGCCATTAACGCTTCAACTAATTTAATTCCGCCACCGATAGGTACCGGCATTCCACCAAAGGCAACGGCGGCCGAAATAACTTTTGTAATAAATCCGCTACTAGCATCATCTGGACCTAAGCCATTATGAAGGGCCCACGGGGCAAGCAGTGATTTACTCACAGGTGATGTAAAAGTTCTATCCAACCATGGCGCAGCAGGCTCTAGAAGCTCTGCACCAGTTGCAACTAAACCACGATTGCCAAAGCGTTTACGGGCGGTGCGCAATAATTTCAGTGAGTTTGCGCGCCAAAGATCTGCACCTAATAATCCAAAGGCTAAATCTATTTTCTTAGTGAACTCTCCAAGCATCGCATTCCATGCCGCGCCATCACCTAATCGCTCAAACTCAGCCGATGTCGCTGCCATGTCAGTTGAAAGCACAGCGCTTCCATCACTGCACACAACCCCTGTTGGCATTGTTGTATTTGCATAGACTAAACCTCGGGCCTCTAAATCATCCTTGAGCTCGGCATATGCCGGACCTCCAACAAATAATGGATGCCAGCTCGAGAGTAGTTCGTGGGTAAAGCCTGGAAGCGTAGCCGTTGTTGATGTTGCTATGGCTCCACCAGCTGATTCATTTCTCTCACAGATCAATACTTTCCAACCAGCCCGACTCAAAAGAGCTCCAGCAACTAGTGAATTGATTCCACTTCCAACAATGATCACATCATTGCGCTCCATCAGTAATCCTCCCAATTTAGTACCCTGGCCAATAAGCAACTTGGTTAATCTAATGCCAAACAATCGGTTACGTCTATTGGTTATTATTTACCATCATGGCATGATTCCCCAATGCTTGATGTATTAATTATTGGCTCCGGAATTAACGGTCTCTCGGCCGCCGCACTTTTGAGCTCAAAGGGAAAAAAAGTTCTAGTACTAGAACAGGCCAGCGCCTTTGGTGGTGCTATCCGAACTGAAGAGGTAACTCTGCCCGGTTTTCATCATGATCTATTTGCCACAAATTTAAGCCTATTTGCTGGTGGTGGAGTTATGGCAGCTCTTAAAGATCAATTAATACAGCACGGTCTTGAATTTGTTCCATCTGGTAAGCCATATTGCTCAGTTTTTCCCGATGGGAAAATGGTCGGCGTTGTGATGGATCGCGAGCAGACCCAGAACAACATTAGAAAGATTGCTCCGCAAGATGTTGAGGCTTGGAAGGCGCTCACTGTAAAGCTAGGAGTTCTGGCTCCCCACTTATTCCCACTCCTTGGCACTGAACTTCCTTCAATTGCTGCAGTGAAAATTCTTTTCAAGGCCTGGCGAGTATTAGGGGTTTCAGAGCTTCTTGAATTAATTAGAATGCTGCTGCAATCTAGTCGGGCATTTACTGATGAGCATTTCAGCAGTCCTGAAATTAAAGCTCT